>JAWLFQ010000030.1:0-25806 GCA_041685505.1 Nitriliruptoraceae bacterium
GTCCTCGGTGGGCAGGATCAGGTCGCGGGAGGAGACGAGGGTGACCTGCGCGCCGAAGCGGCGGAAGGCGTGGGCGAACTCCGCACCGGTGGCGCCGGAGCCGACCACGATGAGGTGCTCGGGGACCTCCGGCAGGGAGTAGGCCTGCTGGCTGACCAGCACCCGCTCGCCGTCGGGTTCGAAGAAGGGCAGCACACGCGCCGTCGACCCCGTCGCCACCAGCACGTGGTCCGCGGGCAGCACCACCTCGGTGCCATCGGGACGGGTCGCGGTGACCTCGTGGTCCGCGGAGATCCGGCCGCGGCCCCGGACCAGCTCGACCCGACCGGCCAGTACCCGTCGCTCGATGTCGCGGGACTGGTTCGCCCCGAGCTCCAGCACCCCGCTGCCGACCTTCGCGAAGTCCACGACGGTGCGGTCGACCTCACCGAGCCCGGCGATGTGGACCCCGAGATCGTCAGCGGTGTGCATCCACTCCATCGCCTCGGAGGCGACGATCAGGGCCTTCGACGGCACGCAGTCCCACAGCACGCTGGAGCCACCGAGCCCCTCGTCGGTGACGATGGTGACCTGCGCACCCAGCTCGTCGGCGACCAGGGCCGCCTCGTAGCCTGCCGGACCACCGCCGAGGATCACGATCCGCTGTGCCATGCTGCGGCCTCCCACGGTTCGGATCGGTTCGGATCTGTGGTCGTCGTCACCGCGGCCACCCTACCGCGGGGGTGGCAGGGTGATGGCCGGCGTCAGATCGCGGGCAGGGCGCGACCACCACACCGACGACGCCCGGGACCGGATCGGGTCAGAACACGTCGCGGGGGATGTAGCTGCCGTACTCGTCGCGGAGCACGTCGCACACCTCCTGCAGGGTCGCCCGGGCCTTCAGCGCGGTGCGCATCGGGGGGAGCAGGTTGTCGCTACCCCTGGCCGCGGCACGGACCGCGTCCAGCGCCGCATCGACGGACTGCTGGTCACGCGCCGCCTTGACCGCGTCGGTGCGGGCGATCTGGTCGATGCGGATCTGCTCGTCGATGCGTTGCAGGTCCGGCTGGGGATCCTCGCCGGTCTGGTACCGGTTGACGCCGACCACGACCTGCGTGCCGGCGTCGATCTCCTTGGCCAGGTCGTAGGCGGCCCGCTCGATCTCGGACTTCTGATAGCCCTCCTCGATAGCGGTCACGGCACCGCCCATCTCATCGATGCGATCGAGGTAACCCTGTACCTCGGCCTCGATGCGATCCGTCATCGACTCGATCGCGTAGGAGCCCGCGAAGGGGTCGACGGTGGCCGTGAGGTCGGTCTCGTGGGCGAGCACCTGCTGGGTGCGCAGCGCCAGCCGTGCGCTCTTCTCCGTCGGGAGGGCCAGTGCCTCGTCGAAGCTGTTGGTGTGCAGGCTCTGCGTGCCCCCCAGCGTGGCGGCCAGCGCCTGGATCGTGACCCGCACGAGGTTGACCTCAGGCTGCTGGGCGGTCAGCTGCACGCCGGCGGTCTGGGTGTGGAAGCGCAGCATCTGGCTCTTGGGGTCCTGCGCCCCGAACCGGTCACGCATGATGCCGGCCCACAGCCGACGGGCCGCACGGAACTTCGCGATCTCCTCCAGCAGCGTGGAGCGGGCCACGAAGAAGAAGCTCAGCCGCGGCGCGAAGGCGTCCACGTCCAACCCGGCCGCCAGGGCGGCCTCCACGTAGGCGATGGCATCCGCCAGGGTGAAGGCGATCTCCTGCACCGGGGTCGCCCCCGCCTCTCCCATGTGGTAGCCGGAGATGGAGATGGTGTTGAAGCGTGGCAGGTGCGCGGCGCAGTAGGCGAAGGTGTCGGCGATGATGCGCAGGCTCGGAGCGGGGGGGTAGATGTAGGTGCCCCGGGCGATGTACTCCTTGAGCACGTCGTTCTGGATCGTGCCGCGGAGCGCCGCGGGCTCCACCCCCTGCTCCTCACCGGCGATCTGGTACATCAGCAGCAGCAGGCTCGCCGGTGCGTTGATGGTCATCGAGGTGGACACCTCGGCCAACGGGATGCCGTCGAACAGCGCGTGCATGTCCTCGACGGTGTCGATCGCCACCCCGACCTTGCCGACCTCCCCGGCGGCCAGGGGCGCGGCGGAGTCGTAGCCCATCTGGGTGGGCAGATCGAAGGCCACCGACAGCCCCGTGGTGCCCTGCTCCAGCAGGTACTTGTAGCGCCGGTTGGACTCCGCAGCCGTGGACATCCCGGCGTACTGGCGCATCGTCCAGGGGCGCCCGCGGTACATGCTCGGGTAGATCCCGCGGGTGTAGGGGTAGCTGCCGGGCTCGCCCAGCTGCTCCTCGGGGTCGAAGCCGGCGAGGTGGTCGGGGCCGTACACCGCCTCGAGGGGGAAACCGCTCATGCTCCTACGTTCGTCGTCCACGACCGCCTCCCGGTGCCGGCTGCGGATGGCAGCCTAGGCGCGCCCGCTGCGCGGGCCTGCCCCCCACCTCAGGCCGAACGGCGACCGCGGAACTTCGCCTTGCGGTAGTCCTTGTTCATCATGGCGATGAAGTCGATGGAGATGCCCTTGGGGCAGGCGGCTTCGCACTCCCCCATGTTGGTGCAGGACCCGAAGTGCTCCTCCATGACCTCGACCATGTGCTCCGCGCGGTCGTAACGCTCGGCCTGGCCCTGGGGCAGCATGTTGAGCTGGGCCACCTTCGCGGAGGTGAACAGCTGCGCGGCCCCGTTGGGGCAGGCGGCCACGCAGGCGCCACAGCCGATGCAGGCGGCGGCGTCCATGGCCAGGTCCGAGGTCTCCTTGGGGATCGGGATGAGGTTGGCGTCGGGTGCGGAACCGGTGTCGACGGTGACGTAGCCGCCGGCCTCGATGATGCGGTCGAAGGCCGACCGGTCGACCACCAGGTCCTTGATGATCGGGAAGCCCGAGACCCGCCAGGGTTCCAGCACGATCTCGTCCCCGTCGTTGAAGGTACGCATGTGCAGTTGGCAGGTCGCGGTCAGCGCCTGGGGGCCGTGGGCCTGGCCGTTGATCATCATCCCGCAGGTGCCGCAGATGCCCTCACGGCAGTCGTGCATGAACTCGATCGGGACCTCGCCCGCGGCGATCAGGTCCTCGTTGACCAGGTCCAGCATCTCCAGGAAGGAGGAGTCCGGGCTGACGTCGCTCGCCTCGTAGGTCTCGAACCGGCCGGGGGCGTCCGGCCCGGCCTGCCGCCACACTCTGAGGGTCAGGTTCACGGTGTCGATCCTCCGTACGCACAGCCCACCTCAAGAGGGGAACTGCGGGGCGTCGTCACTTGTAGCTGCGGGTGGAGAGCTGCACTTCCTCGTAGACCAGCGGCTCCCGGTGCTCGTTGGGGCGAGCGGAGTCCCCCGACCACTCCCACGCGGTGACGTGGGCGAAGTTCTCGTCGTCGCGCTTGGCCTCGCCCTCCTCGGTCTGGTGTTCCTCGCGGAAGTGCCCGCCGCAGGACTCCTCCCGCGTCAGGGCGTCCCGGCACATCAGCTCCGCGAGCTCGAAGGTGTCGGCGACACGCCCCACCTTCTCCAGGGAGCTGTTGAGCGAGTCGGCGCTGCCGAGCACCCGTACGTCGGACTCGAACTCCTCCCGCAGGGCCGGGATCTCGCTGAGCGCCTTCTCGAGACCCGCCTGGTTGCGCTCCATCCCGCAGTAGTCCCACAGGATCTTGCCGAGCTCGCGGTGGAACCAGTCCACCGAGCGGGTGCCGTTGATGCCGAGGTAGCGGTCGATCCGGCTGCGCACATCCGCCTCGGCCTGGTCGAACTCCGCTGCCGAGGTCTCGACCTTGGGCGCTCCGAGCTGCGGGGCGAGGTAGTCACCGATCGTGTAGGGCAGGACGAAGTAGCCGTCGGCGAGCCCCTGCATCAGGGCCGACGCCCCGAGCCGGTTGGCGCCGTGATCGGAGAAGTTGGCCTCGCCGATGGCGAACAGACCCGGGATCGTGGTCTGGAGGTGGTAGTCGACCCACAACCCGCCCATCGTGTAGTGCGGCGCGGGGTAGATGCGCATCGGCACCTCGTAGGGGTTCTCGCCCGTGATGCGCTCGTACATGTCGAACAGGTTGCCGTACTTGTCGGCCACGGCCTGACGGCCGAGCCGCGAGATGGCGTCGGCGAAGTCGAGGTAGACCCCGTTCTTGAGCGGACCCACCCCACGCCCCTCGTCCACCACGACCTTGGCTGCGCGGGAGGAGATGTCCCGGGGCGCGAGGTTGCCGAAGGAGGGGTACTTGCGCTCCAGGTAGTAGTCCCGATCCTGCTCGGGGATGTCGCGTGGAGCCCGGGACTCGTCGGGATCCTTGGGCACCCAGATACGTCCGTCGTTGCGCAGCGACTCCGACATCAGGGTCAGCTTGGACTGGAACTCGTCGGAGGAGGGGATCGCGGTGGGGTGGATCTGGGTGTAGCAGGGGTTGGCGAAGAAGGCGCCCTTGCGGTGTGCCCGCCAGATGGCGGTGGCATTGCAGCTCATGGCCATCGTGGAGAGGTAGAAGGCGTTGGAGTAGCCACCGGTTCCCAGTACCACGGCGTGGGCCGAGTGACGCGTGATCTCACCGGTGACCAGGTCGCGGGTCACGATGCCCACCGCCCTGCCGTCGACCACGACCAGTTCCAGCATCTCCTGGTTGGTGTGGAGCTCCACGCTGCCGGCCTTCACCTGTCGTGACAGGGCCTGGTAGGCGCCGAGCAGCAGCTGCTGGCCCGTCTGTCCGCGGGCGTAGAAGGTGCGCGAGACCTGGGCACCGCCGAAGGAGCGGTTGTCGAGCAGGCCGCCGTACTCACGTGCGAAGGGCACGCCCTGGGCGACACACTGGTCGATGATGTTGTTCGACACCTCGGCGAGGCGGTGCACGTTGGCCTCGCGGGAGCGGTAGTCGCCGCCCTTGATCGTGTCGTAGAACAGGCGGTGCACGGAATCGCCGTCACCGTGGTAGTTCTTGGCCGCGTTGATGCCACCCTGCGCCGCGATGGAGTGGGCGCGCCGGGCCGAGTCGTGGTAGGTGAAGGACTTCACCCGGTAGCCGAGCTCCGCCAGCGTGGCGGCCGCGGACGCGCCGGCCAACCCCGTGCCGACGACGATGATCTCGAACCTGCGCTTGTTGTTGGGGTTGACCAGCTGCATGTCGAACTTGTGGTCCTCCCACTTCGACGCGAGAGGGCCGTCGGGCACGTGGGAGTCGAGCACCGTCATCGTCTGCTCCGTGGCTGGTGTGCGGGGTGTTCGGACCGTGCGGTTGCGTGGACGAGAGCAGGCACCCCCGACGTGGGGTGGCGGTACCAGCCCGTGCTCGTCAACTGATGACGCCCGTGAGCACAGCGATCGGGAAGGACAGGTTGCCGCCCACCACGACCACGGTGAAGGCGATGGCCAGGGTGCGCCGCCAGTGGTTGAAGCGTCGGTTGTTCCATCCCATGGACTGGAACAGGCTCCACGTGCCGTGGTAGAGGTGGAACCCGAGGGCGAGGTTCGCCACGAGGTAGAAGCCGGCGACGGCCGGCACCGAGAAGCTGGCGATGACCTTCTCGTAGGGGGTCGCGCCCGCAGGTGCCGGGTTCACCCAGCCCCAGGTCAGGTCCGCGAGGTGGTAGACCAGGAACAGCAGCACGATCACCCCGGTCCAGCGCATCGTGCGCGCCGCGAAGTCGGCGGCGACGTAATCGCGCTTGGAGCGGTAGCTCGTGGGCCGGGCACGGCGGTTCATCGCCGTCAGCTGGGCGGCAGCGACCACGTGGCCGACCAGGGCCAGGATCAACACCCCGCGCAGCAGGTTGAGGACGAGGTGCTCGGGTGCGATCGGGTAGAGCAGCTCGCGCAGGGTCTCGGCGTAGAGGTTGAAGGCCTCGGCGCTCTGGTACAGCTTGAGGTTGCCGATCATGTGGGCCAGCACGTAGCCGAGCCCGACGATGCCCGTGATCGCCATCACGTACTTCTTGCCCAGCGCGGAGCGGTAGAGCTCCACGATGAAGGGGCTGCGCTTGGATCGCTCCGGCGCGGATGCTGCCATCTGGACTCCCACTTCCCCGAGGGGGTCCGAGGTGGCGGTGGACGGCACCGTCTCCACGGGCCCCACCCGGCTGTGCTCGGACGTGTCGACCCTGGGCCGCGAGGATAGCAGCGGGCCCCCTCACCCCCCTCAGCGAGGCGGCAGCAGCCCCATGGCGCGCTTGGCGTGCTCGAGGGTCGGTACGGCGACCTCACGTGCACGCTCTGCCCCCTCGGCCAGCACCCGGTGGACCTCTCCCGGGTCGGCGGACAGCTCCACGTGCCGCTGTTGGATCGGCCGCAGCAGCTCGATCACCGCCTCGGCCACGGCGAGCTTGAAGGCGCCGTACCCGCCGCCGTCGTACTCGGCGGCGAGCTGATCCACGGGCCGGCCGGTGGCAGCGGCCAGGATCTCCAGCAGGTTGGACACCCCGGGTTTGGCGGCACGGTCGTGACGGATGTCACCGGCGGAGTCGGTCACCGCGCTCTTGATCTTCTTCTCGATCCGCTTCGGCTCGTCGAGCACCGAGATGATGCCCTTCTCGCTGGACGCGGACTTCGACATCTTGACCGTGGGATCCTGGAGGTCCATCACCCGGGCCGCGGCAGGTGGATGGACGGCCCGGGGCAGGGTGAACACCGGCTCCTCGGGGGACGCGAAACGGTGGTTGAAACGCTGCCCGATGTCGCGCGCCAGCTCGATGTGATGGCGCTGATCCTCACCGACCGGCACCTCATCCGCGTGGTAGAGCAGGATGTCGGCCGCCTGCAGCACGGGGTAGTCGAACAGCCCCACGCTGACCGCATCCCCCTTGCCCTGCGACTTCTCCTTGAACTGCGGCATCTTGCGCAGCTCGCCGAAACCGGTCACGCAGTTGAACAGCCACGTGCACTCCGCATGCTCGTGCAGGTGGGACTGCACGAACAGGATGGAACGCGTGGGATCGACGCCCACCGACAGCATCCCGGTCGCGAGTTCGAGGGTCCGCGCGGCCAGCGTCGCGGGGTCGTGCTCGGTGGGGCTGGTGATGGCGTGGAGGTCGACCACGCAGTAGACGCAGTCGCGATCCTCCTGCATCGACACCCAGTTCACCCACGCGCCGAGCAGGTTGCCGAGGTGGGGATCGCCGGAGGGCTGCATACCGGAGAACACGCGGGTCACGGGGGCCTCGCTGTGGTCGGGCCGCCCTCGCATCGGGGCGGGCGGCGGGGCGGGTGGGGTCGACGGCGCGAGCGCACCGATGCGGTCACCGGCGGCACGGTAGCGTCGCACGGGTGGCAACCGGGCTCGGCGACGAGAGGCCCGCCGGCCCCCGAGGGCAGGGAGCAGGGCCGTGGACCGACGCACGCCGCCGCGCGGGCCCCTGCCCGTCCCCGACCGACCCGCCGCGGGTCTGCGGCTGCGGCTGCCGACCGAGCGGGATGTCACCCGGATCACCGAGGTGTGCCAGGACGTCGAGGTGCAGCGCTACACCCGTGTCCCCTCGCCCTACACCGAGGAGCACGCCCGCGCCTTCGTCGCGCTCGCTGCCAGGGGCGTCAGCGAGGCCACGGGGCTGCACCTGGTGGTGGTCGAACAGCAGCAGGACCGCGTGCTGGGCGCGGTCGGCCTGGCCATCGATCGTCGCGACGCCAGCGGTGAGATCGGGTACTGGGTCGCCCCCGAGGTCCGCGGCCGCGGCATCACCACCACGGGCTGCCGCACCCTGCTCGGTCATGCCTTCGAGGTGGTCGGGCTCGGGTACGTGGCACTGTGGGCCGCGGTGGACAACCCGGCCTCCAACGCCGTCGCACGGCGGCTCGGCTGCACCCACGAGGGGACGGCCCGCCGCGCGATGCTGCTCGGCCCGACCGGGGACTGGAGCGCACCACGCGGCGACGCGAACCTGTGGGGCGTGCGGCCGGGCGAGTTGCGCTGACCCGGCCGCACCCGTGCCCGCCTCAGAGCATGTCGGCCACGGCCTCGCGCTCGCCTTCGAGCTCCGCCACGGTCGCCTCGAGCTTGCTGCGCGTGAAGGCGGAGAGCTCGAGCCCCTGGACGATCTCGTAGGAGCCGGCACCGTCGGTGGTGACGGGGAACCCTGAGATCAGACCCTCGGGCACGCCGTAGGAACCGTCGGAGGGCACGGCCATCGACACCCAGTCACCCTCTGCTGTCGGGGTCCCACCCGTCCAGTCCCGCACGTGGTCGATCAGCGCGTTGGCAGCCGAGGCCGCGGATGAGGAGCCGCGGGCGTCGATGATCGCCTTGCCTCGTTGCTGGACCGTGGCAAGGAACTCGCCCTCGATCCAGTCGCGGTCGGTGATGACCTCCGTCGCGGGGCGACCACCGATGCGGGCGTTGTCGACGTCGGGCACCATCGTCGGGGAGTGGTTGCCCCACACCGCGAGGTTCGACACCTCAGCGACGGGGACACCTGCCTTGGCAGCGAGCTGGCTCTTGGCGCGGTTCTCGTCGAGGCGCACCATGGCGGTGATCCGCTCGGCGGGGACCCCCTCGACGTTCGCTGCGGTGATGAGCGCGTTGGTGTTGGCCGGGTTGCCGACCACGGCCACCTTGAGCTCGGCGGCCGCCCGGCTGAGCGCCCTGCCCTGACCGGTGAAGATGGCGCCGTTGTCCTTGAGCAGGTCGGCGCGCTCCATACCTGGTCCGCGGGGCTTGGCCCCCACCAGGCAGGCCACGTCGGTGCCGTCGAAGGCCGTCTCCGCCGAGTCGGTCAACTCGATGCCCGACAGCAGCGGGAAGGCGCAGTCGTTCAACTCCATCGCCACCCCCTCCAGTGCGGGCAGCGCCGGGGTGATCTCGAGCAGCCGCAGCTCGACCGGGGTGTCCGGCCCGAACATCTGCCCCGAGGCGATCCTGAAGACGAGTGCGTAGCCGATCTGGCCGGCGGCGCCGGTGACGCTGACACGGACGGGCGAGGTCATGGGTGCTCCTGGAGAAGGACGAACCGGTGGATCCGTCCGAGCCTAGCTACGGTCCCGGCCTGCGTCCCCAGGGAGGAAGGTCAGGATGAGCCTGTACGGCCACGCCTTCGCCACCTGCTACGACCCCGTCCTGCGCACCTTGGAACGCGAGCGGTTGGGGGCGTGCCGTGCGCAGCTGCTGGCTGGCCTCGAGGGCCATGTCGTGGATGTGGGTGCGGGCACGGGGGCGAACCTCGTCCACCTGCCGCCGGAGGTCACCCGGGTGACGGCGGTGGAACCCGACCCGGCGATGGCGACCCGTCTGCGGCGCCGGCTGGCCACCCAGGAGCATCTCCACGGCGCCCTCGACCGCGACATCGAGGTGGTGGACGCCGTCGCGGAGGCACTCCCCCTGCCCACGGCGAGTGCCGACGCGCTCATCATGACCCTGGTGCTGTGCAGCGTCGACGACCCGCAGCTCGCCGTGGCCGAGGCCCGACGTGTCCTGCGTGAGGACGGTGTGCTGGTCGTGCTCGAGCACGTGCGCTCCGAGCGGCGCGTCCTCGGGCACCTCCAGCGCGGACTGACCCCCGCCTGGCGGCGGGTGGCGCGGGGCTGCCACCTCGACCGTGACACGCGCGCAACGCTCGCCGAGGGCGGCTTCGATGTCCGCGGGATCGCCGCCTGGCAGCTCAGCCGCCGAGGTCCCACGGTGCCCGCGATCGCCGGTCACGCCCTGCCACGGTGATGCCGATACGTGGTGCGGTGATGGGGGCGGCGTCGATACCGGCAGCCAGCAGCGCGACGCCGTCGCAGGTCAGCGCCGCGGGAGACCGCGGCGTGCCCGGGCCGCCTCGAGGGTGTTCTGCAGCAGCATGGTGACGGTCATCGGGCCGACACCACCGGGGACGGGCGTGATCGCCCCAGCCACCTCGGCGACCTCGTCGAAGGCGACGTCGCCGACCAGCTTGCCGTCCTCGCCA
This sequence comes from Nitriliruptoraceae bacterium, assembly GCA_041685505.1. Taxonomy (GTDB): domain Bacteria; phylum Actinomycetota; class Nitriliruptoria; order Nitriliruptorales; family Nitriliruptoraceae; genus T1Sed10-7. The sequence continues at coordinate 9,865 of JAWLFQ010000030.1, forward strand.
CGGTTGGTGCCGACGTCGATGACCACCGCACCCGGGCGCACCATGTCGGCGGTGATCAGCCCGATCATGCCGGCAGCGGCGACGACCACGTCCGCACCGCGACACAGCGCGGCCAGGTCGCGGGTGCGTGAGTGCGCGAGCGTGACGGTGGCGTCGCGGCCCTTGAGGGTGAGCATCACCGACAGGGGGCGGCCCACCAGGTTGGAGCGACCGACGATGACGATGTTGGCACCCACGGTGTCGACGCCCGCGTGGGCCAGCAGTTCGAGCACCCCGTAGGGGGTACAGGACAGGAAGGTCGGATCCCCGATCGCGAGACGGCCGGCGGTGTAGGGGTTGAGCGCGTCCACGTCCTTGGCGGGGATGATCAGCTCCTGCACCGCCCGGGAATCGAGGTGGTCGGGCAGGGGCAGCTGCACGAGGATGCCGTCGACGGCCTCGTCCTCGTTGAGTTGCCGGACGAGGGCTTCGAGGTCCTCCTGCGCGGTGTCGGCCGGCAGCAGGTGCTGTTCGGAACGCATACCCGCGGCCTCGCTGGCGCGGTGCTTCATCCCGACGTAGACCTGGGACGCCGGATCGTCACCGACGATCACCGCGGCCAGCCCGGGCTGGATGCCGTGCTCGGCGCGCAGGCGTGCGACGTCGTCGGCGATGCGGGCGCGGACCTCTGTGGCCAGGGCCTTGCCGTCGATGATCGAAGCGGTCACCGGTGGACTCCTTCGGGCCGTCGTGCGGGGTGGGAACGGTACGGGGTCGTGTCCCGCAGCGGGCACCGGCGGCGGTGTTGACCGCGGTCCGGGACCGCCGGGGGGCACGGTCCGTGACGTGCAGCGGTCAGTGTCGGAAGTGCCGGCGGCCGGTGAACACCATGGGGATGCCGTGCTCATCCGCAGCGGCGATCACCTCCGCGTCGCGCACCGACCCACCCGGCTGCACGATCGCACGCACACCGGCAGCCGCCGCCGCGTCGGGACCGTCGCGGAAGGGGAAGAAGGCATCGCTGGCCAGCACGGCACCCGCATGACGCTCGCCGGAGCGCTCCACGGCCAGCCGCACGCTGTCCACACGGCTCATCTGGCCGGCACCGACGCCGATGACCTGGCCGTCACTGGCCAGCACGATGGCGTTGGACTTGGTGTGCTTGGCCGCCAACCACGCGAAGCGCAGGTCCGCCAGGGTCGCCTCGTCGGGTCGTAGGGAAGTGACCACCTCCCAGGCGTCCCAGGGCTCCTCGGCGGTGTCCGCGTCCTGGACCAGTAGACCTCCGGCGACGGAGCGCAGTGTGCGGGTCGGGCCCGGGCGGCGCGCATCGGGCTGCTCGAGGATCCGCAGGTTGCGCTTGGCGGTCAACAACTCGAGCGCCGCGGGCTCGTAGCCCGGCGCGATCACCACCTCGGTGAACACCTCGGTGATCCGGGCCGCGGTGGCGGCGTCGATGGGCCGGTTGCTGGCGACGATGCCGCCGAAGGCGCTGACCGGATCGCCCTCCAGCGCGCGGACGTAGGCGGTCTCGAGCGTGTCGGCGACGGCGAACCCGGCCGGGTTGGTGTGCTTGATGATGGCGATGCAGGGTTCCTCGAGCTCGACCGCCATGGCCCAGGCGGCGTCGGTGTCGAGGAGGTTGTTGTAGGACAGTTCCTTGCCGTGCAACTGGGTGGCGGCCGCGATGCCGCCGCCATCGGGCAGGGCGTAGAACCCCGCCTGCTGGTGGGGGTTCTCGCCGTACCGCAGCTCCTGGCGGCGCGGTAGGGCGAGGTGGAGCTGGTCGGGCACCGCCTGGTCACGCAGGAACCACGCGGCGACGCTGGCGTCGTAGGCGGCGGTGTGCTGGAACGCGCGGCTGGCCAGCGCACGCCGCAGCTCGGCCGTGAGCCCCCCGTGCGTCTCGAGCTCGGCGATGATCCGGTCGTGGTGAGCCGGGTCGACCACCACGCCGACGGAGCCGTGGTTCTTCGCAGCTGCGCGCAGCATCGTCGGCCCACCGATGTCGATCATCTCGATCACATCGGCGTCGGCCGCCCCCGAGGCGACGGTCTCGCTGAAGGGGTAGAGGTTGACCACCACCAGGTCGATGGCCTGCAGGCCCAGCTCGGCGAGCTCCGCGACGTGGGCGGGATCGGTGCGATCGGCCAGGATCCCCGCGTGCACCGCCGGATGGAGGGTCTTGACCCGCCCGTCGAGGCACTCCGGGAAACCGGTGACCTCTGCCACCTCGGTGACGGGGACACCCGCCTCGCGCAGGACGGCTGCGGTGGAGCCGGTGGAGATCAGCTCGACACCGTGGTCGTGGAGTGCCCGGCCGAGCGCAGCGACACCGGTCTTGTCGAAACAGCTCACCAGGGCGCGGGAGACGGGGATGACGTCCATAGCAGCGGTCACGGATGCAGCTCCTGATCGGGTGGGACGGTCGCGAGGTGGACCTGTGCCCGGTGTCCGTCCACCACGACGCGGTCATGGCACAGCGCACGGACGCAGGTGGGCAGCAGCCGGTGCTCCACGCCCTTGATGCGCTCGTGGAGTGCTGCCTCGGTGTCCGCGGGCAGCACGGCGACGGCCTCCTGGGCGAGGATCGGCCCGTGGTCGACCTCCTCGTCGACCAGGTGGACGGTGCAGCCGGTGACCTTCACGCCGTGGTCGAGCGCGGCACGCACCGCGTGGGCGCCACGGAAGGCGGGCAGCAGGGAGGGGTGGGTGTTGACCACCCGGTCCGGCCACCGGGCGAGGAACTCACCGGAGAGGATGCGCATGAACCCGGCGAGGACGACCACATCGGGCCGGTAGGTCGCGAGCCCGTCGGCGAGACGGCGTTCCCAGGCCGCGCGCCTGCCCGGATCCGCACCCCGCTCCAGCTGCTCCGTGACGGTCGGGACCCCGGCCGCGCGCGCGTGGGCGAGCCCACCGGCGTCCGTCCGGTCGGACCCGACCACCACCACCTCGCCGCCGAAGCCCGCGTCGGCGGCGATCGCATCCAGCAGGGCCCGCAGGTTCGAGCCCCCACCGCTCACCAGCACGGCGAGCCGCGTCGGAGGCGTGGCCGTCGGCATCGGGTTCCCCTGGGCGGTGGCGGGATCGGCGGCGGCGCAGGGCAGCGCCGGCATGGCGGGACCTCGACCCCGCTCTGAGCCTAGCCCGGCGGCCCTGCGCATCCCGTGGGGGCAGCGCGAGGGGGTTCCGGTGCGGGGTGCCGCGGCCTCGGCGGGACGTTCGGCCGGGTGATCGGCGGCGCAACGACCCTGGCCGGAGCCGCTCCCGGCGCGCCTACGCTGCACGACCATGCGTCCCCAGGCGCAGCACACCGTCGGCGACCCTGGCCCCGCCCAGGCAGCACGCTGCCCGAACGCCGAGAGGGATGCACGTGACGACCGGCCACCTCAACCGCAGCGTCACCGTCGCCGTGCTCACCGTCGTCGCCGTGCTCGTCACCTTCGCGGCCACGGCGCTGGCCGATCCCTCCAGCGACACGGTCCGCTCCGACCTCGGTGCGGCACAGCAGCGCTACGACGAGCTCGACCAGCGGATCGGCCGGGCCCAGAACGCCTACAACGACGCTGCCGAGGGCCTGGCGCGGGCCGAGACGACCCTCGCGGAGCTCGATGGCGAGCTGGAGCGGCTGTCGGACGCATCGGCGGCGCTGCGTGCGAGCGTCGCGGACCACGTCCGTGTCCTGCACAAGCTCGGCCCGAGCGTGGAGCTGTCCTCGCTGGTGGCCAGCGACCCCACTGATGCGGGCCTGCGGTCCACGACCCTGCGCCAGCTCCTGGACCGCCACAGCGCCGACCTCCAGGAACTGGCCGCCACCGACGCCGCCATCGCCGCCGCCCAGCAGCGCCAGGTGGAGACCGTGACCCTCGCCGCCGAGCGCACCGCGGAGCTGCAGACCCACAACGAGCGCCTCGAGCAGGTGTTCGCCGACAGCGCCGAGGAGGTGGAGGAGCTCGAGGAGCTGCTCCGTGTCACCGTGCAGCGCGAGGAGGAGGAGGCCGCAGCGGCCGCCGCGCGACAGGCCGAGGCCGAACGCCGCAGTGCAGCGGCAGCCGGTGCGGGTTCGAGCGCCGCCGCCGCGCCCGGAGCCGCGCCCTCCACCCGGTCCTCGGTGGACGTCGCGGTGCAGACCGCGTTGTCCCAGATCGGCAAGCCCTACGCCTGGGGCGCCAGCGGACCCGGTTCCTTCGACTGCTCGGGGCTGGTGACCTACGCCTTCCGCAGCGCCGGGATCACCCACCTGCCGCGCTCGTCCTCGGCGCAGGCCGCTGCCACCACACGCATCTCGCGGGGCGACCTCCGCCCGGGTGACCTGGTCTTCTACCACCGACCGGTCAGCCACGTGGCCATCTACATCGGCGGTGGCCGGGTCGTGGAGGCACCCAACAGCGGCAACAACGTCCGCATCCGCACCGATGGGATCACCCGCAGCGGCGTCGTGGGCTTCGGCCGCGTGTGAGCGTGCGCAGCGCACCCGCACCGCGCGTCGGCGTCGATGTCGGCGGCACCTTCACCGACCTCGTCCACCTCGATGCTGACGGCCTGCGCGTGGCGAAGGTGCCCTCCACCCCGGCGGATCAGACCGAGGGCATCCTGGCTGCGCTGGAGCGGGCGCAGATCGACCCGAGCTCCCTGACGCGCGTGGTGCACGGCACCACCGTGGCCACCAACACCGTGCTCGAGCGCGACGGCGCACGGACGGTGCTGGTCACCACCGCAGGCTTCGGGGACCTGCTCACGATCGCCCGCCAGGAGCGTCCGCACCTCTACCGGCTGGACGCACGACGACCCGCGCCACTGGTGCCCGGCCATCTGGTCGTGGAGGTCGAGGAGCGGATCACGGCCGACGGCACCGTGCTCCTCCCGCTCGCCGACGCCGAGGTGGACCGGGTGACCGCAGCGGTGGTGGCCCTGCAGCCGGACGCGGTGGCGATCAGCCTGCTCTTCGGGTTCCTGCACCCCAGCCACGAGGAGCGGCTCGCCACCGCCCTGACCGCGTCGGGCGTGCCGGTGACCCGGGCCAGCGAACTGCTGCCGATCCTGCGTGAGGTGGAGCGGACCTCCACCGTGGTGCTCAACGCCTACCTGGTCCCCCGGATGGCGCGCTACCTCGGCTCGCTGGCCGCACAGCTCGGTGACCGCGGCCTGTCCGCCCCCGTCGAGGTGATGCGTTCCGGGGGCGGGACAGCCACCGCCGAGGTGGCCGCACGCGAACCCGTGCGTGCGGTGCTGTCCGGACCGGCCGCGGGCGCGTGGGGTGCGGCGGCGCTGGGACGGGCCGCAGGCGTCGATGCGCTGATCGCCTTCGACGTCGGTGGGACCTCCACCGACGTCACCCTGGTGACCGACGCCCGTCCGCGGACCACAGCCCACGGCTCGATCGGCGGCCTGCCCTTCGCGGTGACCACCACCGACATCCACACCATCGGTGCCGGCGGTGGCTCGTTGGCCTGGCGTGACGACGGCGGTGCACTGCGGGTGGGGCCGCGCTCCGCCGGCGCCGCCCCCGGGCCGGCCTGTTACGGCCAGGGCGGGCACCGGCCCACGGTCACCGATGCCAACGTGGTGCTCGGTCGGCTCGATGCCGGGGTGCGGCTCGGCGGCGCCCTCGCCCTGCGTGCCGACCTGGCGCACGCCGCCGTGGCGGAACTCGCCGGCGAGCTGGGTCTGTCCGAGCGGGCCTGCGCGGAGGGCATCGTGGCCGTGAGCGATGCGGCCATGGCCCAGGCGCTCCGGGTGGTGTCGGTGGAACGGGGCCACGACCCCCGCAGCTTCGCGCTCCTGCCCTTCGGCGGTGCCGGGGCGCTGCACCAGGCCGCCCTGGCCGCCGACCTCGGCTGCCGGCAGGTCCTCGTGCCGCCGAACCCGGGCGTGCTGTCGGCCCTCGGCCTGCTCGCTGCGCCGGTGACCGTGGACGGCGCCCGCGCGCTGCTGGGCGACCTCGCCGACGTGGACCCACGCACGCTGACGGCCACGTGGGCGGAGCTGGAGGAGGACGCCCGCAGGTCCCTGGCGGCACAGGGCAGCGAGGTGGACGTCGTGACACGCACCGCCGACCTGCGCTACCGCGGCCAGGCCTTCGAGCTCAACGTGGTCGGCACCCACGACGTGGAGGAGCTGGCCGCCCGGTTCCATGCCGCCCACGCCGAGCGGTACGGCTACGGCCAACCCGAGGCCACGGTGGAGGTGATCACCCTGCGGGTCCGCGCCGAGGGGCCCACCCCGCAGCTGCCCCTGCCACCGCTCTCACGCGCCGGGAACGCCGGTGGGCCCGGTGGGCCCGAGGTGGCCCGGCTCGGCGAGCGGGAGGTCATCGCCGCCGAGGGTCCGGTGCGTGCGACGCTGCTGGACCGTGACCGACTGGGTGCCGGCGCACGACTGCGCGGACCGGCGATCGTGGTCGGCGTGGACGCCACGGTGTGGGTCGAGTCCTGGCAGCAGGGCGAGGTGGACGAGCACGGCGTGCTCGTACTGGAGGAGGCACCGTGACCGGGGACACCACCGGTGGCACCGTCGACCCCATCACCCTCGAGGTGGTGCGCAACGCGCTGACCGGCATCGCGGAGGAGGCGGGCGCAGCGCTCAGACGTACGGCCTACTCGCCCAACATCAAGGAACGCATGGACTGCTCCACGGCGGTCTTCGATCGGCACGGGCAACTGGTCGCCCAGGCCGAACACATCCCCGTCCACCTCGGCTCGATGCCGCTGTCGGTCGCGGCGGCACGCGAGGCCTTCCCCGCGCTCGGCGACGGCGACCAGGTGCTGGTCTCGGACCCCTACGCCGGTGGGACCCACCTGCCGGACTGGACCCTGGTCGCGCCGGTGCACGACGACGGTGGTGCGGTGCTCGGCTACGTCGCGAACCGTGCCCACCACTCCGATGTGGGTGGTGCCGCTCCCGGCTCGATGCCCACCGGCGCCGTGGACATCGTCGCCGAGGGTGTGCGGATCCCGCCGGTACGGCTGCACGTGGCCGGGTCCGAGCAGGCCGATCTGGTGCGCCTGCTCCTCGCCAACACGCGCACGCCCGACGAGCGCCTCGGTGACCTGCGTGCGCAGCTCGGCGCCAACCACCTGGCCGCCCGCCGCCTGCGCCAGCTGGCAGCCCAGCGTGGTCGTGACGAGCTCGCCGCTGCCATGGCGGCGACCCTGGACCACGCGGAACGCAGCGTCGTGGCGGCGTTGCGGCGTCTGCCCGAGGGCAGCATCACCGCGCAGGACGTCCTCGATGACGACGGGGCGGGCACGCAGGACATCGCCATCCGCGCGACGGTCACGATCGCCGACGGCCACGTGACCTGCGACCTCACCGACTCCGATCCGCAGGTCGCCGGCAACGTCAATGCGCCGGTCGCGGTGACGTTGTCGGCAGCGGTGTACTGCCTGCGGGCGGTCGCGGTGCCCGACCTGCCGGCCAACGACGGGCTGCGCCGTGCGCTGACCCTGCGCACCACCCCGGGCACCATCGTGGACGCACGCCCGCCGGCGGCCGTCGCGGCCGGCAACGTGGAGACCTCCCAGCGGATCGTGGACGTGCTGCTGGCGGCCTTCGCCGCACTGACCGAGGGCCGGGTCGGCGCAGCCAGCCAGGGCACGATGAACAACACCCTGTTCGGTGGGACCGACCCCCGCACCGCCACGGCCTTCACCTACTACGAGACCCTGGCGGGCGGCACCGGGGCGGGCCCCTGGGGTCCGGGCGCCGACGGCACCCACTCGCACATGACCAACACCCGCAACACCCCCGTGGAGGCCTTCGAGCTGGCCTACCCGCTGCGGGTGGTGGAGTACCGGCTGCGTCCCGGCTCGGGCGGCGCGGGAGCGGCACGGGGCGGCGCCGGCATCCGGCGGGTCATCGAGGTCGACGCCGACGACACCACCGCCTCGGTCGTCACCGAGCGGCGACGGCACGCACCACCCGGGGCGCAGGGCGGCGGGCCGGGAGCAGTGGGCCGCAACCTGGTGGTGCGCGCCGACGGCACGCAGGAGCCGCTGCCACCGAAGGCCACCGTGCGTCTGGCCCGAGGCGACCGGCTGGTGGTGGAGACCCCCGGGGGCGGCGGTTACGGCCCCCCGTGATCGCCGCCGTCGCCACGTCAGCCGCCGGTGACCTCCTCGGCGATGCGCCGCGCCTGTTCGAGCGCAGCCGCGTCGACGAAGATCCGCGTCCCCCAGTCGGCGGCGGACAGCAGCCGGGTCAACCCGCCTGCACGTTTGGCCCAGTGCTCGATCCCCGCCGCCTCCAGCGCCGTGACGATCCGCTCGGCGTTCTCGTCGACGAACTGCCCCAGCTGCACCGTGCGCGTCCTGCTCATCCGTGCCTCCTCCCGCCACCTCGACAGCCCGTCACCACGACCGCTGCTCACCACCCGACGGCGGCCCCGTCACAGCGGGGATCCGCCGCGGCCGCGTAGCCGTGTTCGGTCACCTCGATCAGGTGCGCGTGGCCCGCCTGGTCGTCGTACGCAGCCAGCCGTCGGAGCTCGTGGCCGCGGTCGGACAGCCCCTGGAACACCGCTGCCGTGGCCCGCGACTCCAGCGCCACCGCACCGTCGGCGACGTCGACGACGAAGCGCGGAGCGTCCAGTGCCGTGCCCAGGTCCACACCGCGGTCCACCAGCTGGGAGAGCACCTGGAGGTGGATCTGCGGCTGGCCGTCACCGCCCATGGTCCCGAACACCAGCCACGGGCGGCCGTCGCGCAGGGCGAGCCCGGGGATCAGGGTGTGCAGCGGCCGCTTGCCCGGCCCGATCGCCGCCGGATCGCTCGGATCCAGGCTGAAGTGGGCGCCGCGGTCGTGCAGCCCGATGCCGGTACCCGGCACCACCACCCCGGAGCCGAAGCCGACGAAGTTCGACTGGATCAGGCTGACCAGCAGCCCGTCACGGTCCGCAGCACACAGGTAGGCGGTGCCACCGGGAGCGGGACGGGCAGGGGGCCAGGTCGCGGCCCGCCGGTGGTCGATCCGCTCGGCGAGCGCAGCGATCCGTGCGGGGGCGAGCAGCTGCGCCGCGGTGGTGCGCATCGCATCGGGGTCCGCGAGGTGCTCCTGCCGGTCGGCCATGGCCGCGCGGACCGCTTCGACCTGCAGGTGGGTCGCCAGGCCGGGGTCCTCGGGGAGCGGGCCGCAGGCGTCGGCCACCGCCAGGGCCGTCAGGGCGGTGACCCCCTGGGTGGGCGGTGGCAGCTCCAGCACCTCCAGATCCCGGTACCGACCCCGGAGCGGGTCGGGTTCGTCGACGCGGTGCGCAGCGAGGTCCTCCACGGTCATGGTGGATCCTCTCGCCTGCAACGTCCCGGCGATCGCCTCGGCGAGCCGGCCGCGGTACATCGCCGCCGGTCCCTGCTCGGCCAACAGCTCCAGGGTCGCTGCGAGCTCCGGCTGACGGAACCGGGTGCCGGTCCGCATCTGGCCGTAGTGCGCCTCCCACCCCGGCTCGTCGCGCAGGCGGGCACGTGCGCGATCCACCCGGGCGCCGACCTCCGGGGGTACCTCGAAGCCGCCGCGGGCGAGCCGCCGTGCGGCGGTGGACAGCGCCCCGAAGCTACGGGTCCCCCACCGGTCCAGGAGGTGGAACCAGCCCGCCACCGCACCTGGCACCGTCACGGGCAGCGCACCGAACATCGGCATCCCCGAGGTCCCCGCGTGCGCCAGCGACGCGTCCCCGTGACCCTCCTCCACGGCGCGCTGCACGGCGGCCACCGTGGCGCCCGCCGGTGCCCGGCCCGTGCTGGCGACCGCGTTCGCGCTGCCGTCCCAGACCTGCGCGAGCAGGTCACCACCGACCCCGCAGTAGTAGGGGGTGACGACCGCGAGCACGAGGTTCGCGGCCACCGCGGCGTCGACGGCGTTGCCTCCGTCGGCCAGCACACGGTGACCGGCGGCCGAGGCGAGGTGGTGCGGGCTGACCACGCACCCGTGGGGGAAACGACGCGTCACAGGTGGCACGGATCCTCCTCGGTGCGGGCGCGGCGGTGCGCCGGCAGCCGCTGCGGCCCTCAGGACCCTAGAGGAGCGGCGCGTAGCCGCTGGCAGGCAGCCGCCAGGCCCGACCCGTCGGACCCTGCACGGCGGGCAGCCGCACGATCCCTCCCCGGGCGGCCAGCGGCGGATGGTCGAGCAGGGCGTCGAGCTCCATCCCCGAGGCCAGCGCGAGCACCTCGGCATCCAGATCGACGGCCGGTGCCGCGGTACGGGTCAGGGCGACCAGGACGCGCTCATCGGGGTGCTCGCGGAGGTAGACGATGGCATCGTCGTCGAGGTGGACCCAGCGCACGCCGCCACGCCGCAGCGCAGGGCTGCTCCGTCGCAGGGCCAGCAGCCGGCGCGTCAGCGTCAGGGTCGCCTCGTCCCACCGTTCACGGCGGTGCCAGGGCATCGGCGCCCGGGTCACGACGTCGGGAGCACCGGCCGCCTGCGATCCAGCCGCACCGTCGGCGCCGAGCCCGATCTCGTCGCCGTAGAACAACGACGGCACCCCGGCGAAGGTCAGCAACCACACCAGGCCCACGTGCCGGCGCGCACGATCCCCCGCCACGTGGGCCCACCGGGCGGTGTCGTGGGAACCGAGCAGCGTCATGGAGTGCACCACGCTGCGCCAGGGCAGCTGCCCACGCACCTGGTCCATCACGGCTGCGACCGTGCCACCGGAGGTCGGTCGGACCGGTGCCGGTGGCCCCAGCAGCCGCACCTCACGCGCCGGGTCGACCAACCAGCTCCACACCGGCCGGGTGAAGCCGGTGTAGTCCATCGTGCCGTGCCAGCCATCGGCCTGGAGATCGTCGGTGGCGTCGTGGCAGTGCTCGGCGAGCAGGTAGGCGTCGTCGCGCACCGCGGCCGCGGTAGCCAGTAGAGCGCAGCGCAGCGCGACGGACCGGTCGACGGCCCCCATCCGACCGGCCATGTTGGCCGCGTCGATACGCCAGCCGTCGAGGTGGAAGGGCGCGCCGAGGTAGCGGGCGGCCACGGAATCCGGCCCCTCGTACAGCCGCCGCCGCAGCTCCGGGTCCCGGTGGTCGAACTTCGGCAGGGTGGGCACGCCCTGCCAGGCGAGGTAGCGGTGCGGGTGTTCCTCGAAGTGGTAGAAGCCCGCCTCGGGTGCCTGCGGATCGGCCTGGGCGGCCGCGAACCAGGGGTGGGTCGACCCGGAGTGGTTCAAGGTGAGATCGCCGAGCAGCCGCATGCCCCGCTCGTGGAGGGCAGCGGACAGCTGCGCGAGGGCGCGGTCGCCGCCGAGGAACGGGTCCACCTCGTCGAAGGACGACGCGGCGTAGCGGTGGTTCTGGATCGAGGGGAACACCGGGGTGAGGTAGACCCCGTCCACGCCCAGGGCCTCGAGGTGACCGAGACGCTGGACGATGCCGGGCAGGTCCCCGCCGTAGAGCTGGTGCATCGAGGACGGCGGTGTGGTGGCGACAGGCGCGTCCCACTGCGCGGGCTCGGCCCAGTGCGGCCACTGCTGGCTGGCGCCGGCGCGCGCGAAGCGGTCCGGGAAGATCTGGTACAGGGCGGCGTCGGCGACCCACGTCGGTGGCGGCGGCGTGGACAGCAGGCGGAAGTCCCACACGTCGGTCACGTCGTGGCGGAACAGCCCGGCGGCGGTCAGCCAGGCCGCACCCCCGGGCCCATCGAGCTGGAAGCGGTACCGCTGCAGCGGGGTGACCTGCCGCAGCTCGACCGCGTACACGTCGACCGCCCGGGTGCGTTCGAGGCGACGCGCACGGGTGTAGACCGGCTCGCCGTCCTCGACGCTGCGCAGGTGCACGGTCTCGAAGCCGCTGACGCGTGGCACCTCGATACGCAGCTCGCTGCGACTGCCGACCGCAGGCGAGGCCGCGACCACACCGGCGGGCGTGGCGACGTGGGCGGGCGAGGCGCTGTGGTGTGGCCGGAGGAGCTCGTCGGCCACCAGGTCAGCCCTTCACCCCGCCGGCGGTCAGGCCGGAGACGATGTAGCGCTGCAGGAACAGGAACAGCAGCAACGTGGGTAGGGAACCGATCAGCGCACCGCCGGCGAAGGGGCCCCACTGCTGGCCGTAGTTCTGGTCGATGAAGCGGAACAACCCCGTCGCCAGGGTCTGGTTGGCGTCGGCCTGACCCAGCAGGATGCTGGCCAGGATGAACTCGTTGAACAGGAAGATGAAGCTCAGCAGCCCGGCGACCACCAGGATCGGTAGGGACAGCGGCAGGATGATCCGGGTGAAGATCTGCCCGTGGGTGGCGCCGTCGACCAGCGCGGACTCGTCGAGCTCCTTGGGCACGGTGTCGAAGAACCCCTTCATCAGCCAGGTGTTGGTCCCGAGCGCGCCGCCGAGGTAGACGAGGAACAGCCCGAGCTGGGTGCCGAAGCCCATGAAGGGGAAGTAGTTCGACACGTTGACCAGGAACAGGAAGATGGCGACGTTGGCCAGCAGCTGCGGGAACATCTGGACGAGCAGGATCGTGAGCAGCCCCGGCCGCCGTCCCTTGAAGCGCAGGCGTGCGAAGGCGTAGGCCGCCATGGCCGACAGGAACATGTTGGCGATGGCGGCGCCGCCGGCGATCTTGATCGAGTTCCACAGCCACGTGAAGAACGGGGTGGAGGCGAACAGCTCCCGGTAGTTGTCCAGGGTCACGGCCCGCGGCAGCAGCTGTGCGCCCTGCAGGGTCGCGGTGGGCGAGATGGACGCCAAGGCGACGAAGTACACGGGCATCAGCGCGAAGGCCACGCCGAACAGCCCGACGATGTAGCGCCAGCCGACCTCGCGCCACCAGCGCGCACCCTTGGGCCCGGTGTCGCTCTGCCGGAAGGTCGACGCGTCGAAGCGGCTCTCGTCCGCGGTGTGTGACAGGGGGTCGGTGGCCGCCATCAGTTGATCTCCTCCAGCACCGCGGTGCGCTTGAACCCCAGGTAGCTGAACACCGCCACCAGGAAGAAGATGATCGTCGAGATCGCCGCCGCCAGCCCGAAGTCCTGGCCGCGGCCACCGGCGAAGGCCAGTCGGTAGCTGAAGCTGATCAGGATGTCGGTGTGGCCCGCCGGTGTGAGCGTGCCCTGGATCGGTGGTCCACCACCGGTCAACAGGAAGACGGTGTTGAAGTTGTTGAAGTTGAAGGCGAAGGAGGCGATCAGCAGCGGACCGACCGCCACCAGCAGCAGCGGCAGGGTGATCCGGCGCAGGACCTGCCACCCGCTGGCACCGTCGACCCGGGCGGCCTCCTTGACCTCCTCCGGCATGGCCTGCAGCGCCCCGGTGGTGATCAGGAACATGTACCCGAAGCCGAGCCACAGGTTCACCAGGATCACGGAGAACTTGGGCAGCGCCCCCGCGAAGGCCTGGCTGGTCAACCACGGGATGTCGATCCCGAGGATCCGGTTGATCGGCCCGAAGCTGGTGTTGAGCAACCCCTGCCAGATCAACGCGGTCATGAACGACGGCAGCGCGTAGGGCACGATCAACAGCGAGCGTGTGCTGCGGCGCAGCTTCATGCGGGGGTCGTTGAGCGCCAGCGCCAGGGCCAGCCCGAGCACGAAGGTGGTCACAACCGACAGGATCGCGAAGGCGAAGGTCCACACGAACACCCGGAAGAAGGGCCCGCGGATCGCCTGCGAGGTCAGCACGCGCTCGTAGTTCTCGAAGCCGACGAACTCCCGGAACCCGGGCCGGAGCGTGGCCCCCTCCGGGGAGGTGAAGGTCCCGTCCCGCGGCGTGTAGACCGTGCCCTCCTGCACGTCACGGATGACCCCGGCTTCGGCGTCGTACTCCAGCGCCTGCACCGCCACCGCGGCGGTGTTGAAGGTCTGGACGCTGATGGCCGTCGCTTCCCCATCCACCTCCAGCTGGTCGGCACCCTCACCTTCGATGGGCACCGAGAAGGCGAGGATCTCCTCCTCGCGGTCCCCGAGGTCCCCGAGGGTGATCGGTCGGTACTCGTCGAGCACCACCCGGTCGGCGCCCTCGCCGACCACATCACCCTCTTCCAGGGGTGTGAGCCCCTCCTCGGTCCCGAGGAAGCGGCCGCCGTCCGGGTCGTCGAGCAGCAGTGCGAGGTCGCCGGCGTCGTTCTCCAGTGGTGTCGATCGGTAGCGGATCGCGTCGTCGGGCACGGTGTCGGAGTCGGAGATGATGCGCTCGACCGCCTGCTGCTGGTCCAGGACGTTGCCGGTGCCGTAGTTGGTGAAGCCGATGTAGGCGGTGTAGAGGACCGGATAGACCTGGAAGATCAGCAGCGCGATCGTGCCCGGCAGGAGGAACTTCAGCGCGATCTGGCGCTTGGAGAGGTAGACCAGGTCGATCGCGGCGGTCGCGACGACCACGACGGCCAAGGGGGTCCACTGACGCAGCGGCAACAGCGTCAGGACCGCGTAGAGCGCGAGGCCGTTGACGATCCCCAGGAACAGCAGCTTGAGCAGCAGACCGGCGACACCGCCGGCGCCGAGACGTTCGGCCAGACGTTCGGCGAAGGGGACCGTTGTCCCGGGCAGGTTCGACATCACGTACTCCCGCAACGAGATGAGTGACGCGCCCGCTCCCGGGTCACGCGTCGATCAGCATGCATCGTGCCATGACAGTGGTGGGGCGGTGCCGGTTGGCACCGCCCCACCCTCGATCGATCAGAGCCCGATCAGCTCGCGGATCTGGTCAGCTGCCTGCTCGAAGGCGGCCTCTGGATCCTGGCCCGAGAAGATGTTCTCGTAGGCGTCGGTCCACGCGGCCCAGACCGAACCCATCTCGGGGATCGCCGGCATCGGGCGGCCGTTCTCACCGGCAGCGCCGAAGCCCGCGACGTCCGGGTCGTCCGAGACGTCCTCGAAGGCACTGACCTTCGCCGGGGGACGGTCGCCGGCCTCGTACAGCGCCAGCTGGACCTCGTCGGTACCCATGAAGTCGAGCACGAAGGTGCGTGCCGCCAGCTCGTTCTCGGCGAAGGCGGAGACCATGAAGCCCTGGACGCCCACGAAGGGTGCCGGGGTGCCACCGTCGACGGTCGGGAAGGGCTCGACGACGTAGTCGACCTCGCTGAAGTCACCGACGGCCCACGGCCCGGTCACCGCGTAGGGCGCACGACCGGAGGAGAAGCTGTCGATCATGACGTCGTAGGTGATGTCGGCGTTGAGGAAGTCCTGCTCGGCCATCTCACCGAACAGCTCGGCGGCCTCCAGACCACCCTCGGAGTCGATCCCGAGGTCATCGGCCTGGTAGGAGCCGTCGTCGGCCTGTCCGAAGACGTAGCCACCGGCGCCGGTGACGACCCAGTAGTTGTGGAAGGGGTCACCGTTGCCGTTCTGCTGCCACGCCACGGGCAGGTCGGCCTCGCCGGCCTCGACCAGCTCCAGACCGGTGTCGATCATGTCCTGCAGCGTGTCGGGGCTCTCCGGGGCCAGCTCGGTGTTGCGGATCAGCGCGATGTTCTCGATCGCGTAGGGAAGGCCGTAGTTCGTGCCGTCGTAGGAGAACGCCTGGACCGCGACGTCGAGGTACTCGTCCGCGGCGCTACCGAGGTCCAGCGGAGCAACGACGCCGTTCTCGGCCAGCTCGCCGAGCCAGTCGTGGGCACCGATGAACACGTCCGGTCCCTGGCCCGCCGGGCCCTGGATCGCGACGTTGTCACGGATCTGGTCGAAGGCGACCTCCTGCACCGCGACGGAGATGCCCTGCTCCTCACCGAACTCCTCGGCGAAGGGCTCGATCACGTCACGACGGGTGTCGTCGGCCCAGATCACGAGGTCGGCGTCGGCGCGAACAGGAGCGGCTTCCTCCTCCTCGCCTTCCTCGCCCTCCTCCTCAGTGGTCTCTTCCTCTTCCTCGCCCTCTTCCTCTCCCTCTTCTGCTTCTTCTTCCTCGTCCTCCGTCTCGTCGGTCTCCTCGACCTCATCGACGGGCTCGTCCGCGGGCTCCTCGTCCGTGCCGCAGGCGGCGAGGACGAGGGCGGCCACGGGGACGATGGCGATCCACTTGCGGTACCGCTTCATCGTGT
>JAWLFQ010000031.1:0-25696 GCA_041685505.1 Nitriliruptoraceae bacterium
GCACCATCGACCGGAACGGACCGTGCCCGTGGACCTGCCGCTGACCGCCGATCTGCTGCGTCGAGCCCCGAAGGTGCTGCTCCACGACCACCTCGATGGAGGCTTGCGACCCGCGACGGTCGTGGAGCTCGCGGCGGAGGTGGGCCACCCGTTGCCCGCACAGGACGTCGCCGGTATCGCCGCGTGGTTCGACCAGGCGGGCCGCGGCGGGGACCTCGAGCGCTACCTCTCCGCCTTCGGTCACACCGTCGCCCTGCTCCAGCACGAGGCGGCGCTGACCCGGGTGATGCGCGAGTGCGCCGAGGACCTCGACGCCGACGGCGTCGTCCACGCCGAGGTCCGCTACGCCCCGGAGCTGTCGACCGCCGGTGGGCTCGACCTCGACGCGGTCCTCGATGCCCTGGCCGCCGGGATCGCCGCTGCACCCGCCACCATCGAGGTGCGCCTGATCGCCTGCATCATGCGTCAGCAGGACCGTGGTGAGGAGGTGGTCGCCGCGGCGCTGCGGGCCCGGGACCGGGGCGTGCCCGTGGTCGGTGTCGACCTCGCGGGTCCGGAGGCCGGTTTCCCCGCCGCACGTCACGCACGCGCGCTGCGCACCGCCCGTGAGGGCGGCCTGCACGTGACCCTGCACGCCGGGGAGGCCGACGGTCCGGTGTCGGTGGCCGACGCCCTGGACCACGGCGCACAGCGGCTCGGCCACGGGGTGCGCATCGTCGAGGACCTCGACGCCGACGGCGCGCCCGGCGAGACCGCCCAGCGGGTGCTGGCGGCCGGCACGGTGCTGGAGGTGTGCCCGAGCTCCAACGTGCACACCGGTGTCGTCGACCACCTCGGGGACCATCCCGTCCAGCGGCTCCGCGAGGCCGGGTTCGCGGTCACGATCTCCACCGACAACCGGTTGATGAGCAACGTCTCGCTGTCGGGGGAGCTGGCCAGGGTCGGTGCGGCCTTCGGCTGGCGTCTGGACGACGTCGCCGAGCTCACCGAGACCGCGGCGGCTGCCGCCTTCCTGTCGGCGCAGGAGCATGCGGTGCTACGCGACCGTATCGAGCGCGGCTTCGCCGCCCTGGTGCCATGACCCGGGCGGTGGCCGGGGAGGATGTCACCGCGGCCCGGTAGGCTGGCGGATCGACATCCGCTGGGGCGACCGACACCGGACGAGCGCCACAGACCCCAGGCCCCGAGGAGCGCGCCGTGGCAGGTCACAGCAAGTGGGCCAACATCAAGCACCGCAAGGCGGCCCAGGACAAGAAACGCGGGAAGCAGTTCGCCAAGCTGATCCGTGCCATCGAGTCCGCCGCCCGCGAGGCCAACACCTCCGATCCGGAGATGAGCCCGTCGCTGGGCCTGGCGGTGCAGAAGGCCAAGGACGCCGACGTCCCCAAGGACAACATCGAGCGCGCGTGCAAGCGTGGTGCCGGTGACCTGGACGGCGCAGCCGCCTACGAGAACGCCACCTACGAGGGCTACGCCCCCGGCGGGGTGGCGGTGCTCGTGGACGTGCTCACCGACAACCGCAACCGCACGGCGTCCGACGTGCGCAGCGCCTTCACACGGGCGGGGGGCAGCCTCGCGGAGCCGGGCAGCGTGTCGTTCCTGTTCACCCGCCGGGGCCAGGTGATCGTGGAGGCCGCCGGGGTCGACGAGGACGAGCTGATGATGGCCGGGCTCGACGCCGGGATGGAGGATCTCGAGCCCGAAGGGGAGGTGTTCACCGCCTGGTGTGACCCCTCCGAGGTGGTCACGTTGCGCGCAGCCCTCGAGGACGCCGGCTACACGATCCTCGACGCCGGATCGACCATGGTGCCGGCGTCCACGGTGCCGATCACCGACAAGGGTGAGGCCGCCAAGGTGCTGCGCCTGCTCGACGCGCTGGACGACAACGACGACGTCCAGGACGTGTTCGCCAACTACGACCTCGGCGATGACCTGCTCGCCGCGATGGAGGAGTAAGGTGCGCGGCGGTCGTCCGATCGCGTGGGGACGGGTGGAGGACGGTCGTCAACGGGGAACGCGATCGGGGCGGGGGCGCTGATGGCGAGGGGGGATGGGGACGCGCAGCAGCTGTTCGAGCTGTGCCCGGATCTGCTGTCGGTGGCCGACTTCGAGGGCAACCTGCTCGAGCTCAACGACGCGTGGACCCGGGTGCTCGGGTGGTCGCGCTCGGAGCTGCAGTCGCGACCCTACGGCGAGTTCGTCCACCCGGACGATCGTGATCGCACCGTCGCTGCTGCCCGACAGCTGATGGCCGGGGGCAGCGTCTCCGGCTTCGTGAACCGCTACCGCCACCGTGACGGCAGCTACCGGTGGTTGTCCTGGGACGCGCGGGGCGACGTCGCCTCGCAGCGCATGTACGCCGCCATCCGGGACGTGACCGAGGAGCGCCGCACACAGACGCTGCGCAGCGAGCTCGAGCGCATCACCGGGGTCGGCACCTGGGAGCTCGAACTCGACACCGACAGCGTCTACTGGTCGCCGGTCACCCACGCGATCCACGGGACGGATCCCGCGAGCTGGCGGCCCTCCCTCGAACAGGCCCTGCGGTTCTACCCCGAGGCCACCCGGCCGGTCCTGGAGACGACCCTGTCCGAGGTGCTGGCAACCGGGCAGCCGCGCGAGCTCGAGGTGCCCTTCGTCACCGTCGACGGCCGTTCGCGATGGGTACGGCTGACCGCGTCGGTGCTCGAATCCGATGGCCAGGTGGTGCGCGCCTTCGGGACGCTCGAGGACGTGACCGCACGGGTCGAGGAACGCAACCGGCTGCGCCGCTTCCGTGAGCTGCTCGAGCTCAGCGAGGAGGGCATCGCCGAGCTCGCCGCCGATGGCTCCATCTTCTACGCCAACGCCCGGCTGGCACGGATGATGGGGCTGGAGGCGGCCGCAGCGCTGGAGGGGCGCAAGGCCCGCGAGCTGCTCCACCCGGCGCACGCGGCCGAGGCGCAGGCGTGGTTCGACCAGCGCCTCGGTGCGGGAGCCGAGGTCGTGCGCGGTGAGGTGCAGCTGGCGACACGTGGCGACGAGGGCTGGGCACAGGTCGCGCTGCGGGTCCAGCGCGACGAGCATGGCCGCGTGACCGGTGGCACGGCGGTGTTCACCGACGTGACCGACCGGGTGCATCGGGAGCGGGAGCTCGACGACGCCCGGGTCCTGCTCGAGGAGGCACAGACCCTGGCCCGCATCGGCCACTGGCGCTGGGACGTGGACTCCGACGAGGTGGTGGCATCGCCGGTGGTCCACGACATCGTGCACGACGGCCCCGGCGAGCTCACGATCGCGGGCTACCTCGCCGCCGTCCACCCCGATGACCGTGACCGGGTGCCCCACCACGCCGACGAGCTGTCGCCTGCGGCGTCGCTGGACAGCGTGCACCGGCTGCGTACGCCCGCGATGGAGGAACGCACCGTGCACCTGCGCGCCACACCGCACTGCGGTGGCGGTGACCGTGTCGTCGCGCTGCGCGGCACGCTGCAGGACGTCACCATGCTGCACCGCACCGAGCAGGCGCTGCAGCGGGCCCTGCGCGCGACCAACGACGGCTGGTGGGACGAGGATCTGGCGGCCGGGGAGTCCAGCTACTCCGACCGGTGGTGGGAGATCCATGGTCGGCCGCCCGAACGTGGACGGCAGCCGCCGGGCACCTGGCGCCGCTTCGTACCGGAGGAGGAGCTGCCCGCCTTGGATGCCGCCTTCGCCGAGGTGGTCGCCGAGCAGCGCCAGAGCTTCCGGCTGCACAGCCACCTCGTCCACGCCAGCGGTGAGTGGGTGCCGGTGGTCGTGCGCGGCACCGTGGAGTACGACCCGCACGGACAGCCCGTGCGCATCAGCGGGGCGACCAGCGACGTCACCGAGCAGGTGCGCACCGAACGTGCCAAGGAGGTGTTCGTCTCCACCGTCAGCCACGAGCTCCGGACCCCGCTCACGGCGATCGGTGGGGCGCTGGAGCTGCTGTCGCGCGAGCGCGCCGGTTCGCTGCCCGCCGCCGCGCAGGACCTGGTGGCGGTCGGGCTGCGCAACACCGACCGGCTGCACCGCCTGATCGCCGATCTGCTCGACGTCGAGCAGCTGCGCACCGGGACGGCGTCGATGGACCTGCGGCCCGGTCCCCTCGGCCCGATCGTGGAGGCGGCCGTGGCCGACCTCACGCCCGCAGCCGCCGCGGAGGGTGTCACCTTCCATCTCGCGCTGCCGGCGGAGGAGCCCCAAGTGCGGCGCGACCCCGAGCGCATCAGCCAGGTGGTGCGCAACCTGGTGTCCAACGCCGTGCGGTACGCACCCCTCGACTCGGTGGTGGAGGCCCACGTCGATGTGCGTCCGCACGCGGTGAAGGTCGTCGTCATCGACCACGGGCCGGGCGTGCCCGACAGCTTCCGTGCACACGCCTTCGGTCGCTTCGCGCAGGCAGCGCCCGATGACCAGCGCAGCCGTGGTGGCACCGGGTTGGGGCTGGCGATCAGCCAGGAGATCGTCCAGCGGCACGGGGGCCAGATCGGGTACGAGTCCCAGCCGGGGGACACCCGCTTCTGGTTCCATCTCCCCCGGCTGGAGGCCCCGGCGGACCGCAGCTGACCGAGCGTCGCCGCCGCTACGGAGCGTGCGACGGACCATCGCCCTGCCGGGCTGTGACCCAGGCCCCTGTCCGCGTGCGCGGTCGACGCCGAGGTTCATGGATGACCGGAACAGCTGAGTGGTGGGTGCCGTGCGGCCGCTGAACGTGGTGAGGACTGCGGGGGGTGCGAACGACGACCGGGTGGGTGAACCGCTCTACGACCGGTTCTTCGCGCTGTCCAACGATCTGCTGTGCATCGCCACCCTCGACGGCGAGCTGTTGCGGGTCAACCCGGCGTGGGAACGACTGCTGGGCTGGCGTCCCGACGAACTGATCGGTGCGCCCTACCTGTCCCTGGTGCACCCGGACGACGTCGAGAGCACGGTCGATGCGGCGCGTCGGCTGGTGCTCGGTGAACGCGTGACCGGCTTCGAGAACCGCTACCGCCACCGTGACGGCTCCTACCGGTGGCTGTCGTGGAGTTCGAGTCCCTCGCTCGAGGACGGGCTGGTCCACGCGGTCGTCCGCGACGTCACGGCCGAGCGTCGGCAGCGCGCGTGGTCGGAGGAGCTCGAACACGTCGCCGAGGTGGGGACCTGGGAGCTGGACGTCGACACGGGCGAGACCATCTGGTCGGCGCAGACCTACCGCATCCACGGTCTGCTCCCGGAGCATCTGGACCACGCCGACGCCGCACAGGCCCCCAGCTACTACCCGCCCGAGGCCGAGGCCGTGCTCGCCCCCGCCCTCGACAGCCTGCGGTCCACCGGCCAGCCCTTCGATCTGGAGCTGCCCTTCGTCACCGCTGCGGGCGCGCGCCGCTGGGTCAGGACCACCGGACGCGCGATGTGGCGCAACGGGCGGATCGCGCGGGTCTACGGGTCCATCCAGGACATCACCCGTCAGCAGGAGCAGCAGCAGGAGCTCCAGGAGGCCTACAACCGCATCGAGGAGGCGCAGGAGCTCGCCCAGGTCGGACACTGGCGTGCCGACATGCTGTCCGGCGCGCTGGAGTGGTCGTCGATGATCTTCCGGATCTTCGGCCTGGACGAGCGCACCTTCGAACCCTCCGTCGAGGCCTTCGTGGCCGCGATCCATCCCGACGATGTCCAGCTGGTGCGCGACAGCGAGGAGGTCGCCCGGCGGACCGGGTTCCACGACGTCGTGCACCGCATCGTGCGCCCCGACGGCGAGGTGCGTGTCGTCCGCGAGCGGGCGGCCAGCCGCGTGGATGCGCAGGGCCGGCTCACCGAGCTCAGGG
The DNA here is from genome assembly GCA_041685505.1 of Nitriliruptoraceae bacterium. Taxonomy (GTDB): domain Bacteria; phylum Actinomycetota; class Nitriliruptoria; order Nitriliruptorales; family Nitriliruptoraceae; genus T1Sed10-7. The sequence goes on from JAWLFQ010000031.1 coordinate 5,811, forward strand.
GCACGGTGCAGGACATCACCGGTCAGCACCACCTGGAGACGCAGCTGCGTGAGTCGCGCGCCCAGCTGCAACGCATCATGGCCTCCACCCGTGACGGCTGGTGGGAGTCCGATCTGCGCACCGGCACCGCGCTGCACTCCGACCGGTGGTGGGAGCTCCACGGCTACGAACCGGGAACCTTCGCCAGCACCCCGCAGCTGTGGCGCCAGCTGACCGACCCTGCGGACCTGCCCCGCATCGACGCCCTCTACGCCGAGGTGATCGCCACCCGGGCACCCTCCTTCGATCTGCGCGGCCACATCCTGCACCGCGACGGCACCCGCATCCCCGTGGCGGTCCGCGGGCTGATCGAGTACGACGACGAGGGCACCCCCGTCCGCATCAGCGGGACCACACGTGACATCCGCGACGTGGTGCGGGCCGCGCGGCTCAAGGACGAGTTCCTGTCGACGGTCAGCCACGAGCTCAGGACCCCGCTGAGCTCGATCGGCGGTGCCGTGGAACTGCTCCAGGCCGGGAGGGGTGGCAGCCTGCCGGTGGCGGCACAGCCGCTGCTCGACCTCGCTGCGAGGAACACCGGCCGCCTGCGCCGGTTGATCGACGACCTGCTGGACGTGGAGCGGCTCAGCTCAGGCCAGCAACGCCTGACCTTCGAGTCCCTGGCCGTGGCGCCGCTGGTACGTGCCGCCGCCGCCGACGTCGCGGGGCTGGCCGTGCAGGAAGCGGTAGAGGTGGCGGTCGACACCCATCCTGCCGAGGGTGTGGAGGTCTGCGCCGATCCGCTGCGGGTGACGCAGGTGGTGGCGAACCTGTTGGCCAACGCCTGCCGCTACGCGCCGGAGGGCACCACGGTGGATGTCCGCCTCGAGCAGGGTGAGGACGAGGTCCGGGTCGAGGTCATCGATCGGGGACCGGGTGTCCCCGAGCACTTCAAGCCGCGGCTGTTCGACCGGTTCGCCCAGGCGGACGCCACCGATACCCGCAGCCAGGGGGGTACCGGGCTCGGCCTGCCCATCAGCCGTGAGATCGTGCAACGCCACGGTGGCCAGATCGGCTGTACCTCCCGCCCGGGACGGACGTGCTTCTGGTTCACGCTGCCCACGGATCGCGGCGGGTGCGCCAACGCCTGATCGTGCGGTCGCACTGGTAGGGTGCGCGAACAGCTGTTCGTGCCCACCGCGACCCGTGACGACCGACCTGAGGAGGCCACGTGGCCGCTGCGCACCTCGTGCTCGGCGTGGACCCGGGGTTGACCCGCTGCGGTCTCGGGTTGGTCGCCGGACCCGCCGCGCAGCCCCGTGCCATCCACCTCGCCTGTGCCCGCACCGACGCGCACACCCCCCTCGAGCAGCGGTTGCTGGCCATCCACGCCGCCATCTCGGAGGTCATCGCCACCCACCGTCCCGACGCGGTGGCCGTGGAGCGGGTCCTGTTCTCCTCGAACGTCCGCACCGCCATGGCGACGGGCCAGGCCGCCGGGGTGGCGCTGCTCGCCGCCGCGCAGGCCGGGGTGCCGGTGACCGCCTACAGCCCGAGCGACGTCAAGCTGACCGTCGCGGGCGCCGGGAACGCCGACAAGGACGCGGTCACCCGCCTGGTCACCGCACAGCTGCGGCTTGCCACCGCACCGCGGCCCGCGGACATCGCCGATGCCCTGGCGGTGGCCCTGACCCACCTGGCCCGGAGCCGCATGGCCGCCCTCGCCGCTGACACCCCGGCCGCGGCCAGCGTGGCCGCCGCCAGCGCCGAGGCCCAGCGCGCGCAGCGCGGCGGTTGGGAGGCGCATCTCGCCGCCCGGGGGCTGCTGCCCGACCGCACCTCCGGCAGGGGGGCGGGCACGTGATCGCCCGGCTGACGGGCACGGTCCTGGAACGCACGGCCACGGCGGTCGTGGTCGACGTCGGGGGTGTGGGCTACCTCGTCCACGTCGCTGCCGGCGCCGAGGTCCCGCCACGCGGCCAGGAGGTCCACCTGCACACCTCGCTGCAGGTCCGTGAGGACTCGATGACCCTCTACGGCTTCACCGCCGCTGCGGAGTTGGCGCTGTTCGAACTGCTGCTCACCTCCTCCGGCGTGGGGCCACGCCTGGCGCTGGCCGCCCTGTCCACCCACCGCCCCGAGGTGCTGCGCACGGCGATCGCGGGCGACGACGAGGCCACGTTGACGGCGGTGCCCGGGATCGGGCGCAAGGTCGCCCAGCGGCTCGTGCTGGAGCTGCGCGACAAGGTGGGCAGCGTGCCGACCGCGACCGGACCCGACGGGGTCGCCGCCGGCGCGGGAGGTGGCACGCTCGACCCTGCGGTCGAGGAGGAGGTCCGCGACGCGCTGCTCGGTCTGGGCTACTCCGCGGGGGAGGTCACCGCTGCGCTGGCGGCCACCCGTGAGGTTGCGGGCGAGGCGGCTGCACGGTTGCGCGCGTGCCTGCGCCACCTCGGTGGGTCGGCCTGATGGACCACCACAGCGAGGATCCGGAACTGCTCGAGGCAGCAGCGCTGCCGGGTGAGGACCGCGTCGACGCGAGCCTGCGCCCCGCACGCCTCGAGGAGTTCATCGGTCAGGACCGCGTCCGCCGCCAACTGCAGCTCGTGCTCGTGGGCGCACGCCAGCGGGGACAGGCCGCCGACCACGTCCTGCTGTCGGGTGCGCCCGGGCTCGGCAAGACCACCCTGGCCGCGATCGTGGCCGCGGAGGTGGGTGCCAGCTTCCGGGCCACCTCCGGCCCGGCCATCGAGCGTCCGGGTGACCTCGCAGCCATCCTCACCGGGCTCGAGCCGGGTGACGTGCTCTTCCTCGACGAGGTCCACCGGTTGCCGCGCACCGTCGAGGAGGTCCTCTACCCCGCGATGGAGGACTTCAAGCTCGACATCGTGGTCGGCAAGGGCCCGGGCGCCCGCTCCATCCGCCTCGACCTGCCGCGCTTCACCCTCGTCGGTGCCACCACGCGCACCGGCCTGATCTCGTCACCGCTGCGGGACCGGTTCGGTTTCGCCGCCCACCTCGAGCACTACGAGGTCGCGGAACTCGAGCGCATCGTGCGTCGGTCGGCGCGCCTGCTCGAGGTACCGGTGGAGGGCGAAGGTGCGGTGGAGATCGCGAGCCGTTCACGGGGCACCCCGCGCATCGCCAACCGCTTGCTGCGCCGGGTCCGCGATGTCGCGGAGGTCGAGGGGGAGGGGCGGGTCGACCTCGATCTCGCACGCCACGCCCTGGAGCTGTTCGACGTCGACGAGCTCGGTCTGGACCGGCTCGATCGCCGCGTGCTGGAGGCGCTGGTGGACGGTTTCGGTGGTGGTCCGGTGGGGCTGACGACCCTGGCCACGGCGGTCGCCGAGGAGTCCGACACCCTCGAGGACGCGGTCGAGCCCTTCCTGCTGCGGTGCGGGCTGCTCCAGCGCACCCCTCGGGGTCGGACCGCCACCCTGGCCGCCTACGCTCACCTCGGCAGAGCGGCACCCCACGCGGGTGCGGCCGTGGATGCGCGCCGGCCCGGCGCGGTACCGCTGTTCGACGTCGACGAGGTCGCGGACGAGGACTGACCACAGGAGGGGCCGGTGGAGCTCGAGCTCGACGTCGACCCCCTGATCCTGCTGGTGTCCGCGCTGCTGCTCGGCGCGGTGCTCACCGCGGCGTTGGCCGCGAAGGCGGGGAGCCGCTTCCGGGTCCCGGGAGCGCTGCTGTTCCTGGCGCTCGGCATGGCGGTCGGCGACGACGGTCTCGGATGGGTGTCGCTGTCCGACACCTCGCTGGTGCGCGACCTGGGTATCGCGGCGTTGCTGGTGATCCTGTTCGAGGGTGGCTTGACCACCAAGACCACCGACCTGCGTCTGGCGGCGCTGCCGGGTGTGGCTCTGGCCACCTTCGGTGTGCTGCTCACCGCGGCGATCACCGCGGCCGGCGCGTGGGTCCTGCTGGACATCGACGTCGCCACCGCGGCACTCCTCGGCTCCGTGATCGCCTCCACGGACGCGGCCGCGGTGTTCTCGATGATGCGGTCGACCCCGCTGCCACGGCGGGTGTCGGCCGTGCTGCGGATCGAGTCGGGGGCCAACGACCCGATCGCGGTGATGCTGACCATCGGCCTGGTCACCACCATCACCGGTGCACCGGCCGGGCCCGGCGAGTGGGCGGTGTTCGCCCTGGTGCAGCTGGCGGGCGGTCTGGCCGTGGGTGCGGCCATGGGCCTGGGCGGGGTGTGGCTGCTGCGCCGGGTCGACCTCGGCAGCCAGGGCCTCTACCCGATCCTGGCCGCCGCGGTGGCCGGCATGGCCTACGGCATCGCGGCCCTGCTGGGGGCATCGGGGTTCGTGGCCGTCTACCTCGCGGGGTTCCTGATCGGTGCCTTCGTGCCCCGGCACCGGCGCTCCATCCTGGGCTTCCACGAGGCCATGGCCAACGCCGCGGAGATCGGCCTGTTCCTGCTGCTCGGGCTGCTGGTGTTCCCGTCCCGCCTGCCGGCGGTGACCCTGTCGGCGCTGGCCGTCGCCGGCCTGCTGATCGGCCTCGCCCGCCCTGCGGCGGTGTGGCTGTGCACGGTGCGCAGCGGCCTGCGGTGGCGCGAGCGCGTGGTGGTCAGTTGGGCGGGCCTGCGCGGTGCGGTGCCGATCGTGCTGGCCACCTTCCCACTGACCGCCGGCGTCCCCGGGTCCGCGGCGCTGTTCGACGTGGTCTTCTTCGTCGTGCTGGTCTCGGTGCTGCTGCAGGGCACCTCCCTGCAGTGGGTGGTGGAGCGCCTGGGGGTGGGCGAGGACCGTCCCGCCTGGGCGCCGGTCGCCGAGGCGTTGCCGCTGGAGGACGTCGACGTGGACCTGATCGAGTTGATGGTCACCGAGGACCTCGCCGTGGTCGGCCGCACCCTGCGCGATGTCGGCCCGCCCGGTGCGGGCCGTGCCGTCGCCCTGGTCCGTGACGAACGGGTCCTGGTGCCCACGGGAGCCACCCGGCTGCTGACGGGGGACGTGCTGCTGCTCGCGTGCGTGCGTGACGACGACCACGACCTCGCCGCGCTGGTGACCGCCTGGGCCCGGGGGGAGCTGCCCGTGGTGCCCGACGCCGCTGCGCGTGTCGAGGGCGAGGCCGACCGATAGGCTGCCGGTCCGATGCGCCCGCCTCAGGCGGGCGTCGTCGCACCATCCCCGCGCGGGTCCGGTGCCGCGCAGGTCCGGGCCCGGTGCGTGAGCCGGGCGCACCGCCCGCACGGCAACCCGCTGCGTGCGGTGTCGCGCCGGCGCGGTGGGGCGCGACGACAACCGACGACCGGACCGTGCGGGTCCGAGACCAAGGACGTGACGTGGAAGAGCTCGGCGGCCTCCTGCTGCCTCTCGGCTTCCTGTTGGTGCTCTACCTGCTCCTGATCCGACCGCAGCAGAAGCGGCGCAAGGAGCAGGAGCAGATGGTGCGCGCGCTCAGCGTCGGTGACGACGTGGTGACCATCGGCGGCCTGCACGGCCGGGTCATCGCCGTGACCGACAGCACCATGGACCTCGCCGTCGACGCCGACGAGGACGTGATCGTGCGCTACGAGCGCTCCTCGCTGGCCCGGATCGTCAACGACGACCCCGCGCAGGTGCTCGACGACACCGACGACGACACCGACGACGACACCGGGGAGACGGACGCCCCCGATGCCGATGACGGGGACGACGCCAGGTGAGTGAACAGGACCGTCCGCAGCCACCGGGTGCCGACACCGTCGACGCGGCGGCGGCGACGCGTGCCGACGCCGAGGTCCCCGCCGAGGTCGACGACCCTTCGCCGTCCGCGCTGACGGATCCGGCCACCGCCATCCGGGGTTCCGCGGAGGCGGCCCTGCTGCGCGGTGTGGGTGCGGCCGATGCGGTGGCGGAGGCGCGGACCGTCGCCATCGACGCGGAGCGGCGGACCGGTTCCCACGTCGACATGCTCACCGGGCTGCAGAACGACGAGGTTGTCTCGGCCTTCATCAAGCTCGCCGACCAGTTCCTCGGCAGCCTCGGTTTCACCGAGCACGGCTTCCGACACGCCAACCTCGTGGGTCGGATCGCCCACAACGTGCTGCACCACCTCGGTGCCGACGACGAGTTGTGCGAGCTGGCCGCCGTCGCCGGCTACCTGCACGACGTCGGCAACGTGGTCAGCCGGGCCAACCACGGGCTGTCGGGCGGGTGGATCGCCTACGACGCGCTGCGGCGCCTCGAGGTTGATCCCTACCGCATCGGGCTGGTCGTCTCGGCGGTCGGCAACCACGAGGAACAGTACGGCTCGGCCATCGGTCCCGTGGGCGCCGCGGTGATCCTGGCCGACAAGTCCGACGTCCACCGCAGCCGTGTCCGCAAGGGCGCCGACACCGCCGCCGACATCCACGACCGTGTCAACGACGCCGTGACCCACTCCTTCCTCCGTGTCGACGCCGAGGCCGCCACCATCACCCTGGAACTGGAGCTCGACACCGCCCGTTCCACGGTGATCGAGTACTTCGAGATCTTCCTGGACCGCATGGTGATGTGCCGCCGTGCCGCCCGCACCCTGGGCTGCGAGTTCCGGATCACCGCCAACGGCGTCCCCCTCGGCTGAGCCGCTCACGACCAGGAACCCGACGTGAACAAACGTCCCCTCCTCCTCAGCATCACGACGATGGTGCTGCTCGCCGTGGCGGCGGGCGTCTACCTCGCCTCCGGGGTGCAGCCCAACCTCGGTCTCGACCTCCAGGGCGGTATCAGCGCGATCTACGCCCCGGTACTGCCGGAAGGCGAGGAGGAGCCCGAGGACCTCGAGGAGATCATCGACGAGACCATCGAGGTGATCCGCGCCCGCGTGGACTCCCTCGGTGTCGCCGAGCCCGACATCTCGCGCTCGGGGACCGACGTGCAGGTCCAGTTGCCCGGCGTGGCCGACGCCGACCGGGTCCAGGAGATCATCGGGACCACCGCGCAGCTCTCCTTCCGTCGCGTGCTGGACGAGATCCCGCCCGGCACCCCGGAGTACGACCAGGGGCCGGACTGCCTCGCACCCGTCGACGAGCGCGAGGAGCTCCCCACCGACGAGTCCGGCATCCTGTGCGGCTCGCCCGATGACGCCCTCCTCGACGAGGAGGACGAGCAGGCCCTGCCGGTCAAGTACGAGGTGGGGCCGGCCGAGCTGACGGGCGACAACGTCGAGGACGCCTTCGTCCAGATCGGCCAGGGCGCCGGACAGTCCTTCCAGGTCGGCCTCGACCTCGACGAGGAGGGTGGCGACATCTTCGCTGCGGTCACCTCCGACCTCGCCTGCGAGCGCGATCAGGGCGGGGACGGTCGTTTCGCCATCGTGCTGGACAACATCGTCGAGACCACACCCGGGGTGAACCCGTCGGTGGCCTGCGGAGCCGGGATCACCGGCGGCAGCGCCACCATCACGACCGGTGCCGGTCTCAGCCGTGAGGAGCAGGAGCAGGAGGCCACCGACCTCGCGCTGGTGCTGCGCACGGGTGCCCTGCCGATCTCGCTCGAGGCGTCCACCTTCCAGACCGTCTCCCCGACCCTCGGAGAGGACTCCCTGGAGGCCGGCATCCTCGCCGGGCTGATCGGGCTCGCCCTTGTCGCCGGGTGGCTGGTGTGGTTCTACCGCTGGGTGGGGTTGATCGCGCTGTTCCAGGTCAGCTTCTACGGGCTGTTCATCGTGGCGGGCATCGTGGTGATGGGCCAGGCCATCGGCTTCGCGCTGACCCTCGCCGGGGTGGCCGGCATCATCGTGTCCATCGGTATCACCGCGGACTCCGCCATCATCTTCGGTGAACGGATCCGCGACGAGGTCAACCTCGGCAAGACCGTGCGCACCGCGGTGGTGCGGGCCTTCGCCTCGGCGTGGCGCACCAACCTCACCGGCAACACCGTCACCCTGGCGGCCGCCACGATCCTGTACTTCCTTGCGGTCGGTCCCGTCCGTGGCTTCGCGCTGATGCTCGGCATCTCCAGCATCCTCGACCTGATCATCCTCTACGGCTTCTCGCGCCCGGCCACCTTCCTGATGGCCGACCGCGGGCTGCTCAGCCGCCGCAGCATCCGTGCGGTCGACCCCGACCGCCGTGTCACCGCAGGAGCCCGCGCATGAGGACCCCAGCGATCGACTTCGTCGGCAACTCGCGCCGCTGGCTCATGATCTCCGGGGCGCTGATCGCGCTCAGCCTGCTCGCGCTGGGCGTGCGGGGGCTGGAGCTGTCCATCGATTTCGTCGGCGGCAACTCCTACCAGTTGGTCGACATCCGGGCGGACGTCACCTCGACCGAGCTTCGTGAGGCGGCGCAGGATGGGGGCGCGACCGACGTCGTCGCACAGCTGCAGACCAGCGACGGGGTGACCACCGGTGCGCTGGTGCGGACCGAGTCCCTGGAGCCCGCCAGCGAGGTGGAGCGCGCCGTCCGCACGGCGCTGGCGGAGACCTCGGAGGCCGAGGAGATCGCCTTCGAGTTCGTCGGGCCGGTGTGGGGTGAGCGCATCACCCGCCAGGCCATCGAGGCGTTGCTGGTCTTCCTGGTGGTGGTCGTGCTCTACATCACCTTCCGGCTGGAGTTCAAGATGGCGATGGCCTCCATCGCGGCCCTCGCGCACGACGTGCTGATCACGATCGGTGTCTACGCCCTGGTGGGCTTCAACGTCTCCCCGGCCACGGTGATCGCGCTGCTCACCATCCTGGGCTACTCCCTCTACGACTCGGTGATCGTCTTCGACCGCGTCAAGGAGAACGCCGTCAACCTCGGCGATCCCGGGCTGCGCACCTTCCCCGAGGTGGTCAACGCCTCCATGAACCAGGTGGTCTACCGCTCCATCAACACCTCCATCACCTCGCTGCTGCCGGTCGGCGCGCTGCTGCTGATCGGTGCGCAGGTGCTGGGTGCGTCCACGCTGCAGGACCTGGCACTGGCCCTGTTCGTCGGGATGGCGGTCGGGGTGTACTCCTCGCTGTTCGTGGCCGGCCCGCTGTTCGCGTGGCTGAAGGGCTACGAGCCGGAGGAGCGGCGCCGCGTCGCCAAGGCCGCGGAGCAGGATGCCGGTGAGGACCCCGACGCCGAGCCGGTGGCCGCCGCGCCGGTGGAGGAGCCCGCGCCGGGCTCCCCGGAGGCACGTGCGCCCATCACCACCGAGTACGTCCGTGGCCAGGGCAAGGGCCGCAAGCGCCGCAAGCGCTGAGGTGCGCACCGGCCGGTGGCCGTGGCACCGCCCCCCTCGCCGTCGATCACACAGGAGCCGACCGTGACCGCAGCGCGCGATCCGCACGACCTCGCACGGCTGATCCGCGACGTGCCGGACTTCCCCGAACCCGGGATCGTCTTCCGCGACGTCGCGCCGCTGCTCGCCGAACCGACCGCCTTCGAGACCGCGGTCGGTGGGCTCGCAGCGCTGGCCGACGGCGTCGACCGGGTGGTCGGCATCGAGTCGCGCGGCTTCATCCTCGGTGCGCCGGTGGCGTTGCGCATCGGCGCCGGCTTCGTGCCGGCCCGCAAGGCCGGGAAGCTGCCCGGCGAGACCGTGGCGGTGGCGTTCGCCCTCGAGTACGGCGAGGCGGTGCTGGAACTGCAGTCGGGGGCGATCACCGCGGGGCAGCGGGTGCTGATCGTCGACGACGTGCTGGCCACGGGCGGGACCGCGGCCGCCACGGCGCAGCTGGTGGAGGAGCTCGGCGGGGAGGTGGTCGGCCTGAGCTTCCTCCTCGAGCTCACGGCCCTCGGGGGCGCCACGCGTCTGGACGGCTACCGGCACCAGGCCCTGTTGCACTACTGATCGGGTGCCCGACATCGGGGGTGGTGCAGCGGAGGTACCGCGTGCGGTCCTACGCGTCCCACCGGCATCCATCCTGAGCCGGCGAGGGTGGCTCGGTACGCTATCGGCCAGCGGGCGGATGCCCGCGAGTTTGGGGGTCGACGCTGAGCACCTCGGAGACCACGGGCACCGAGCAGGCTCGGGACGGCCGTCCCGCGCTCCCCCCGCCGCGGCCCACGGGCGTCAAGGCGGCCATCTCCCGGATCCCCCTGGTCCAGCGCGACACGGTCCCGAGCGAGCTCGATGACCTCGCCGCCGCCATCAGGACGTCGTCGCGTGCCGATCTGCGCGAGGTGGTCCGCGCCTACCGCTACGCCGAGGCCATGCACGAGGGCCAGAAGCGGCAGAGCGGCGAGGACTACATCACCCACCCCGTCGCGGTGGCGGCGGAGCTCGCCCGGTTGGGGCTCGGAACCCCGACGCTGGTGGCCGCGTTGCTCCACGACACCGTCGAGGACACCCCGGCGACCCTCAACGACGTCAAGGAGGGGTTCGGCGAGGAGGTCGCGCACCTCGTCGACGGGGTCACCAAGCTCGATCGCCTCCAGGTGGAGTCCAAGCAGCAGCAGCAGGCCGAGACCCTGCGCAAGATGTTCGTCGCCATGGCGCGGGACATCCGGGTGCTGGTGATCAAGCTCGCCGACCGGGTCCACAACATGGAGACGATCGGCTACACCCCCCGGGAGAAGCAGAAGCGCATCGCCCAGGAGACCCTCGACATCTACGCGCCCCTGGCCCACCGCCTCGGGATGCAGAACTTCAAACTGCGGCTCGAGGACCTCGGCTTCAAGACCCTCCACCCCAAGCGCTACGAGGAGATCGTGGCGATGGTGGAGGAGCGCAACCCCGAGCGCGAGCGCGAGCTCGAACAGATCATCGTCGCGATCCACGAGCAGCTGCGTGAGCTCAAGATCCGCGGTGAGGTGACCGGGCGACCGAAGCACTACTACTCGATCTACGAGAAGATGGTGCTGCGCGGCAAGGAGTTCGACGAGATCCACGACCTGCTCGCCGTGCGGGTCATCGTGTCCTCGGTGCGTGACTGCTACGCCGTCCTCGGCCAGCTGCACGCGACCTGGCGTCCGGTCCCCGGGCGTTTCAAGGACTACATCGCGATGCCGAAGGTCAACCTCTACCAGTCGCTGCACACCTCGGTGATCGGGCCGCGTGGCCGCCCGTTGGAGGTCCAGATCCGCACCGAGGCGATGCACCGCACCGCCGAGTTCGGCGTCGCGGCGCACTGGAAGTACAAGGGCGGCTCCCGCGGCAACAACAGCGACGAGCCCGGGACCGAGGAGCTGCCCTGGATCGATCAGCTGCTCGAGTGGCAGTCGGACGTCGACGAGCCCGGCGACTACCTCGAGTCGCTCAAGATCGACCTGTACCAGGATGAGGTCTTCGTCTTCACCCCCCGCGGCGACGTGATGGGGCTGCCCGCCAAGTCCACCCCCATCGACTTCGCCTACGCCGTCCACACCGACGTGGGCCACCGCTGCATCGGCGCCCGGGTCAACGGCCGCCTGGTGCCCCTCGACCACCGGCTGTCCAACGGCGACAGCGTGGAGATCCTGACCTCCAAGGCCGAGGATGCCGGTCCGAGCCGTGACTGGTTGCAGCTGGCCGCCTCCCAGCGGGCGCGCACCAAGATCCGCGCCTACTTCAACCGCGAGCGGCGCGAGGACGCCATCGTGCGTGGCCGCGACGCCATCTCCCGGGCCCTGCGGCGCAAGGGCATCGCCTACGCCCGCGCGATGGCCTCCGGCGATCTCGACGACGTCGCCCACGTCCTCAACTACAAGGACGCGGAGACGCTGTTCCGCGCCACCGGCGAGGGGCACGTCGCCGCTGCCACGGTCGCGCAGCACGTGCTCAACGAGCTCACCCAGGTCGACGAGGAGCCGGAGCCCGAGTCCGAGCAGATCACCACCTCCCCGATCCGCATCGGGAGCACCGGTGGGGACGACGTCGAGGTGGAGGGCGACTCGGGCATGCTGGTCAAGCTCGCCCGGTGCTGCACCCCGGTGCCGGGCGACCGGATCGTCGGCTTCGTCACCCGGGGTCGTGGGGTGTCGGTGCACCGCGCCGACTGCTCCAACGTGGCCGACCTGGAGCGGGATCCCGACCGCTTCGTCCCCGTGGACTGGTCGGGGGACACCACCTCCTCCTTCCTGGTCCAGATCGAGGTCAAGGCGCTGGACCGCAAGCACCTGCTGCGCGACATCACCGCGGTGCTCGGCGACCTCCACATCAACATCACCTCCGCACAGGTCGGCACGGCCAAGGACCGCGTGGCGCGGTTGCGGTTCACCTTCGAGCTCGGCGACCCCTCCCACCTCGAGGAGGCGCTGCGCTCCATCCGGCGGGTCTCCGGGGTCTACGACGCCTACCGCGCCGTGCCACAGTCCTAGGGGCGACCGGCAGTGGTCGCGTCCCCTCCCCGCCCGTCTGCCGCTGCCGGCCGCGGGCTGCGCCGCCCAGTAGCCTGACGAGCCGTCCCCGCGGCCCCACCCGGAGCTCACCCCTCGTGTCCGACCTCTTCGTCCTCGGCGCCCCGCTGGGTCGCTGGCAGACCAACTGCTACGCCGTGGGTGACCGCGACCTCGGTACCGCCGTGCTCGTCGATCCCGGCGAGACCGCCGAGGCGCAGGCCGTCGAGATGCTGGCGAGCGTGGGCGCGCGCTGCGAGGCGATCCTGCTCACCCACGGCCACCTCGACCACCTGTGGGCGGTGCCCGAGCTGGCACGTGCCCTGGACGTGCCCGTGCTCCTGCACGCCGACGACCGATGGCTGTGGGACGATCCGGCGGCCGCCTTCGGCGCACCGCCCGAGCTGCTGGCCACGGAGTTCGGTCTCGAGTGGGATCCCCCCACCGACCACCTCGACACCGTCGCCGATGGCCAGCGGCTGCGGCTGGCGGGAGTGGCCTTCGACGTGGTGCACAACCCCGGGCACACGCCCGGGCACGTGACCTACCTCGCCAGGTCCCTGGCCGGCGCCAGCGTCACCTTCCCCCTCGGCGATGCCGAGCAGGCCAGCGAGGACGTGCTGCTGTCCGGCGACCTGCTCTTCGCCGGCTCGATCGGGCGCACCGACTTCCCACGCGGCTCGATGGACGACATGCTGCGCTCGCTGGCGACCACGGTGCTGCCACTGGAGGACGACACGCTGGTGCTGGCAGGCCACGGGCCGGACACCACCATCGGCTACGAGCGCGAGACCAACCCCTTCCTGCGCCAGGCGATCGAGGCCCAGGGCCGACATCCCTGAGCGGTGCCGTCACGGGACCACGCCGCGCTGAGGCGGGCGTCTCCCGGCCCCTGTGCAGCCTCCGCCAGCACCACGCCCTGGTCCCCGCCCCACGGCGGCCACACCACCTCGAGGTCCTGTCCATGCCCCCCATCGACGCCAACCCGCCCTCCGGCACCCGCGATCTGCTGCCCGCCGAGGTCGCCCGACGCGAGCGCGCCTTCGCCACGATCCGCCGCACCTTCGACGCCCACGGCTTCGCGCCGCTGGACACCCCCGCCTTCGAGCGGCTCGAGGTGCTCACCGGCAAGTACGGGGAGGAGGGCGATCAGCTCATCTTCAAGATCCTGCGCCGTGGTGACCACGAGGCGTCCGGTGACGCGGATCTGGCGCTGCGCTACGACCTGACCGTGCCCCTGGCCCGGGTCGCCGCCCGGTACGGCTCCCAGCTGCCCACGCCCTTCAAGCGCTACCAGATCGCACCCGTGTGGCGCGCCGACCGGCCCGGCAAGGGGCGCTACCGCGAGTTCTTCCAGTGCGACGTGGACACGATCGGCTCGGACTCGCTCACCGCCGACGCGGCGACGCTGGTGGCGGTGACCGACGCGCTCGAGGCCCTCGGCCTGCAGGGGTTCCGGGTGCAGCTCAACTCCCGCAAGGCCCTGCGGGGGCTGGTGGAGGCCTACGGCATCCCGGCGGCGCTGGAGTCGGATGCCCTCACCGCCCTCGACAAGCTCGACAAGGTCGGCGTCGACGGGGTGTCGGCGGAGCTCGCCGGGCGTGGTATCGCGACCGCGGCCGTCGAGGCCCTGGGAGAGGACCTGTCCGGGGGGGATCCGGCTACTGCGGTGCGGGCGCGCCTCGAACGCTCCGCGATCGGACAGCAGGGCCTCGCCGAGGTGGACCAGGTCCTGACCCTGGTCGAGGGCGTGGTCCCGGTCGCCTACGCACCGGTACTGGCCCGCGGGTTGTCCTACTACACCGGACCCGTCTTCGAGGTGGTGCACGAGGGGCTCGACGCCACCATCGCCGCGGGTGGTCGCTACGACGGCCTGATCGGGATGTTCCAGGCCAACGACGTGCCCGCCACCGGTGGGTCGCTGGGGCTGGAGCGGATCCTGCTGCTGCTCGAGGCGTCCGAGGACGCCGCCGCGGGGGAGGCGGGGCCGCAGGTGCTGATCACCGTCATGGACGACGAGGGTGCCGCCGATGCCCTGGCCGTGGCGGCACGTGTGCGCGCCGCCGGACTCCGCGTGGAGCCCTACAGCGGCGGTGGCCGGCGCAAGCTCGCCAAGCAGCTCAAGTACGCGGACCGCCGCGGCGTGGCGGTGGCGGTCATCCGTGGTGGCGACGAGCGTGCCGCGGCTACCGTCACGTGCAAGGCGCTGGCCACCGGCGAGCAGCGCACGGTGCCCCTCGAGCACCTCGAGGCCACCATCGCCGAGCTGTTGGAGACCTGAGGCGGCCGGCGAGCGTCGCCGCGTCGCGTCCGCGACCGACCCGGCGTCGCCCCGCCCCGTACCTCGACCCGTACCCCCGCCCCGCCCCATACCCCCGCCCCGTACCCCCGACCGACGATCCTCTCCTGGAGCTCCCGTGAGCATCACCGCCTTCGGCGCCCTGCGCACCCACGGCGCCGGCACCCTGCGCGCCACACACGCCGACGAGTCCGTCACCGTGGCCGGGTGGGTCGACACCCGTCGCGATCACGGCGGCGTGGCGTTCCTGGACCTGCGTGACCGCTCCGGCGTCGTCCAGGTCGTGGCCGACCCCGAGGCCTCGGACGCGCTGGAGGCCGCCCACCGGGTCCGACCGGAGTGGGTCGTGCGGGTGACCGGCAGCGTGCGCGCGCGCCCCGACGGCATGCGCAACGCCGCGCTGTCCACCGGCGACATCGAGGTGGCCGCCACCTCGATCGAGGTGCTCGCCGAGGCCGACACCCCGCCCTTCCCCGTGGAGGACCGCATCGAGGTCTCCGAGGAGCTGCGGCTGACGCACCGCTACGTCGACCTGCGCCGGCCCCGGATGGCGGAGATCCTGCAGCTGCGCTCGCGTGCCACCTCGGTGATCCGCCGGGTGATGGAGGAGCACGGCTTCCTGGACGTGGAGACCCCGGTCCTGACCAAGGCCACGCCCGAGGGTGCGCGGGACTTCCTGGTGCCCTCGCGGTTGCAACCGGGGGAGAGCTACGCCCTGCCGCAGTCACCCCAGCTGTTCAAGCAGCTGCTGATGGTCGCCGGTGTGGAGCGCTACTACCAGATCGCCCGCTGCTTCCGGGACGAGAACCTGCGGGCCGACCGGCAGCCGGAGTTCACCCAGCTCGACGTCGAGCTGTCCTTCGGCGACCAGGAGGACGTCATCGGCATCACCGAGGAGGTGCTCGCCGCGGTGTGGCGTGCGACCCTCGGCGTGGAGGTCGAAACCCCCTTCCAGCGGCTCACCTACGCCGACGCGATGGCGCGGTTCGGCTCGGACAAGCCCGACCTGCGGATCGAGGGCTTGGAGCTGGCGACGCTGAACGAGGTGTTCGCCGACACCGAGGTGGGGGTGTTCAAGGGGGTCCTGACCGCCGGTGGCTCCGTGGTCGCCCTGGCGCTGCCCGACGGCGGGGAGATGACCCGACGGGAGTTCGACGCGCTGGTCGAGTGGGCCAAGCACCGCGGTGCCAAGGGCCTGGCCTGGGGCGTGGTCGAGGACGACGGCACCCTGCGCTCGCCGCTGTCGAAGTTCATGTCGACCGAGGAGATCACCGGGGTGCTCGCGGCCACCGGGGCGTCGGCCGGTGACGCGGTGTTCTTCGGTGCCGGCGAGACGACCTTCGCCCGGGAGCTGATGGGCGCGCTCCGCGGCCACCTCGCTGCCGAGCGTGGGCTGATCGGTGAGGGCTTCGCCTTCTGCTGGATCGTGGACGCGCCGATGTTCGAGCCGGTGGGTGACCGTGGCGAGGCGGTCGGCACCACCGCCTGGACGCCGGTGCACCACCCCTTCACCGCACCCACCCCCGAGTGGATCGACCGGTTCGAGGACGCGCCCGGTGAGGCGCTGTCCAACGCCTACGACGTGGTGTGCAACGGCTACGAGCTCGGCGGGGGCTCGATCCGTATCCACGACCGCGACGTCCAGGCGCGGGTGTTCCGCTTCCTCGGCATCAGCGACGAGGTCGCCGAGGAGCGGTTCGGCTTCCTGCTGCGCGGGCTGGCGCACGGTGCGCCGCCCCACGGCGGTATCGCGCTGGGGCTGGACCGGCTGGTGATGCTGCTGGCGGATGCGACCAACATCCGCGACGTGATCGCCTTCCCCAAGACGCAGTCGGGTGCCTGCCTGCTGACCGACGCGCCGGCGGCCTACGACCCCGTGGCGCTGCGCGACGTCGGACTGCGGCTCCTGCCGTCGGCCGCGAAGGAGTGACGCCGTGACCGGTGCCGGTCGGTGAGGCGCGCAGCGATGCGACCGCCAGACGGTCGCACCCTTGCGTTCACTACCCGTCGGCGGCGACCATGAGCTCCGAGGTGACCTCGGCGACCCCGTCGACCTCAGCCACCTCGGCCAGCAGTTCCTGCTCGGTCTGTGCCGTGGGCACCGTGCCCTTCAGGGCGACCGCGCCGGGGCCGTCGATGCGCAGCACGACCGTCGTGGTGTCCTCGCGCCGGCCGAGCACCTCGCTCTTGATGCGCTGCTCCAGCAGGTGCGGATCGCTCTCGGGACGGTCGGGCAGGGCGTCCTTGGCCTGCTCGATCACCGCGCCCTTGGCCTGCCGGGCCGCGTCCTTGGCGCGACCACCGACCTCGTCGGCGGCCGAGCGTCCCCGTGCGGTCACCTGGTCGCCGAGCTGTGCCCGCCGGGCGGTGCCCCGATCGGGATCGGCCAGGTAGGCGACGGCCGCGCCGAGCGCTCCACCGAGCACCAGCCACACCAGTCGCCGGGGCCAGGAGGTGCGCTTGGTGGCCGAGCGCAACCGATCGAGTTGCGCGTCGAGCTCGTCGAACCGGCTGTCCACGTGGCTGCGCAGCTCGGCCTCGGTCGCATCGAGGTGCGTGTCGAGCCGGTGCAGCTCGCGGAACACCGATCCGCCGTCGGCCCGCAGGCGGTCGGCGGTGCGGTCGCGCAGCCCGTCCACCACCGTGGTCACCCGGCTGCCGGCCTTCGCGGCCTGTGCGCCGAGCCGCTGCTGGACGTCCTCGAGTTCCATCATGCGCTCCCTGCCGGTGGTCGGGGCCGGTGTCGGTCGGGCCGGCACGACGACGGTCGTCGCCCGTGTCGCTTCGCTTCGCCGGCGTGCACCGAGCAGCGTCGACCTTAGGGGCCCTGGCGCCCCGGCACGATGACCGTCGGTACGGTGGTGGCGTGACCGACCCGCAGCTGTTCGCCGCGTCCCCCTCGTCCTCCGACGATCAGGGGGCCACCGGGGTGGTCGGCGCAGCGCAGGGCGGCCCCGCCGCTGGTCGCCCCCGCGCGATGCCGGCCAGCATGCCCCTGGCGGCCCGCCTACGCCCCCGCAACCTCGGCGAGTACGTCGGTCAGCTCGACGCGCTCGGGCCGGGCAAGCCGCTGCGGGCGATGCTCGATCGCGGCGACCTGCGGTCGCTGATCCTGTGGGGGCCACCCGGGGTGGGCAAGACCTCGCTGGCGACGGTCATCGCCGCCCACGTCGATGCCGCGTGGACCGAGTTGTCCGCCGTGACCGCCGGGGTCAAGGACGTCCGGCGCATCATCGACGAGGGCCGCAGCCGTCTGGAGCTCCGTGACCGCCGCACCGTGCTGTTCATCGACGAGATCCACCGGTTCAACAAGGGCCAGCAGGACGCCCTGCTGCCCGGGGTGGAGGCCGGCTGGGTGACCCTGATCGGTGCCACCACGGAGAACCCCTTCTTCGAGCTGAACGCCCCGTTGTTGTCCCGCTGCCAACTGGTGCGCCTCGAGACCCTCGGGGAGGACGACATCGGCGTGCTGCTCGCACGGGCCTGCAGCGACCCGGACCGTGGGTTCGGTGGGCGGGTCAGCATCGATGATCAGGCACGCCACCACCTGGTCACCGTCGGTGACGGCGACGCCCGCACCGCGCTCAGTGCCCTGGAGGTCGCTGCGGCCGCCGCAGGGGTGGACCGCGCGGGCACCGACGGCCCGACCTGCCACCTCGGTGTCGCCGACGTGGCCGATGCCATGCAGCGGTTCCGCTACGACAGGGCCGCTGACGGGCATTACGACCAGGTCTCGGCCTTCATCAAGTCCCTGCGCGGCTCGGATCCGGACGCCGGGGTCTACTGGCTGCTGCGCATGCTCGAGTCGGGGGAGGACGCCCGCTTCATCGCGCGGCGGATGGTGATCTTCGCCTCCGAGGACGTCGGTCTCGCCGACCGGCAGGCCCTGCCCCTGGCGGTCGCCGCCTTCGACGCCCTCGACCGGGTCGGCCTGCCGGAAGCGCGCTACGCCCTGACCCACGCGGCGATCGCCCTGGCGGTGGCGCCGAAGTCCAACAGCGTCGCTCGCGCGCTGTCGCAGGGGACCGCCCTGGTCCGTCGCGCCGGCAACCTCGGGGTGCCACCCCACCTGCGTGATGCGCACTACCGGGGGGCGCAGGCACTGGGCCACGGTGCCGGCTACGACTACCCCCACGACCACGCGAGCGGCTTCGCCGCAGACCAGGACCACCTGCCGCAGGAGCTGACCGGCAGCACGCTCTACGAGCCGTCACGCCACGGCCACGAGGCCCCGGTGGCCGAGCGGCTCGCGGAGCTGCGCGCACAGGTGCGCCGGGCCCGCGACCGGTCCTCGCCGTGACCCCTCGGCCGCCACGATGTGCCCCGCCGTCCCCGGCCTGCCCACCGGTTGACGTGCCGGGTGCACGGTAGGGGGCGGGCCCCGTGGCTAGGCTCGGGCACCACCCCGTAGCGCCGACCGGAGGATGACCGCACGTGACCGTCAGGGACTGGGCCATCGTCTTCGCCGTGGTGTTCTGGGGTGCGCTGGTCGTGATGGCCTCCTACGCGCTGCTCAAGACCGTGGGGCTGCTCGAGGAGGCCACGCGGGGGCTGCGCGAGACCACCGACCGGCTGCTGCCGACCCTCGAGCAGGTCACCGAGACCGCGGCCGGGGTCAACGTGGAGCTGGCCCGCATCGACACCATCGTCGCCGGCGTGCAGTCCATCACCTCCACGACCGACCAGTTGGTCGGTGTGCTCCACGCCACGGTGTCGAACCCGCTGATCAAGGTGGCGGCCTTCGCCGCCGGGACGGCACGGGCCACCCGCAAGATGGCCGAGTGAGCCCCGCTGCAGCCACAGACTCCCGGACCACAGGATGATGCCGTGAAGCGCGTGTTCACCCTCGCCCTCGGCCTCGGCGCCGGTGTCGTCGTCGGCGCGTACCTGGTGCGCCGCCTCGACGACGCCCAGCGCGCCGTGCAGCCCACCACCCTGGCCGGCAACGTGGGCCGCGCGGCGGCCGGTCTCAGCGACAAGCTCACGGCCGCCGCAGCGGAGGGCCGCGCCGCCGCCGCGGAGCGCGAGGCACAGCTGCGCGGCCGGTTCGACGTGCCCGGCCTGCGCGAGACGCTCGGCGCCTGAGCCGGCAGGGCCGTGCGCTGTCCGGCGTGGGCGCGCCGGCAGCGCCGCCACAACCCGTTGCAGGACGTCCTCGGCGGCGCGCTCGGCAGCCGGTGCTCCCCAGCGTCGCAGCGACGTGGCACCATCACGCACGACCCAAGGACCCACCGTGGACTCGCTGACCATCCGAGAGACGTTCCTGCGCTTCTTCGAGGAGCGCGGGGCACGTCGCTACGACAGCGCCCCGCTGATCCCCAACGATCCGTCGCTGCTGCTGACGATCGCGGGGATGGTGCCCTTCAAGCCCTACTTCATGGGCGACGCGAC
>JAWLFQ010000105.1:0-6277 GCA_041685505.1 Nitriliruptoraceae bacterium
CGCTCCCCGGGATCACCGCGCACGATGGCGAGGTCCTCGGGCGCGAAGAGCACCGCACGCAGCACACCGATGGCATCGGCAGCGCGACGCACCTCCTGGCCGTCGACCCGCGTACGGGTGCGTCGCCCGGTCCCAAGCTCCAGCTCGACCCGGCGGAGACGGCCGGCATCGGTCTCGAGCTCGCAGCGGATGACCCCGAGCTCGGCACCCGCGCGTACCAGCGGCCGGTCCCCCGCCACGCGATGCGAGGACCCCGACGCCACCCGGTACACGGCCTCGAGCAGGTTGGTCTTGCCCTGGGCGTTCGGTCCCACCAACACCGAGGCGCCGGCAGGCAGATCGATGGCGACCCGCTCGTAGGACCGCACGTCGCGCAGCTCGAGCCGACGCAGCTGCATCAGGGCGCTCCGACTCAGCTGACCCGCATCGGCATGAGCAGGTAGGTCAGGTCGTCGATCCGGTCGTCCTCCTCGGCTGCCAGCGGCGTCAGCACCGCGGGCTTGAGCCCGTCCCGGAGCTCGATGCGGATCCGCTCGGTGCCGGTGGCGTCCAGGCCCGCCAGCAGGAAGGCCGGGTTGAAGGAGATCGCCAGACCCTCGCCGTCGATCTCCGCAGGCAGGGCCTCCGCGGCATCGCCCATCTCCTGGTTGCTGGCCTGGAGGTCCACCGAGCCGTCCCCGAAGTGCAGGGTGACCGGCGTGTTGGCCTGCCCCATGGCGACGATGGCGACCCGCTGCAGGGCCTCTGCCAGGCCCGCACGATCCACGATCACGGTGGTCTCATGGGCATCAGGGAGCAGGGCACGGAAGTTGGGGAAGGATCCCTCGATCAGCTTGGTCGTCAGACGACGCGTGCCGAACAGGAAGGAGACCTGCCCCGCTTCCATGATCACCGTCACGTTGCCCCCGACCTCGGCGGCAGCCTTGGCGGCCTCCTGGAGCGAACGTGCCGGCACCAGTGCGACGCCCTCGACGGCTTCGTCGAAACGCACCGAGCGCACGGCCAGGCGGTAGCTGTCGGTAGCGGCGGCGGTCAGGGTCCCATCGGCGGCATCGAGGTGGACGCCGGTGAGCACCGGTCGGCCCTCGTCGCTGGACGCTGCCCGCGCGACCTGCGAGACCAGCCGCGCGAAGGCATCCGCCTTCAGTACGCCCTGGGGCGCGTCCTCGGCCGGCGCTGCGAGGGTGGGGAAGTCCTCGACCTGCATCCCGCGGACGTGGAAGGTCGCCCGGCCACAGGTGATCTCCACCTGGTCGCTCTCACCCTCGAGCACCACCGGTGCGTTGGGGAAGCGGGCCACCAGCTGCGCCAGGAGCCGTCCGGGCAGCAGGACCCGTCCGGGACGCTCGATCTCGACCGGGATCGAGATCTCCGCCGCCACCTCGAGGTCGGTGGCGCGGCAGGTGAGGCGGCCGTCCGCCGCTTCCAGCAGCACGCCCGAGAGCGCAGGGAGGGTCACCCGGGCGGCAACGGTCCGGGTCGCCCAGGCGATGGCATCAGCGAACTCCGTCCGCTCGGCTCGCAGCTTCACGTGGTCCTCCCTGGACCCGCTGGTCCACATCGTTGAAGGAGAAGAGGTGTTCTACCTTCTGATCTCGTCACCGTAGTAGGGGCTGTGTACACCGTGGATAACCCACGTTGGTGCAGGTCAGGTCGGCCCGGGGGTGTGTGGAGCCACTGTGGGTGGCGATGACGGTCCTCCCCAGCGCGGTGAACCACATCGATGTACCTCCACCGGCGGGGCGCGCCGTCCACCATGCATCCCCCGTCGGTCCACACGTGGATGGCCCGTGCGGAGGTGACCTTCGGTTGCAGGGCGCAGATGATCTCCACCGTGTGGGCTCGATCGTCCCCCGCCGATCCCCCGCCTGTCCACAGCTCTTCCACGCGGTCGTCCACGATCGACCGCCGGCGCCAGGGCGTCCTCACGCGCTGCGGGCGCGGGTCTTGACCCGGTTGGTCAGCTCCTGCACCTGGTCGTAGATCGCGCGGCGCTCCTGCATCAGCGCGGAGATCTTCTTCGTGGCGTGCATGACCGTCGTGTGGTCGCGGCCGCCGAAGGCCTTGCCGATCCGTGGGAGCGACAGTTCCGTCAGCTCGCGGGTGAGGTACATCGCGAGCTGACGGGCGGTCACCAGTTGGCGGCTGCGGGACGGTGAGCACAGGTCATCGACCGTGAGCGAGAAGTGGTCGGCGACCTCCTCCATGATGAGCTGGACGCTGACCTCCTGGCCGCGACCGTCGGGGAACAGGTCCTTGAGGACCGACTCGGCCATGGAGGTGTCCGCGGGCGCGCGTTGCAGGCTGGAGAAGGCAGCGACCCGGATGAGGGCGCCCTCGAGCTCACGGATGTTCGACTGGACCCGCGAGGCGATCAGCTCGAGCACCTCGGGACGGACGCCGAGGGCGTCGCTCTCGCACTTCTTGCGCAGGATGGCGATGCGGGTCTCGAGATCGGGTGGTTGCACATCGGTCATCAGTCCCCACTCGAAGCGACTGCGCAGCCGGTCCTCGAGTTGTGCGATCTGCTTCGGTGGTCGATCGCTGGAGATGACGATCTGCTTCTCGGCGTTGTGCAGCGCGTTGAAGGTGTGGAAGAACTCCTCCTGCGTGCGCTCCTTCTGCTGCAGGAACTGGATGTCATCGATCAGCAGCACGTCCGCCTGCCGGTAGGTGCGCTGGAAGGTGGTGATGCGGTCGTCGCGGATCGCGTTGATGAACTCGTTGGTGAACTGCTCGGTGGTGATGTAGCGCACCGTCAGGCGGGGGTAGAGGTTGCGGACGTAGTGCCCGATCGCGTGGAGCAGGTGCGTCTTGCCGAGCCCCGCCCCCCCGTAGATGAACAGTGGGTTGTAGGACTTTGCCGGGGCCTCGGCGACCGCGGTCGCCGCCGCGTGGGCGAAACGGTTCGAGGAACCGATGACGAAGTCGTCGAAGGAGTACTTCGGGTTGAGCTGGGTGTCCGGCTCCACCTCGCTGGCGACCTGTTGCTCCACGCGCCGGGGTGGGAGCTCCACGGTCGGTCCCTGGGGGCGGCCGGGGGCGTGCAGCGGCAGCTCGTCCGGGGGAACGCGTTCGTCGACCAGCTCGGGCGGTGCTGACGCGGCCGTCGCCGCGTTGTCGAGGTAGTCGTTGTCGGCCGGTCGCGCCGAACCCCTCGCGTCGTCGTCGGAGGCAGCTGGCTCGTCAACGAGGTGTTCGAAGGGAGCGTGGATGACGTTGGTGTCGTCCGTACCTGCGTCCGGGTGAGGGCCGTCGTGGTCGGATGCCCTCCGGGAATGGGTGTCCTCGAGTGGTGTCGGGTTGGTCTGCACGGTGATGACCACCTGCAACTGCCGGCCCGCCGCGGTGCTCAGCGCATGTCGGATGGTCTCGCCGCAGTTGCGGTCGAGCCACTCACGGGCGAAGCCGTGCGGACTGGCGAGCACGACGGTGTCGTCGCTGAACCCGACCGGGTTGGTGGCGACCAGCCACTGACGTTGCGCGGGCGAGGTGACGCTGCGCATGATCTGCGAGAGACTCTCGGTCCACAGTGCATCGAGATCGAGCGTCGACGCGGTATCCACCCTCACTCCTCACCTCACCTGGTTGCGATCGGGGCTGTGCTGCCGCTCGTGCTGCGGCAACAGCCGATCCTCGTCCGGCCCGCGCCCGGTATCTCGTGTTGTCCACAGGTGGTTCCACAGCTGTGGACAGACGGATGCGGTGGTGCTGGACCGCGTGGACCGCGGTGGGGAAGGTCCGTGGGCTGGTGCGACGAAGTCGTGAGGACGTTCCGGGTGGACCGCTGCCTCGCCATCCCGCGAGCGGGTGGGACCTCGCCGTGGGCCGGCGGACGATCGGGGACCGTACACCGGCCGGATCAGCGGCTGCAACCGGTGAGATGTGGTGCATCGTCGCCCTGCCCACGGTGCGGGGGGCGGGGATGCGGGCGTGGGGGCCCTCTGGTGGCGTCACACGGCCGGTTCTGGCGCACCACGGTGGCGCGGTACCGCGGGGCGCTGTGGGCATCGGCGCGCACCACGACGCAGCGGTTGCCCGATGAACGCGCAGGTCGATACGCTCAGGGTCACCCATCGCACCGGTCCCCCGTGTGGTCGTGGCCGCGTGCCCACTCGACGCGCACCCGACGAGGGTGGGTCGGACCCCGTCGCGCCGGTCAGCGTCCGGACGCCACCCGACCCCGCCGTGTGCCACGTCAGAGGACCCCGGAGGCTCGCTGTGAAGCGCACCTATCAGCCCAACAATCGACGTCGCTCGCGCAAGCACGGTTTCCGCGCGCGGATGCGGACCAACGGTGGTCGCCGCGTGGTGAGCAACCGCCGTCGCCGTGGTCGGTCGAAGCTGTCCGCGTGAGGTCCCCGGCCGGAGGGCACGACCGACTCCGGCGAGGTCCCGACATCACCCGGGTGATGCGGGGCCGACAGCAGCGTGCGGGACGGTTGCTCGTGACGCATGTCGCACCCACCGGTGAGCGAACACCTGCGCGTGTCGCCGTCGTGGCGTCGCGCCGTGTGGGCAACGCGGTGGCACGCAACCGCTGCAAACGCCTGTTGCGCGAGGCGGTCCGCCACCAGCCGATCCGTGACGGGGTCGATGTCGTGCTGGTGGCGCGCGCGCCGATGGTGGGCTCCGGTGTCCGTGCGGTGAGCGAGGAACTGGCCCGACAGCTCGAGGTCCTGGGCGTCAGCGGCGACCATCACCACCTGTCGGAGGCCACGCGATGAGCGGCAACGGGCAGCCGAGCCTGACGGGGGGACAGGACGCTGCGCTGCCATGGTGGCGTCGCGGCGTGATGTGGCTGGTGCTGTTACCTGTGCACCTGTGGCGTGCGACCGCTGCCTTGCGCCAGCCGCGGTGTCGTTTCCATCCCTCCTGCTCGACCTACGCCGTCGATGCGGTGCGCAGCCATGGGCCCGGCCGGGGCACCGTGCTCGCGGCGCGCCGCGTGGGCCGCTGTCACCCGTGGAACGTCGGTGGTGTCGACCCCGTGCCCCCGGCAGCGCAGCGCGACGCCTGGCGCCGCTGATCCGACGATGCAGACCCTGAACGGAGCGTGACCACCGTGTGGACATCCTTCACTGACAGCGTCCTCGGCTTCTTCGAGGGTGTACTCACCGTCCTGCACGATGTGGTGGTGCCGGTCTTCGGTGTGCACAGCTGGGGTTGGGCGATCATCCTGCTGACCCTCATCGTGCGCATCTTCCTGCTGCCACTGGCGATCAAGCAGACCCGGTCCATGCGGGGCATGCAGGCCATCCAGCCGAAGATGAAGGAGATCCAGAAGAAGTACAAGGTCGATCGTGAGCTGATGCGCAAGGACCCGGAGAAGTACCGGGCCAAGAAGCAGAAGATGAACGAGGAGATGATGGCCCTCTACCAGGAGGAGGGCGTCAACCCGGCGGCGAGCTGTCTGCCCTTGCTGGCCCAGGCTCCGGTGTTCATCGCGCTGTTCTGGACCATCCGTGGTATGGAGGAGCTCGCGGACGCACCCTTCTACTTCTTCACCGACTTCATCTCCCCTGGTGAGGACGGCATCACCGGGTTGGGGGCGTTGGTCAGCACCGCGGGGTGGCCGGGATGGCTGCTGATCGTGGTGATGTCGGGGACGATGTTCATCACGCAGAAGCAGATGATGGCGCGTACGGCCGCCACGGGCCAGGACAACCCGATGGCGCAGCAGCAGAAGATCCTGCTCTACGTCATGCCGCTGTTCCTCGCGGTCGTCTCCTTCCAGTTCGCGCTCGGGCTGCTGCTCTACTGGGTCACGACCAACGTCTGGCAGGTCATCCAGCAGTGGATCATCCTGCGGGAGGTCAAGCAGGACGCTGCCTCCGGTCCGGCCACGTCGTCGGGCGATGATCGTCCCGCGACCGGCAAGGGTGGAGCGACCTCCGGGCGCGCCAAGCGCCCGAAGGATGGCGACCAGGCTGGGGGGAGCAGCTCTGGCGGGTCGAAGGGCGGTGCCGGCTCTGTGGAGAAGGGCCGCCCAGCCGGACAGAAGGGTGACGCCACGCCCAATGGCTCGGCGCCAGGACGCCCGAAGGACCAGGACCGCCCCGCACAGTCACCGCCACGCAAGAAGGGAGGTGCGGGTGGCCCCAAGAACGGCAGCGGGGATGCCTCGGGTGCATCCGGCGACCTCACGGGGCGGGGCGGCAACGGCGCGAGGCCTGATGAGCCCGGGGATGTGTCACCGCGTGGGGGCAGGTCGCCAGCACGCGATCATCTGCCACGTCGGGGCGGGAAGCGGTCCTGAACGTGATCACAGTGAGGA
>JAWLFQ010000106.1:0-6200 GCA_041685505.1 Nitriliruptoraceae bacterium
GGGGTCTCAGCGCTCGTGCAGCGCGTCCTGGACGGTGCGCAGCAGCCGGGCGTGGCTGAAGGGCTTGACCAGCACGGGTACCGCGCCGAGGTGCGTCGGTGCGTCCTCGACGCCGAGCACCACCGCCGGCAGACCGGGATGCTGCTCGCGGGCGAGCTCCACCAGCCGGTCCCCCCGGCCGTCGGGCAGGGTCAGCTCGGTGACCAGCAACCCGACACGGTCCTGTGCCAGCACCTGGCGGGCGTCGTCGATCGTGCCCACTGCGCTGACCCGGTAGCCGGCGGCCGACAGCATCCGGTCGATGACCCGCCGGGTGCGGTCCCCGGGATCGACCAGCAGCACCCGCTCCCCGCCGACCGGTACCTCCGGGGAGCTCGGCAGCACCGCCCGGTCGACGACGCCCTCGTCGGCGACGGGGAGCTGGAGGGTGACGGTGGTGCCCGCCCCCGGGGTGGACGCCAGGTCCAGCGCCCCGCCGACAGTGGACACGTAGGCGGCCACCGTGGCCAGCCCCATGCCGCTGCCGTCGTCGCCCTTGGTGGTGAACAGCGGCTCGCGGGCGCGGGCCTGGGTACCGGGGTCCATCCCCGCACCGTCGTCGATGACCTGCACCTCGACGCGGTCGTCATCGTCGTGGGCGTGGCGGGCCCGGATCAGGACGCTGCCCGCGGCACGCGCCCCCTGCGCCGTGCCCGCCGCCGCCAGCACCGCGTCACGGGCGTTGAGCACCAGGTTCATCAGCGCCCGCTCCAGATCACGGGCATGGCCCGACACCCGCGGCAGTTCCCCCGGCACGTCCAGGGCGAAGCGCACCCCCGCAGGCATGGAACGGCCCACCAGCCGACCCACGCTGTAGATCACGTCCACCACGTCCACGGCCGCGTCCTCGGCACCCGAGGACGCGCCGAAGGCCAGCATCTCCGCGGTCATGCTCGTCGCCCGGGCGATCGCGGTGCGCAGCTCGCCGAGATCGGCCGACAGCTCCTGCAACGCCCCAGGTCCCGCCTCGCCCTCCACGGCGAGCCCCAGCGACTCCTCCGCCAGCGACAGGTTGGTCGACATCACCCCCAGCAGGTTGTTGAGGTCGTGGGCGAGCCCGGCGGCCACCTCCCCGATCGCGTCGAGACGCTCGGCCCGGGCGAGCTGCTCCGAGAGCCGGCTGTGCTCCTCCTCGACGCGCAACCGGTCGGTCAGGTCGTGCAGCACCAGCTGCACGTGGCGCAGCGCGCCGCCGAGGTGGCCGGCGCTGACCGCGCAGTGCAGCGAGCGCCCGTCGGCGACGGTGAGCCGGAGCTCCATGCGGGTGGTGCGCTGCGGGTTGATCAGCGCACGGGTCACCGCCGCGGCGGCCGACGCCCGGTCACCGCGGTGCACCAGTTCGATGAAGGTGCGGCCGAGCAGATCCTCGCTGGCCAGCCCCACGAAGGCGGTCAGAGCCGGGTTGACCCGCACGATGCGGCCCTCGCGGTCGAGCACCACCATCGGGTCGGGCGCGAGCTCCACGAAGCGGCGGTACTCGTCCACCTCCGCGTGGAGCTCCAGCAGCTCGCGGACGTGCTCGGCGAAGCGCTCCAGCACCGCGGGCGCCAGGGCCCGGGGCTGCTCGCCGTCGGGCCAGGCCAGCTCCAGCGCACCCACGGGGTTGCCGTCGGGTGCCGCGATACGCACCGTGGTCACCGTGACGGGGCGGGCCAGGGTGGCCATCGCCGGGTGGTCGTCCAGCACGGCCCCGTGGACGGGGCGCTGCCACACCACCTCGGGATGGTCGAGGGCGGCGACGGCCGGGGAGGCGTCCAGCGGCACCGGCGCCAGGGGTGCGACGCCCACGGTCAGCCACGCCCGGCTGTCGTCGACGAAGGCGAGGGTCACCGTGGCCGCACCGGTGACCTGGCGCAGCAGCGCGACGAGGTGGGCGAAGGCCGGTCCCCGCGCCGTGGTCGGCAGGCCCAGACGGTGGAAGGCGGCGACGCGGGCAGGGTCGGTGGCGGGGGCGTTCACGGGCCCGGTTCGCCGATCCAGCGGTACCCGGCACCCGGTTCGGTGTCGATGTAGCGGGGCGTACCGGCGTCATCGCCGAGCTTGCGGCGCAGCGACTTGAGGTGGGCACGCAGCGCGGCGCGGGACTCGTCGCCGTGGGTCGGGCTCCACACCGCCGCGATCACCTGTCCGTAGGTCAGGAGCCGACCGGGGTGGGCGAGCAGCGTCTCGAGCAGCCGCCACTCCGTGGGGGTCAGCCGCACGGGGCTGCCCGCCACGGTGACGCGTCGGGCGACGTGGTCGACGGTCAGCTCCCCGCAGGTGCGCACGCCCGCGCGCACGCCCGCGTCGGCGTCGGTGCCGGCCCCGGGACCGCCCCCGTTGTCAGCGGGGTGGTCGCCGTTGCCGGCGGCGCGGCGCAGGGCCGCACCGACCCGGGCGCGCAGCTCCTCCATGGAGAAGGGCTTGTCGACGAAGTCGTCCGCACCGGCATCCAGGGCGGCGACCCGTGAGCGGTCGGTGCCCGCGCCCGACAGCAGCAGGATGGGCACCTGGCTCCAGGTGCGCAGGCGGCGCACCACCTCGATGCCGTCCCCGTCGGGCAGGCGCAGATCGAGCAGGATCACCTCGGGCGCGCTCGCGGCCGCCGCGGCCAGCCCGTCGGCGGCGGTACGGGCGACCACCACCTCGTGGCCGACCCGGGTCAGGCCACGCCCCAGCGCGGTGAGGATCTGCGCCTCGTCGTCGACCACGAGCACCTTGGCCACGCGGTTCGCTCCTTGGACGACGGCCCCGTTGCGGATCGTGACGGCGCACCGCTCGCGTGCCGGGCCGCTGCGCCGGCAGCACATCCGCCGCGCGGCGATGACGACGGCGATGGCCGTCCTGGGGTGGGAGCCTAGACACCTGCACCGGGTGGCAGCAGGGGATGGGGGCCCTGGTGCGTCACGGTCGGTGGTCACCACCTCACTGGTGGCAGCCGTTCCGTGTCGTGCGGGCCGCGGTCACAGCACGCGGCGGACGGTGTCGGGGGTGCGGGTGACCTCCTGGTAGCGGACCACGTCACCGGTGCTCGGCGCCACGAGCATCTTGTTGTCGCCCGCGTAGATGCCGATGTGGTTCGGCCGGCCGTTGTTCCCGCCCCAGAACAGCAGGTCGCCCGGTTGGGCGTTGGCCAGACCACCCGGCACCGCGGTGCCCTCCTTGGACTGGTCGATGCTGACCCGGGGCAGGGACACCCCGATGTCGGCGAAGGCCCGCTGCACGAAGCCCGAGCAGTCGAAGCCGGTCGTCGGGCTGGTGCCACCCCACTTGTAGGGCACGCCGAGGTACTCCTCCCCGGCCGCGAGCACCGCGGCACCCGCACCGGCGCCGGCCAGGTCCGGGCGATCGGCGCTGACGCCCCAGGCATCCCCGCTGCGTGCGGCGGCGGTCGTGACACCGTCGGGCGACAGGTCGGGCCGGATGGCGGCAGGGTCGACCTCCTGCCCGGCGAGCGCGGCGACCATGCCGGCCAGGGTCACGGTCGGTGCCGAGGACGGGTCGCCCATCGCCTCGCCGAGCATGGCGTCGAAGCTGCCGTCGCCGTCACCGGTGGGTGCGGGCTGCTCGGGCGTGGCCGCGGGCGCCTCGGCGGTGGTGGTGGGTGCGACGGCGTTGACGGGCACAGGCGGACCTCCTCTGTCCCGCGTGTCGGCCACCTCGGCGCCGACTGGAGCACCACCTCGACATCCGCACCTGCACGTCCGCTGGGCGCGCGAGAGACACGCGGGAGAGGAGATCGGGGTGCGTCAGGGCGCACCGATGCAGGACCCCTTGAGTGCGCGCCACCCCGGCCGACCTTCACTCCATGGAACCCGTGCGTGCTGCCCTCGATGCGCTCGCCACCCGGCTGTGGGATGAGCGGCGGCTGTTGCTGCTGCTGCTCTACCGGCTGACGGTGGCGCGGTTGCTGCTGTCGGCCGACGAGCGCCGGTTCGTGTCCGACGCCCTCCACGAGGTGGACCAGACCCTCGAGCAGCTGCGCTGCGAGGAGATCCGTCGCGACCAGGCCGTCCGCGACCTCGCCGCGCAGTGGCAGGTGGCGCCCGACACCCTCAGCCTCCCCGAGATCGCGCGCCGCTCCCCTCCGCCCTACGACCACACCTTCGGTGAGCACATCGACGCCTTCCAGCAGCTCGCCAACGAGATCGAGCTCATCTCCACGGAGAACCGGGTCCTGGCCAGCGCCACCATGCAGGACGTCAGCGACACGATCAGCCAGATCACCGGCCCACCACCGGAGCAGGCCCCGGCGACCTACGACGCCTCGGGACGGCTCGGGTCCAGCGCTGCGGTCGGCAGCCGTCTGCGGGAGGCGCTCTAGATGTCCTTCGTCGGGCTCTACACGGGACTGAGCGGGATCCGCGCGGGCCAGGCCGGCCTCGATACCGCCAGCAACAACATCGCCAACGCCAACACCCCCGGCTACACCCGTCAGC
This sequence comes from Nitriliruptoraceae bacterium, assembly GCA_041685505.1. Lineage (GTDB taxonomy): Bacteria > Actinomycetota > Nitriliruptoria > Nitriliruptorales > Nitriliruptoraceae > T1Sed10-7. The sequence continues at coordinate 4,458 of JAWLFQ010000106.1, forward strand.
GGGTGGAGCTGAGCGCCGCCCACTCCTTCGAGTCGCCCTACGGCCCCGTCGGCACCGGCGTGAAGGTGGAGGACGTCGCGCGGCTGCGGGACGGCTTCCTCGACGCCCGGTACCGCTCCGCGGTGGGCGACGGGGCGGCTGCCGAGGTGCGTTCGGACTTCCTGTCCAGCATGGAGCGCCTCTCCGGTGAACCCGAGCTGGGCCTGTCGTCGAAGATCGGCGAGCTGTGGGCGGCGATGGAGGACTGGTCCAACGACCCCAACACCGACGCGGCCCGGCGCGCCGTGCTCAACGAGCTCGGGACCGTGGCCGAGACCTTCCGCGGGACCGCCGACGCCTGGGACCAGCTCGGTGAGGACAGCGCCGCGCAGCTCGACGTGGTGGTCGGCGAGGTCAACGAGACCCTGGAGACCCTGCACGAGGACTTCAACGTCAAGCTCGCGAACGCCGACATGGATCGGGTGGGCCCGGGGCTGCTGGACCAGCGCGATCAGCTGCTCGACCGGCTGTCGGAGCTGACCGGCGCCACGGTGACCTACAACGAGGACCAGACCGTCACCGTGGAGCTCGACGGCCAGACCCTGCTCGACTACGAGGCGTACCCGGACGGCCCGGCGACGGTGGCTGTGGGACCGGACACCAACGGCGACACCAAGGTCGGCGTGCTCGCACCCGACGCCGCCGCAGGTGATCCGGCGACCGTGGTCGACGCCTCCGGCGAGCTCGGCGGTCTCCACCAGGCGGTGCACGAGGATCTGCCCGCGTGGCGCGCGCAGCTCGATGAGCTCGCGAACACGCTCATGACGGCGATCAACGACCAGAACGCCGAGGGGGCGCTCGCCAACGGCGACCCCGGCGATCCGCTGCTGGGCGGTGGCGGCGCCGAGGACATCGCGCTGTTGACCGAGGACATCAGCGACCTGGCCGCGGGAACCCTCACCGGTGACGCCCCGCAGCCCAACGACGGCACCAACGCGCGGGCCTTCGCCGATCTACGGACCGAAGCCATGGCGCCCGCCGGCGGCGGGGACCCCGCGAGCTTCGAGGACCAGCTCGGCGACCTGGTCGTCGGCCTGGCCGGTGCGGTGCGCTCGACCGACTCCACCACCGAGGCCGCGCGGGGCATCGCCACGGGCGCGAAGCTCTCCCGCGACAGCCAGCACGGGGTGTCGATCGACGAGGAGATGGTCGACCTGGTCCGCTACCAGCGGGCCCTGGAGGCCTCGGCACGGGTGATGACGACCGTCGACCAGACGCTGGACGTGCTGGTCAACCGCGTCGGCATCGTCGGACGCTGACCGGGAGGAGCACATCATGAGGGTCACCAGCGAGGTGCTCGTCACCCGATCGCTCGACCGGCTCAACAGCCGGCTGAAGGCCTACGAGCGCACCCAGTCGGAGCTGGCCAGCGGGCGCAAGATCCTGCAGCCCTCCGACGATCCCGGTGGCGCACGGCGCAGCATGTCCGTGCGGGCCGCCATGCGCGCCCGCGATCAGGAACTGCGCAACATCAACGACGCCATGGGCTGGCTCAACAACGCCGACAGCCAGCTGCAGTCCGCCATGTCGCGGACCCAACGCGCCCGCGACCTCACCGTCGACGGTGCGACGCTCAAGGACCCCGGGGCCCACCAGGCCATCGCCACGGAGCTGCGCGCCATCGCCGACGAGCTGGTCGGCATCGCCAACACCACCCACATCGGACGGCCCCTGTTCGGCGGCTACACCGACGGCGACGCGGTC
>JAWLFQ010000107.1:0-3185 GCA_041685505.1 Nitriliruptoraceae bacterium
AGGGACCGGTCCTCGTGTGTGCGCCGCCAGGGACTCGAACCCCGAACCTGCCGGTTAAGAGCCGGATGCTCTGCCAGTTGAGCTAGCGGCGCATGATGCGAGCGCGAGACCGTAGCTGACCGGACCCCCGACCGCACCGGGAGGGTGGATGAGGGGACTCGAACCCCCGGCCTCTCGGATCACAACCGAGCGCTCTAACCGGACTGAGCTACACCCACCAAGGCGACGCGCCGACCTCGTCGGCGCGCGGGCGGAGGGTACGTCCCCCTCCCACCCCGGTCAAAGCGTCGCGCTGCCCCGTGACCGGGGGGGTGACGCGTCCGTGGGGACGTTCGCCTCGGCGCCGGCGGCTCACCGGGCTTCTCAGTCCGTCATGGTCAGCCGCGCGAGCGCCGTTCGCAACTCGTCCCAGACCACGGGTTTGCGGATGACCGCTCGAGCCCGCGGCGCCTCGACCGCGGCCGGATCGTGGGCGACGAGGACCGTGGCGGCGGCGAGCCCTGGCCTGATGCGGTCGAGATCCGCGATCAGGTCCCGGTCCTGCCCGCTGGCGAGATGGAGATCGACCAGGAGCACCTCGACGGGGTGGTCACGTGTCGCCTGACGCGCGTCGTCGGCGTTCGCGGCGGTGTGTACCACCCACCCGTCCCGCCGCAGCAACGCCTCCTCCAGACCTCGGATCGACGGCTCCGTATCGACGACGAGGACGACGCGGTGTCCCCGCTCACCGGGGGCATCGGCGGGCGCCGCCGGCGCTGGGGGAGGGGTGGCATCCTGCGCGAGGGGAGCAGGCTCCGTGCGGGCTGGCGCACCGGCGTCCAAGCGCTCGAACACGGCGTTGGCGAAGCGCTGCGCCATCAGGGCGTCCGGCACCCGCGGCGGCATCGTCGCGGCGGCCGCCTCGAGCTGTGCCGCACACGCCGGGTCGAGGTCCGCAGTGGCGGCGAGCAGCACCTCGAGCAGGTCGCTGACCACGGTCGGGTCGAAGCTCCAGATGGCCAGGAACCGCCGCTCGTCCTCGCGTGTGGGACGGGCACGGGTCAGTTCACGGCCGAAGACCAGCGCGCTGAACCCGCTGGTCAGGGCGAGGACGAACCACTCCCGTGCGAGGCTGTGGTCCGTTCCGACCACCACCCGGTCGACGGTGGAGTCCACACCATCATCATCGGCCGTGAAGACCATGGCGTGGCGGCGGGGATCGGCGATCAGCGCCTCGTAGCGCTGTCGTTCGCTCGCCCAGTACCGCGCCCTCTGGAAGCCGGTGACGACGGTGCCGGCGAGGTCCTCCGCGAGCACCTGGTCCTCGAGCGTGTGGCACAGCTCGGTCAGCGTCGGCTTCGACAACGTGGTGGGCGCGACCCGGTCATCGACCGCCTCGAGGAAGCGCACGAGTACCGGGCGCGCCGACCGTCCGGTCGTCGCGCGACCCGCCGTTCCTGGGTCTTCGGTGCCTGCCACCTCGGCTCACCCCGACGCGGTGCTGTTCGCCCCGTGTCACTGCGGCACCACGTCGCCGGAGGGAGGTTACTCCGCATCGAGCGCGTCGAGCAGTTCCCGCACGTCGGCGTGGTGATCGTCGAGCCGGCGCCATTCCCCGACCCGCGGTCCCCGCTCCACCACCAGCCGGGCTTGCTGCTCGCTCGCCAGTCGCGTCAGCGAGGAGGCGATGGGCCGGGTGGCATCGCCCGGCAGCACGGCATCGCGCGGCAGCTGTGCCAGGAGCAGGACACCGGGTCCGTCGGGGTGCGACGGGCACACGACCGCGATGTCGACCGTCCCCAGGCCGGGGCAGGTCGCGAAGGCCTCAGCGGCCACCGCGATCACGGCCGATCCGATGGCTGCCTGGTAGAGCTCGTGCCTGCGGGTCTTGGTCATCCTGGCCAAGGACAGGTTGCCCGCATCGGTCAGCGTGGGCTCGCGAGGGCCGACCAGCTGTTCGGGGGGCTCGACGGCCACGACGACATGGGCGGTGGCGTCCTCGACCGCGGTGGGTGTGGCCGGCAGCTCCTGGGTGGCGAAGGCGGCCTCCAGCCGGTCGGTCACGGTGTCCGGGTCGTTGGCCAGCAGCGCCCGCCACCAGGTGTCAGCGGCGGCCTGCTCCGCGGCGTGGGCAGCCGCCGCTGCGGCTTCGCGCTGCTCCACCACGTGGGGCAGTGCCGCCCGGGCGCGGGCACGCGCTGCAGCGCGCGCCCGCAGGCGGTACCAGGGCAGCGAAGCCTGGTGCTGTCGCTGCAGCTCCCGCCGGAGCTCGCGCCGGTCCACGGCGGGCGGCTCGGGGACCACCGGCGCCCGCGCGCGGGTGACCGGTCGCTCGTGCTGGCTGAGGAGCGCATCGAGACGGTCGCGGGCGGCAGCCCACCGTTGGGCCTTGCGGGTACCCCCGGCGCTGCCGCCCGGGGTCGGCGTGTCATGCCCGCCGCCCGACAGGGTGTGCCAGACCGTCACCGAACCCCGCCCCGTGGAGACCGCAGGGGTCCCACCACCGAGGTGGACGCGTGCGATCCTCGGGCCCAGGGACAGCCGCGGCCCGCGCTGCCCCGCGCGCACACGCACCCCCGGTGCGACCCGGAAGCCGACACCCAAGGCCATCGTGCACCTTTCGTGTGCGAGCCGTGCCGACATTACCGGGCACCTGTGACGTCCCCGGCAGGCCCCGGGCCCTCGCGCCCGGGCCGGACAGGCTGCTCGCGTGCCCCCGACAGGATTCGAACCTGTGACCGTCGGATTAGAAGTCCGATGCTCTATCCAGCTGAGCTACGAGGGCCGGCGGCCGCATGCTACGAGCCCTGCAGCTCCCGGACGAGCTCGACGAGCGCCGCGAGCTGCTCCTCATCGAAGCGGGAGAAGCCCGGCATCGCGCCGTAGTCCTCGGCCACGTCCTGCACGCCGTTGCGGATCGAGGCTGTCATCTCGGCGTCGCTGAGCTGGTCGGGCAGGTAGGCAGGGTCGCTCAGCGGGGGTGCCCCGGCGCCGCCCTCGCCGGCCGGGCCGTGGCACACGGCGCAGTTGGCCGCGAACAGCGCCCGGGCGTCGACCTCCTCGCCGTCACCGCACCCGCTGAGCAGCAGCGCCACGGCGGCGATCGTGGACAGCAACAGCAGCCCCGGGGCGCGGCCGCTCGTCGAGCTGGTGTGCTGGCGTGTCATGGCGCGGGACCCTAGCGAGCGCAGCCTCAGGTATCGCTT
>JAWLFQ010000107.1:3285-6187 GCA_041685505.1 Nitriliruptoraceae bacterium
CCCGGGGCGCGGCCGCTCGTCGAGCTGGTGTGCTGGCGTGTCATGGCGCGGGACCCTAGCGAGCGCAGCCTCAGGTATCGCTTGAGCACACCCGGCGGCGGCCGACCGGGACAGCAGGCGCGCATCCTGTCCGCGTGTCCCCTGCACGGAGGCGGTGACGTGAGCGAGATCGATGAGATCGTCGGCGAGTTCCTGGTCGAGTCCTACGAGAACCTCGACCGCTACGACGAGGACCTGCTCGCGCTGGAACGTGCGCCCGATGACGCGGAGGTGATCTCCAGCATCTTCCGGACGATCCACACCGTGAAGGGCACCGCCGGGTTCTTCGCCTTCGATCGCCTCGGTGGCCTGGCGCATGTGGCTGAGAACCTGCTCGGGCGACTGCGTGAGGGCGAGTTGGCCGTCAACGAGGAGATCGCCTCCGCGTTGCTGGTCACCGGCGACACCCTGCGGCAGATGTTGGGCACGATCGAGGCCACCGGCGAGGAGGGTGACGAGGACGTCACCGAGCTCACCGAGCTGCTGAAGCGCCTGCATGCCGGTGAGCAGGACCCCGCCGCCGCCGAGGACGCGTCGGTCCATGGCCCGGCACCCGACGAGGACGCGTCGGTCGACGGCTCTGCACCCGACGAGGACGGCGTGGACGCGAAGCTCGGTGAGATGCTGGTCGACGAGGGCGAGACAACGCCGGACGCCGTCGCTCTGGCCGCACACGAGCAGGACCTCGGCGACGACCGGCGCATCGGAGAGATCCTGGTGGACCAGGGACAGACCACCCCCGACGCCGTCGACAAGGCGGTGGAGGCACAGGGCAACGACGCCGCACGCAGCCTGTCGGACTCCTCGATCCGCGTGGACGTCGGCCTGCTCGACGAGCTGATGAACCTGGTGGGCGAGCTCGTGCTCGCCCGCAACCAGATCGTGCAGTTGGTCGGGGAGGAGCAGGACTCACACTACGCCGGCGCATCCCAGCGTCTCAACCTGATCACCACGGAGCTGCAGGAAGGGGTCATGAAGACCCGCATGCAGCCCATCGGCAACGTGTGGAACAAGCTGCCACGGGTGGTGCGCGACCTGTCGCTGTCCTGCGGCAAGCAGGTCAAGCTCGTGATGGAAGGTCAGGACACCGAGCTCGACAAGACCATCATCGAGGCGATCAAGGATCCCCTCACCCACCTGGTCCGCAACGCCGTCGACCACGGCATCGAGCTACCCGAGCAGCGCATCGCCGCGGGCAAGCCGGAGGAGGGCCAGCTGACCCTGCGTGCCTTCCACGAGGGTGGCCAGGTCAACATCGAGATCGTGGACGACGGTGGGGGTATCGACCCCCATGCGCTGAAGCAGAAGGCGATCGCCAAGCGCGTCATCACCGCCGAGCAGGCGGCCACGATGACCGACCGTGAGGCGGTCAACCTGATCTTCGCCGCCGGGTTCTCCACCGCGGAGGAGGTCACCAGCGTCTCCGGCCGTGGGGTCGGCATGGACGTGGTGCGCACCAACATCGAGCGCATCGGTGGCACCGTCGACGTCCAGAGCGAGCAGGGCCACGGCACCAGCTGCAAGGTCAAGATCCCCCTCACCCTGGCGATCGTGCCGGCGCTGATGGTCACCAGCGGGACGAGCCGGTTCGCGATCCCCCAGCTGAGCCTGATCGAGCTGGTGCGCCTCGAGGGCGAGGAGGCACGCAAGGGCATCGAGCTGGTGCACGGCGCGCCCGTGTACCGGCTGCGCGGCCGGCTGCTGCCGATCGTGGATCTCGCCGGTGAGCTCGGGCGGGAGACCCCCCTCAGCCGCGACAACGTCAACATCGTGGTGCTCCAGGCCGACGGGCAGAGCTTCGGGCTGGTCGTCGACACGATCCAGGACACCGAGGAGATCGTGGTCAAGCCGCTCGGATCGCACCTCAAGGAGGCCGATCTGTTCTCGGGTGCGACCATCATGGGCGACGGGCGCGTCGCGCTCATCCTGGACGTGCTCGGCATCGCCGAGCGGGCGCGGGTGGTCACCGAGACCACCGAGCGGGCCGGTACGGCGGAGGACCTCGGCGACATCCTCGACGACCGGCACGTCGAGCGCCGCACCCTGCTGCTGGTGGGCATCGGCGACGACCGCCGCGCCGCGATCGCACTGTCCGACGTGGAGCGGCTGGAGGAGTTCGCCTCGGCCAGCATCGAGTTCGGCAACGGCCGTGAGGTGGTGCAGTACCGCGAGGACATCCTGCCACTGGTCCGGCTCGCGGACGCACTCGGCGTCGGGGGCTACGGCATGGACGTGCCCGAGCACCTCGACGTGGTCGTCAACCGCATCGACGGCCAGATGGTCGGCATCGTGGTGGGCAGCATCCTCGACATCGTCGAGCAGGACGTGGACCTGCGCGACGGCGACGAGGGCCGCAACGTCCTCGGCTCCGCCATCATCCAGGGTCGTGTCACCGACGTCGTCGACATCGACGCCGTGGTGATGCGCAACGATCCCGCCCGCCTGGGCGGCTACGCAGGGGTCTGAACATGGCCACACCGATCCAGTACTGCACCTTCACGCTCGCACACCTGACCTTCGGGATCGAGGTGGACCGGGTCCAGGAGGTCATGCGCAGCCGCGACCTGACCGAGGTGCCGCTGGCCAACGACGTCGTCGAGGGGCTGATCAACCTCCGTGGGCAGATCGTGACCGCGCTGGACCTGCGCCGGCGCCTCGAGCTCCCACCGCGGGATCCCGGCGCGCCGCCGCCGATGAACATCGTGGTGCGCACCGCCAGCGGCGAGCTGAGCCTGCTGGTCGATGCCATCGGTGATGTGGTCGACGCCGAGGAGGCCACCTTCGAGGGACCGCCGGAGACCCTGGAGGGTGTGGCCCGTGAGCTGATCACCGGCACCTACAAGCTCGAGGACCGTCTGCTGCT
>JAWLFQ010000032.1:0-25067 GCA_041685505.1 Nitriliruptoraceae bacterium
CTGTGCGAACGGCCCGACCGGCTGCTGCTGCACCTGTGAGCCCGCCGACGCCCTGCACGCTCGGATGGTTGCCATGACCGGTCCCGCGGCACCCGACCCCCATCCTGCGGTACCTGGCCCCGATCCTGCGGTACGCGACGCCGATCCCGGCCCCGCGCCGATCGAGGTCGGTGCGTTGCGCTGGAGCGACCTGGCTGTTGAGGCCGACCTCGCACCCCAGGTCGCCGGGATCGAGTCGACGCTGCCGGCCTTCCTCGGCGAACTGACCGCCGGCGCCCGTGCCCGCACGGCCGCGCAGGATCCCGCGGCCACCGCGGTGCTGGTGCGCCCAGGTGGGCAGGCGGTGGCCGTGGTCCGCGGGGTCCGCCTGGCCTGGGACGGCGCGAGGTCCACCGCGCCGGCGGGTGGGGCACGGGAGGCGCTCCAGCGCGCCGGCGAGCAGGGTGCCGACACCCTCGCGGTGCTCGACGTGGTGGTCGCGCCACACCTGCGTGGACGGGGCATCGGCTCGGCGGTGCTCGCCGGGCTCGACGCCTGGCGCCGATGCCGTGACCTGGCGCGCCTGCTCGTCCTGCTGCGTCCCCATGCCAAGGCCGACTACCCGCTGGTGCCCTTCGCGCGGTACGTCAGCTTCGTCACCGACGCCGCGGTGCCCTTCGACCCGTGGCTGCGGGCGGCGTGGCGGGCGGGTCTGGTCCCGGTACGTGCCGCGGACCGGTCACTGGTGGCACGCGCCCCGCTGGCGGACTGGCAGCGCTGGCTCGGTCGCCCGGTCCCCGGGTCGGGGCCCTACCTGGTGCCCGGGGCCATCAAACCGGCCATCCTGGAGACCGAGCGGGACGCCGGCGGCTACCGCGAGCCGCACCTGTGGGCGGCTCCCGACGCCGCGATCCGGCAGCCGGACGAGGAGCGTTCGAGCGCGTGGGTGGCGGCCCTCGCCGCCGCCGGGGTGGTCGCCGGCGACCGCAGCCACCGCGAGGTGCGCCGGCGGCGGTGACGCGGGCCCGTGGGGGCCCCAGCCGCCGCCGGGGTGCGCCCGAGGCCCCGCGGCTCCGAAGCCCGGGCATGACACCGACCGTGCTGCCCACCGAACCGATCCGGTCCACGCCCACCGCCGTGGTCGACCGGCCGCTGCTGACCATGCGGTGGGAGGCGCTGACCTACCTGCACTGGGACCTCGATCCGGACGTGGTGGCGGCGCGGCTGCCGGCAGGGCTCACGCCGGACGTGCACGACGGCCGTGCATGGGTCGGGCTGATCCCCTTCCGCATGGCCCGCATCGGGTTGGGGCCGGGCGGCAGCCGGTTGCGGCGGTTCCTGCCAGGCGGACTCCCCCTGCCGCAGGGCACCTTCCCGGAGACCAACGTGCGGACCTACGTCGTCGGGCCCGAGGGCGGGCGCGGCGTCTACTTCCACTCGCTCGACATCACCCGGCTGGCACCCACGGCCGTGGCACGGTTCGGCTACCGGCTGCCCTACTGCTGGTCCTCGATGCGCATCGGTCAGCGCGACGGCCGCATCGCCTACCGGTCGGTTCGGCGCTGGCCGGAGCCGGCGGGAGCGACGAGCCACACGCTCGTCGACATCGGCGCGCCGGTGCGCGACGACGAGCGCACGGAGCTGGACGACTTCCTCTCCGCCCGCTGGTCGTTGTACGTCGCGACCCCGCGTGGCCACCTCCTGCGGGCGCTGGTCGACCACGGCCCGTGGCCCCTGCGCCAGGCGTCGGTACGCCGACTCGACGACGAGCTGGTGGGGGCGGCCGGCTACGACGTCGCCGGCCGTCCACCGACCCACGTGCGCTACGGCGGGGATGTCGAGGTGGCGGTGGGCCCACCGCGGCGGGTGGGCTGACACCCGCTCGCGCACGCTCCGTCGGGCGGTCACCGCCGACGCACGAAGGCCTGCGCGGACGCGACGCCCGCGGTTGGAACGATTACCTTGGTACCGTTCCGCGTCGGATGACCAGGGGAGAGGCGTCCGCGGGAGGGGTGTCATGCGCGCAGCGTCGCGTCGGATCGGTCGCCACGGGGGCGAGCACCGCCTGGTGCTCCTGGCAGTGGTGGCGCTGGCGCTGCTGCTCGCCGCCTGCAGCGAGGGCGATCCTGCGTACCAGCACACGGTCGGGATGGAGGACAACTACTTCGACCCGGAGGTCACCCGGATCGAGGTCGGCGAGGCGGTGCGCTTCCACAACCGCGGGGTCGTCCCCCACAACGCCATCGACGTGGGTGGGAGCTGGTCAACGGGCGAGTCCGCCGGTGGCGACCGCGCGGACCTGATGGACCCCGGTGAGGAGGTCGTGGTCACCTTCGACGAGCCCGGCCTCTACACCTACTACTGCTCGATCCACGCACCGGACGACGGCTCGGCCGGTATGGCGGCGACCCTGGCCGTCGGTGACGTCGACCTCGACGCCGCGCAGGCCCAGGCCCCGGCGGACGCCGTCACCGAGTGGACCGGCGTGACCCGCCGCGTGCCGCAGGACCACCCGACGATCCAGAACGCCGTCGATGCGGCGGATCCGGGGGATCTGGTGCTGATCGCGCCTGCGCCCGAGACGCCGGAACACCTCGCCGAGGATGGGCGCGCGGTCTACCGCGAACAGGTCGACGTCAGCACGCCCTACCTCACGCTGCGCGGCACGGACCGCAACGCGGTGATCATCGACGGCGAGCACGAGCGCCCGATCGGGATCAACACCGTGGGCGCCGACGGGGTGGCGGTCGAGAACCTCACGGTGCGCAACACCACGGGCAACGGCATCTACTGGACGGATGTCACCGGCTACCGCGGCTCCTACCTCACCGCCTACAACAACGCCATCTACGGCATCTACGCCTTCGACTCCACCGACGGGCTGTTCGAGCACAGCTACGCCAGCGGGTCCAAGGACGCCGGGTTCTACATCGGTCAGTGCGATCCGTGCGAGGGGGTCATCACCGATGTGGTCGCCGAACACAACGGCATGGGCTACTCGGGGACCAACGCCTCCGACGTCTACCTCCTCGACTCGGTGTGGCGGCACAACGTCTCCGGCATCGTGCCCAACACCCTCGACTCCCAGCGCCTGACGCCCTTCGGGCGCGTGACGATCGCCGGCAACCTGATCCACGACAACGACAGCCGCGAGGCACCGGCCCTCGGCCTGCAGTGGTCGGCCTTCGGCAACGGGGTGCTACTGACCGGCGGGATGGACACCCTGGTCACGCGCAACCGCATCCTCGATCACGAACGTTCCGGGGTCACCGTCGGGCCCAACCTCTCGCGCAACCTCTGGATGAGCGGCGGCAACGTGGTCACCGACAACGTCATCGAGGGTTCCGGTTACGCGGACATGGTGCTGGCCGGACCTGCGCTGACGGGCAACTGCTTCGCCGGGAACCAGCCGCAGCGCACCGTGCCGGCAGGGCTGGAGTCGATCGCCGCCTGCGGGCCCGATGCGCGCGCCGGCGCCCACGTCGCGGTCGCCGACCCCGACCGTTCCGCCCTGCGGCTGCCGTCGCGCCACCACCTCGCCCCGAGCCTGTCCTTCGTCGGGTTGGTCGCCGAGAGCGAGTTCGGGCTGCAGCCGATCAACGATCACCGGGATGCGCCGGTACCGGGGGACCAGGAGCAGCTACCGGGCGGTGCCGAGGCACCGGTGGCGCCGGCGGTGGCGGTGTTCGCGGGCATCGACCTGGACCTCGCCGCGATCGAGCTCCCGCCGGCACCGGCAGCCTCGGAGGGTGCCGGGGACGCCTCGAGCGGTGACCGGGTGCTCCTCATCGGCGGGGTGCCGGTGGGGATCGGGGGGTTCTCGACGCTGTTCGGTGTCCTGGGCTGGCTCGCGCCCTTCGCGCTGTTCGCCGCCTGGGTGGCGCTGGCGCTGATCGATCTGGCGCGACGTGAGGATCTCGGTCGCCCCGCCGTGACGGCCTGGACCGCCGGGGTGCTGGTGCTGCCCTTCATCGGTGCACCCGCCTACCTGCTGGCGGGTGGGGCGTCGCTGCCGAGGTGGCTGCGGTGGACGGCGGTGGTGGGCGCCATCGTGGTGCTGGCGGTGCTGCTCGGCGCCGCTGCGGTGATCGGAGGGTTGGTCTGATGGGTGCAGTACAGGTGTTCATGGGGTTGTACGCGACCGTGCTGCCCTTCGCGGTGCTGGCGGCGTGGATCGCGGTGGCGCTGTGGGACGTGGGACGCCGGGTCCAGGCCCAGGAGCTCGGCCGCGGTGCCGCTGCCGGGTGGGCCGGTGTGGTCCTGGTGGTGCCCGTGGTCGGAGCCGCGGGCTACCTGCTGGCGGGCGCGTCGCTGCCGCGGTGGTTGGCAGCGACCTACGTGGTGGGTGGCGTTGCCGCGTGGCTGCTGGTGGTCGCCGTGGCCTCGGGGCTCGGGGCCGTGGGCTGATGGCCGACCCCGACCGGCCGCCACCGCAGGGCGATGACCGCCCCGTGGATGGTGCGCGCCGTGGCCTGAGCCGTCGCGAGATCCTGCGGCGCGCCGGGCTCGCCGGGGCCTTCACCGTCGGCGGGGCGGTGCTGGGCCACGAGTTCGGCCCCTACCGGCAACCCACGGCCGCTGCGGCTGACGGGCACGCCGCCGATACACCGCCCGGCTACGGCGTCGCCGCAGCGGACGATGCACCAACCACGCCGGTGGACGCCACCGCCGGTGCCCAGCCCGGCTCGTACGGCCACGGCGCGGCGGCCCCTGCCGCGCTGCGCTCCGAGGAGCTCGATGCCCGCACGCGGCCCCCGGCCTTCGACGGCCGCTCGGGTGTGACGCGCAGCTACGACCTGTCCGTCACCGAGCGCCGACTCGAGGTCGCCGACGACACGGTCGTGGAGGCCTGGACCTACGCCGGCAGCGTGCCCGGTCCGATCATCCGGGCCACGGAGGGCGATCGGCTGCGCATCCGGATGGCCAACCACACCTCCCACGCCCACAACGTCCATCTCCACGGTCGACACGACCCGGCCATGGACGGCTGGGAGCCGATCCCGCCCGGCGGGGAGTTCACCTACGAGGTCGTGGCCGAGCCCTTCGGCCTCTACCCCTACCACTGCCACACCGCACCCATCGCCGAGCACATCGGCCGCGGGCTGTACGGCGCGATGATCATCGACCCGCCGGGTGGCCGGCCCCCCGCGCACGAGGTGGTCCTGGTGCTCGGCGGTTGGGATCTCGACGGCGACGCCCGCAACGAGGTCGTGGCCTTCAACGGGGTCGCCGGCGCCTACCACCGCTTCCCGATCCGGGTGCCGGTGGGTGAGCTGGTCCGCGTCTACGTGCTCAACCTGCTCGAGCACGACCCGATCGCGTCCTTCCACCTGCACGCGCAGACCTTCGACCTCTACCGCTCCGGCACCGCCCTGGCACCGGACGAGCACACCGACATCGTGTCCTTGAGCCAGGGGGAGCGGGCGGTGCTCGAGTTCCGGCTCCCCGCACCCGGTCGGTACATGTTCCACCCCCACCAGTCCAGCCTCGCCGACCGGGGGGCCATGGGGTGGTTCACCGCGGTGTGAGACCCGCTGCGGTGGTCACGGTTCCCGGTCGGCCGGGTCACCCGCGGCCGAAGAGCCGGGCCAACAGCCCGCCGCCACCGCCGCCACCGCCGCGCGCCGTCGGCTCGCAGGTGCAGCGGTCCGGCTGCGCGATGCCCGCCATCACCTGGCTGGCGTGCTTACCGCACCCGGCCCAGGTGAGCTTGCCGCAGGTGGAGCAGTGGACTCGATGGCACATCGTGGGTCCCTCCTGGTCGTGGTGCCCGATTGCGTACGGCGATCCGTCACGAACGCTTCTCGGCGGGAGGTGCGATCTGATCGGCGGGTCCACGCCGCTCCCACCACAGGAGACCGGCGACCCCGAGCAGCACCACACCGATCGCGATCCAGTTGTTGCGCGACAGCCCCCACTCGCCGAACCCCCAGGCTGCGGGGTAGCGCTCCACGGTGTCGATGCGCAGCACCTCGACCCAGCCGCGCCCGATCCCGTAGCCGATGAGGTAGACGAACAGCAGCGACCCGCGCCTGCGCAGCTTGCCTGCCCGGTCCAGCCACAGGATCACCCCGACCAGCCCGGCGTTCCACAGCGACTCGTAGAGGAAGGTGGGGTGGAAGGTGGTCCCGGCGGGATAGCCCGCCCGCTCGGCCACCGCGTCCCGGACCGACAGTGCCCAGGGCAGCTCCGTCGGGCGGCCGAAGAGCTCCTGGTTGAAGTAGTTGCCCCACCGTCCGATGGCCTGCGCCAGGGGCAGGGCGGGCGCCACCGCGTCCATCATCGCCGGGATGTCGGCCCGCTTGACGCGCAGGTAGACGAGCACGGCGAGGGCGCCACCGACCAGGCCGCCGAAGAAGGCCAGGCCGCCCTGCCAGATCGCCAGGATGTCGCCGGGACGCCCGATGTAGGCCGCGCCGTGGGGCCCATCGGTCAGGAAGCGCGGGATGATGTAGCCGATGCGGGCGCCGAGGAACCCGCCGAGCAGCGCCATCAGGCCGGCCTTCTCGGCGATGTCGGGATCGCCGCCGAAGCGCTCGTAGCGCCGGATCAGCAGCTGCAGCCCGAGGAAGGCCCCGATGGCGATCAGGACCCCGTACATGCGCAGGTCGAGTGGCCCGAGCTCGATGCCCGACCGGGGCGGTGAGGGGATCTGGGAGAGGGGCAGCAGCATGTGCACGGTGGCGACGACCTCGGGCAGGGGGGCCAGACGGTAGCGCTGGTGCAACGCGCCGCCGCGGCATGCTGTTCCCTCGGGTGCGCGTGTGGGAGCATGCACGCGGTCGTGACGCGGTGGTCGAGGGAGCGCCGGATGGATGTGAAGGTACGGCTGGCCGGCCTGTGGGACGATCTGCGCGACTCGCTGTGGCTGATCCCCGGGGTGACCGTGGTGCTGGCCGTGGCGCTGGCGCCGCTGCTGGCCGCCCTCGAGCCCCTCCCCGCCCGGATCCCCGACGAGCTGGTGTTCGCCGGCACGCCGGACGGTGCGCGGGCCATCCTGGCGCAGCTGGCGGGCGCGACCATCACCGTGGTCGGGCTCGTCTTCTCGCTCACCGTCGTCGCCCTGCAGATGGCCGCGTCACAGTTCACCCCCCGGCTGCTGCGGACCTTCCTCCGCGATCGGCGCGTGCAGTTCGTCGTCAGCGGGATGATCGGGTCCGCGGTCTACGCCGTCGGCGTGTTGCGCCTGGTCCGCAGCGAGGGCGCCGGGGTCGACGCCTTCGTGCCCCGGCTGGCCGTCACCGTGGCACTGGTGTTCTCCTTCGGGGCCGTCGGTCTGCTGCTGTACTTCCTGCACTACGTCACCCAGCACCTCAGGGTCGATGTGGTGATGACCGAGATCGTCGCCTTCTCCTCCCGGCAGCTCGCGGCCCTGCCGAGCGAGCGGGGGACCATCCCCGACCGGCTCGCCCCCGATCCGCCGGAGGACGCCGTACCCGTGTGGGCGCAGCGCGACGGCTACCTGCAGCTGGTCGACGTCGAGCGGTTGGCCGCCGAGGCGCGCAGGGTCGGCGTGCGGTTGCGTCTGCGTCCGACCCTGGGCGACTGGGTGACCGCGGGCACGACCATGGCCTGGTGCTGGGGCGAGGACGGCGAGGTGGTACCGGCCGACCGTGCCGCACTGGCGGCGCTCGTGCACCGGCACCTGTTCCTGGGCGTCGATCGCACCGAGTCCACCGACCTGGCCTTCGGGCTCCGCCAGCTGCAGGACGTGGCCACCCGCGCCCTGTCACCGGGGGTCAACGACCCCACGACGGCCGCCCTCGCGGTGAACCAGATGGCGGCGGTGCTGTGCCGGTACGCGGCCCACCCGCTCGGTGACGACGTCCTGGACGACGCGGACGGCACCGTGCGCGTCGCCTCACCGCGGCCGGGCTTCCGCGCGCTGCTGGAGCTGGCGGTGGGGGCGAGCCGACGCTACGGCCGCAGCGACCCGGAGGTCATCGCCGCGCTGCTGGCGCTGTTGATCGACGTCGCGGAGCACGTCGCCGACAGTGCGGACCGCGGCGACGCCGTGCGCGAACAGGTCCTGCGGATCAGCGAGAGCGCGGAGTTGAGGGACGCCACCGACCAGCAGCGCATCGCACGACTGGAGTCCCTGGCGCAGCAGACCCTGGACCGTGGCAGCCGGGTGGCGACGGTCACCGAGGCGAGCTGATCACCCGACGCGCAGCGGCTCCACCACAGCGGTCTCCAGGGCCTCGGCACGCGGGGTGCGTCCGATCCCGGGTCCGGTCGGCACCGCGAGGTGGCCGTCCTCGAGGTGGAAGGGCTCGGTCAGGTCCTCGGCCCAGTAGCGGTCCGACGCCGAGGTGTCGGCGGGCAGGTCGAAGCCGGCGCAGGCCGCCAGGGCGACGTTGGCCGCACGCCCCACCCCGGTCTCCAGCATCCCCCCGCACCACAGCGGGACGCCCTGCGCCCGGCACACGTCACGGATCGCCAGCGCCTCGCCCAGCCCGCCGACACGGCCGAGCTTGACGTTGACCACCTGGCAGGCACCCATGGCGATCGCATCGCTGGCGTCCGCGGCGTCGTGGATCGACTCGTCGAGGCACACCGGTGTCCGCCAGCCCGGGGCGTGCAGGGCGTGGTCGCGCAGGCGCGCCGCACCGAAGGGTTGCTCCAGCAGTTCGAGACCGAGCTCGTCCAGCGCGTCCAGTGCCGCGAGGTGCTCGGGGTCGCCCGCGTCGTAGGCCGCGTTCGCGTCCACCTGGAGGGGGACCCCGGCGCCGAAGGCGGCACGCAGCCGGGTCACGGGTGCCACGTCGAAGCCCGGGCGGATCTTGACCTTGACGCGCCGGTAGCCCTCGTCGAGGTAGCCGGCGACCTCGTGCACCAGCGCGTCCACACCACCGTCGGGGATGCCGACGCTGACCCCCGCCGGGATCCGCTCGCGGACCGCCCCCAGATGCGCGGCGAGTGCGACCCCGGACGTGCGGAGTTGGGCGTCGAGCACCGCGACCTCGACGGCGGCCTTCGCCATGCGGTGGCCGCGCAGGGGGGCGAGGCGCCGTGCCACGTCCCCGGCGCACAGGTCGCGGCCGCCGGCGAGCAGGGTGGGGATCAGGTGCTCGCGCAGGACCAGGGCGGCGCCGTCGGTGAACTCCTCGGAGTACGCCGGGGCCGCCGGGGTGACGCACTCGCCCCAGCCGACGGCGCCTGCGGCGTGGACCCGTACCAGCAGGGCATCACGCACGGTCTGACGACCGAAGCTGGTGGTGAAGGGGCGCACCAGCGGCAGGCGGACCCGGACCAGGTCCACCCCGTCCACCTCGACGCGCGGCAGTCCGTCGCCGATCATCGTCCGGCCAACTCCGCGACGCCACCGCGCTCGGCGAGCACGTACCACCCGTCGCGTGTCACCCCGCTGACGCGGCCGCCGGCCTCCAGGGCCGGGCGCAGCACCGCCCGGATCGCCTCGCTCCACTCGACGGCCAGGCGGTGGTCGCTGGCGCGCAGGGACTCGATGTCGGCGGGGATGCGCACCAGGCGCCGCGGCGCGGTGGCGGTGTGTGCCACCGGACGGCCGTCCGCGCCCACGTCCAGGGCGACCTGCGCACCGGCGCTGCGCAGCGCGTCGATGTCGGGGGTCGCCACCCGGCCCGAGGCTGCGGCCCGCACCCGCGGGGCGCCGAGCTCCCAGCGGGCCTGCAGCCGGTCGGTCGGCAGCCCCCGGTTGCGCGCATCGGCCATCGGCCCGTAGCGGTCGGTGAGGTAGCCGGTGACCCCCGCACCGAGCACCGCGAGGTTGAGCACGACGTTGCGTCGCACGAGGGGATCGAAGGTCCACTGGACCTGCTCGAGGCCCCGTGCCAGGGCCCAGGCGCGCTGGTGCCACTTCATCGCCCGGCCCGCGCCCCCACCGGCGGCCTCGGCGACCACGCCCGTGACGTGGGAGTGGAGGAACACCTGCCCGGTGGGGTGATCGCGGCCGAGCACCGCCGCGGTGGCCGCGATGACCTCGCCGCCGGGTGCACGCCCGATGCTGACCTGCCCGCCGGCGTGGGCGATGGCCAGCAGCGCTTCCGGCGCGAGGATCGCCCCGGCCGCGGCGTCACGTCCCCACACACGGTCGAACAGCGCCGAGGCGGCGCGCGCCGCCTCTGGCGTGCGCACGTCGTGCACCTCGAGGCCCGCAGCCGCGGCGCTGCGGGCTGCGGTGTCGGCGGCCTCCGCCTGGAGCTCGGGGGAGGGGTCGGTGGCGGACACGCTGGCGGCTCCTCTCGGTCGCCGCGACGCTACCGCGGCGCCCGCACACCTCCATGCCCGGCTTGGCCCCGCCCCGGTGCGCCGCCCTACCGTGGCGGGTCGCCGTGCACCCGACCGTGTCCACCTCCGCCGATCATCACCGAGGCGACGATGACGACCTGGCACCAGCGTGCCGCCGACCTGCGCCTGCCGACGCGACCCGTCCTGGGTGGCCGGCCGGTCGAGCCGCTCACCGAGGCGACCTTCACCTCGGTCAACCCACGTGACAACCACGCGCTGGTGGAGCTGCCCACCTGCGGTGCCGAGGACGTGGATCGCGCGGTGCGGCTGGCCCGCGCCGCGGTGGACGACGGCCGGTGGCGTGACCTCGCACCTGCGGAGCGCGGCCGCATCCTGCGCCGGTTCGCCGCGGCGGTCGAGGCCCACCGCGACGAGCTCGCCCTGCTCGAGACCCTCGACACCGGCAAGCCCATCGGCGACACCACCACCGTCGACGCCCCCGGTGCGGCCAACAACCTGCGCTGGTACGGCGAGGCGGCGGACAAGGTCTACGGCGAGGTGGCACCCACCGGCCCCGAGGCGATGGCCACCATCACCCGCGAACCGGTGGGCGTGGTCGCGGCGATCGTGCCCTGGAACTACCCGCTGATCATCACCACCTGGAAGCTCGGCCCGGCGCTGGCCGCCGGCAACAGCGTGCTGGTCAAGCCGGCGGAACAGTCGCCGCTGGCCACGCTCCGGTTGGCGGAGCTCGCGGTGGAGGCGGGGCTGCCCGAGGGCGTGCTCAGCGTCCTGCCCGGTGAGGGCGCCACCGGCGCGGCGCTGGCCGAGCACCCGGACATCGACAAGATCACCTTCACCGGCTCCACCGCCACGGGCCGCAAGGTGCTGGCAGCTGCTGCCGGGTCGAACCTCAAGGGCGTGTCACTGGAGCTCGGCGGCAAGAGCCCGCAGGTGGTCCTGGCCGACGCCCCCGACCTGGACGCGGCCGCGGAGACGATCGCCTGGGGCATCTTCTACAACCAGGGCCAGACCTGCCACGCCGGCTCGCGGCTGGTGGTCGACGACCGCGTCGCCGACCGGGTGCTCGCCAAGGTGGCAGAGGTGGCGCGTGACCTGCGGCCCGGTGACCCCCTGGACGCCGACACCCAGCTCGGGGCGATGGTCTCCGCCGAGCAGCTGTCCCGGGTCACCGGCTACCTCGATGCCGCTGCCGGGCAGGGCGCCGAGGTGGTGCTCGGTGGCGCGGTGCCCGAGCCGGGCCCGGTGGCCGACGGCTGCTACCTCGAGCCGACGGTGATCGACCACGCCCCCGAGGACGCGGCGGTGGTGCGCGAGGAGATCTTCGGCCCCGTGCTGGTCGTGCAGCGTTTCGACGGCTCGGAGGCCGAGGCCGTGCGTCTGGCCAACGCCACCGAGTACGGCCTGGCGGGCGCGGTGTGGAGCGCCGATCACGGCCGTGCCGAGCGCATCGCGGCGGGCATCCGCGCCGGTGTGGTCTACGTCAACTGCTTCGACCTCGGTGACCTGACCGTGCCCCACGGCGGCTTCAAGGCCTCCGGGTTCGGTGGGCGGGACAAGTCCCTGCACGCCATCGAGCAGTACACCGAGCTCAAGACCACCTGGCGGCAGCGATGAGGATCACCGCGCTGCAGGTGGACCACCTCGCGTGGCCCCTGGACCCGCCCTTCCACGCCAACTGGGATCCTGTCCCACGCCGCAGCGCCCCCGCCACGGTGGTGCGGGTGCTGACCGACGAGGGGCTGGTCGGTGTCGGTGGGGGTGACACCCTGGCGGGTGTCGAGGCCCACGCCGGGGTGCTGCTCGGCACCGATGCAGTGGCGATCGAGCCCCAGGTCCGGCGCCTGGAGGGCATCGACTTCCACGGTCCACGGCCCTGGCCCATCGAGGCCGCGCTGTGGGACGTGTTCGGCCAGGCGGTGGGCCAACCCGTCGCCCGGTTACTGGGCGGTGCCACCGACGTGCTCGCCGCCTACGCCTCCACCGGCGCCGCCCGCGGCGCCGAGGGCCACGCCGAGGTGGCGGTCCACGTCGCCCAGCGTGGCTTCCGGGCGATCAAGCTGCGACTGCCCGCCCACGATCACGCCGCGGCCGTCGCCGCGGTGGGCGCCGTCCGCACGGCGATCGGTGACCGCCTGGAGATCATGGTCGACCTCAACCAGGCGTGGCGCATGCCCGGTGATCTCGCCGCCTCGATCGACCTGGTGGCGGCCCGCCGGTTCGTCGATGCGCTGGCGGAGATGGACGTGTACTGGCTCGAGGAACCGCTGCACGGTCGTGACCTCGCCGGGCTCGCGGCGCTCCGAGCCGACAGCCGGGTGCGCATCGCGGGTGGTGAGCTGCACCGCACCATCGCCGACGCCGACGCGGCGCTGGCCGCCGACGCCTACGACGTCCACCAGCCGGACGTGGTGCTGGCCGGAGGGTTGTGGCGTGGCCGCAGCCTGGCGGAACGGGTGCTGGCCGCCGGCCGCCGCTACTCGCCCCACACCTGGACCGACGGCCTGGGGCTGATGGCCAACCTCCACGTCGCCGCCGGCGTCGGCGGCGGGCCCTACCTGGAGTACCCCTACGACCCCGAGGGCTGGACCCCGGATCGCCGCGACTTCCCGCTGCACGCGCCCATCGAGGTGGACGGCGAGGGCCTGCTGCACGTGCCCACGACCCCCGGGCTGGGGCTGGTCCTCGACGAGGGACGCCTCGCGGCCACCCGGACGGGCGGCTGGACCGCACGCCTGGACGCCGCCGGTGATCCGGTGGTCACCCACCACGGACCCGAGGGACCACGATGAGCGCGCCCGTGACCCACACCCGTGCCTGGGTGCTCGAGGAGCCGGGTGCGGACCTCGCGCGCACCACCCTGGCGCTCGCGCCGCCCGGCCCCGCGCAGGTCCTGGTCCGCATCCGGGCGACGGGGGTGTGCGCCTCGGACGTCCACGTCATGGATGGTCGCCTGCCCAAGCCGATGCCCTTCGTCCCCGGTCACGAGGCCGCGGGTGAGGTGGTCGCGGTCGGCGAGGGTGTCGACGACCTCGCGCCCGGTGCCCACGTGGTCCTGTCGATCCTGCCCCGGTGCGGGGTCTGCGCAGCGTGCGTGGCCGGGCGGACCAACCACTGCACCTGGGCCGCGGACCTCGCCGCTACCGGCACCCTCGACGGTGCGCACACGGCCTGGCACCTGCCCGACGGACGCCCCGTGCACCACTTCAACGGCGTGTCCTCCTTCGCCGAGCATGTCGTCTCGCCCCGCAGCGGCGTGGTGGAGATCGATCCCACCCTGGACTTCAGCCAGGCGGCGCTGCTGGGCTGCGCCGTGGCCACCGGTGTCGGCGCCGTGCGCAACGCCGCGCGCGTCGCCGCCGGCCAGACCGTGGCGGTGATCGGCTGCGGCGGGGTCGGGCTGAACGTGCTCCAGGGCGCCCGCATGGCGGGTGCGCGCCGGATCGTGGCCATCGACGTGGACACGGCGAAGCTGGCGCTGGCCACCGAGCTCGGGGCGACCGATGTCGTCGACGCCTCCCGGCAGGACGTGCGCAGCACGGTCGCACAGCTGGTGGCCGGTGGTGTGGACCACGCCTTCGACGCCATCGGGCGTCCCAGCGCGCTGGAGGACGCCTTCGCGATCACCGCGGCCGGGGGGACGGCGATCGCCGTGGGGCTGTACGCCACCGACGCGCAGATCACGATCGACGCCTTCCCACTGGTCGGGGAGCGGCGCCTGGTGGGCACCTACCTCGGCGGGGTCGACCCCCACGTGGACGTGCCGGCGCTGGCCCGGGACGTGCTGGAGGGGCGTCTGGAGCTGGCCTCGCTGATCGTGGAGCGCGGCTTCGAGGACCTGCCCGAGGCCGTGGCGGACCTGCGGGCGGGGCGCACCCTCGCCCGGCAGGTGCTCACGCTGCCGTGAGGTGTGCGGCGCGCCGACGTTTGCATCGGGGGCGAGGTTGGGGACATACTGCCGGGCATGCGCGCCATCTCCAGCCCCGCTCTCGACCCGGCCGACGCCGGGCGCGGGCTGCAGCACGCGCTCCAGGCCCTGCTGCTGGGTCTCGTCCTGCTCGTCATCCTTTGATGCCGCGGCGCCGTCCCGCCCCCACCGATGACGGCGACGCGGAGCGCACCACCGGGGACCTCGACCCCACAGGATGACCAGCACCGCCGCTCGGCGGTGAGGAAGCAGCCGGATCATGATCGCGACGGTCACACCCGACCGCTGCGCCGCACGCGTCGCCCGCCCCCGGGCGGCACGCGTGATCCGGTCGACCGACGCTACCTGCCGGGTGGGTGGTGGCCGTGCGCGCACCACCCGTCCGGCAGGTCACCGATGGAGGCAGCAACCATGACCGTGATCCGGGTCAACGTCCCACCGGACCGCACGCCGGCGGAGGAGGCGCGGTTGGTCGCCGACGTCGCCGCCGCCTACACCGAGTCGACGGGCTCCGAGGAGGTCACCGTCGAGGTCCAGCGACCCGAGGAGGTCGACTACCGCTCGATCGCCACGGGTGCCACCACCCGCTGGTCGAGTTGACGGTCGCGCTCACCACACGACGCCAGGAACAGTCAGGAACGCCCCATGCAGCCGAAGACGATCGTCGAGAAGATCTGGGAGCGCAACCGCGTCCGTGAGGGCGAGGGCACCCCGGACCTGCTCTACGTGGACCTCCACCTCGTCCACGAGGTCACCTCGCCGCAGGCCTTCGACGGGATCCGTCAGGCCGGGCGCACGGTGCGCCGGCCCGACCGGACCCTGGCCACGATGGACCACAACGTGCCGACGGATCCGCTGCAGACCCAGGGGCAGCTGCCGGTGGCGGACGAGCTGTCCAGGAAGCAGATGGACGCGCTGGAGGCCAACTGCGAGGAGTTCGGCATCCGGCTGTTCCGGATGGGCAGTCGCAACCAGGGCATCGTGCACATCATCGGTCCCGAGCTCGGTCTCACCCAGCCCGGTGCCGTGATCGTGTGCGGCGACTCCCACACCGCCACCCACGGGGCCTTCGGGGCGCTGGCCTTCGGGATCGGCACCTCCGAGGTCGAGCACGTGCTGGCGACCCAGACCCTGCCGCAGCGCATGCCGCAGACCCTGGCGGTGGACATCGACGGGCCCCTGCCCAAGGGCACCGTCGCCAAGGACCTGATCCTGCACGTCCTCAGCGTCATCGGCGTGGACGGCGGCAACGGCCACGTCATCGAGTACCGCGGTGAAGCCATCCGCGAGCTCTCGATGGAGGGTCGGATGACGATCTGCAACATGTCCATCGAGGGGGGCGCCCGGGCCGGGCTCATCTCCCCCGACGAGACCACCTTCGCCTACCTCAAGGACAAGCCGCTCGCCCCGAAGGGTGCGGCGTGGGACGAGGCCGTGGAGGTGTGGCGCGAGCTCGCCACCGACGACGGCGCGGCCTTCGACCGCACCGTGCACATCGACGCCGCTGACATCGCCCCCACCATCACCTGGGGGACCACCCCGGCGCAGTCGATCAGGATCGGCGAGCGCATCCCCACCCTGCAGGACGCGCCCGACGAGGGCACGGCCAAGCAGTGGCAGCGTGCCTTCGACTACATGGGCCTCTCCGGCGGTGAGCAGCTCGGCGACCTCACGCTCGACAAGGTCTTCATCGGCTCCTGCACCAACGGGCGCATCGAGGACCTCCGCGCGGTCGCGGAGGTCGTCAAGGGCCGCAAGGTCGCGGACAACCTCGAGGTGATGGTGGTGCCCGGCTCGGGGCTGGTGAAGGCCGCCGCGGAGTCCGAGGGCATCGCCGACATCCTCATCGAGGCGGGGATGGACTGGCGTGATCCGGGGTGCTCGATGTGTCTGGGGATGAACCCCGACCAGCTCGCCCCCGGTGAGCGCGCGGTGTCCACCTCCAACCGCAACTTCGAGGGGCGGCAGGGCTTCAAGGGCCGTACCCACCTCGCCTCACCCGCCATGGCGGCCGCCGCCGCGGTCACCGGCCGTATCGTCGATGTCCGGGAGATGTTCTGATGGAAGCCGTCACCGTCGTCGCCAGCAACGCCTGCCCCATCGACGCCAACGACGTCGACACCGATCAGATCGTGCCCAAGCAGTACCTCAAGCGCGTCGAACGCACCGGCTTCGGGCCCTTCGCCTTCGCGGAGTGGCGCTACGAGGAGGACGGGACGCCCAAACCCGACTTCCCCATGAACAAGCCCGAGCACGCCGGTGCACGGGTGCTGGTCGCCGGGCGCAACTTCGGGTGCGGATCGTCACGCGAGCACGCCCCCTGGGCGCTGGAGGACGCCGGCTTCACCGCCATCGTGGCCCCGAGCTTCGCCGACATCTTCCGCACCAACTGCGGCAAGGTCGGCATCGTGTGCGCGCCGGTGACCGAGGAGGTCTCGCGTCAGCTGTTCGCGTTGATCGCGGCGGACCCCAGCGTGGAGGTCACCGTCGACCTCGAGACCCAGACGATCAGCGCGCCCGGCGTGGGGGCGCTGCCCGGGGTGGAGACCACCTTCGAGATCGACCCCCACACCCGGCACTGCCTGCTGCACGGGCTCGACGACATCGCGCTGACCCTCGAGCACGAGGCCGACATCAGCGCCTTCGAGCAGACCCGTCCGGTGTGGAAGCCGACGGTGCCGACCGCCTGACCGCCAGGCGGGTGTGCGCCCTGCTCAGTAGCCCAAGCCGACGTGGACCGGGCCGAGCAGCTCCTCGCCCCTGCCGAACCGCTCCACGTTCTCCCGCACCCGCGCCCACAGCAGCTTGATGCCCATCTCGGGGGTGTTGCCCACGTGGGGGGTGACGATCACGTTCTCCATCGACCACAGCGGGTGGCCCTCGGGGAGCGGTTCCGGGTCGGTGACGTCCAGCCCCGCACCGCCCAGGCGACCTTCGGCCAGGGCGGCGACCAGCGCGTCGGTGTCGACGTGCCGACCGCGGGCGACGTTGACCAGCCAGGCGTGGTCGGGCATCGCATCGAGCGCTGCGGCATCGATGATGCCCTCGGTCCGGGGGGTCATCGCCAGGGCGAGGATCACCACGTCGGCCTCCTCCACGGCACGGTGCAGGTCATCGAGTGCGAAGACCTCGGCGACACCGGGGATCGGCTCCGGGCGGTTGCGGACCACGGTCAGGTACGCCCCGAAGGGCAGCAGCAGGCGCACGAGCGAGCGGGCGATGGATCCTCCGCCGAGGATGCACACGTGTGCGCCCAGCAGGTTCCTGCCGTAGGGCTCCGACCATGCCTGCCGGGGCGCGTACCGGCTGATGCCGCGGAGGCCCCCCAGGGTCAACGCCAGCGCGTGCTCGGCGACCGGTTCGGCGTAGACGCCCTTGCCGCAGGTCCAGACCCGCTCGTCGTCGAAGATCCCGGTGAAGGGTTCGACGCCGGCGAAGGGCAGCTGCACCCAGCGGATGTCGGGGTGTGCATCGAGCAGCGCACGCAGCTCCTGCGCCTGTCCGGTGGAGGTCCAGATCAGGGCGTTGGCGTCCGCGACGTCGACCAGCCGGCCACCGCCCTCGGTGACCGCTGTGGCCAGTTCCGGTCGTGGTCCCTCCGGCAGCAGCGCGCAGCGCACATCCGTCACCGACATCCTCCGTGGCGAGCCATCCGGCACCGACCCGCAACGGTAGTCCGCTCGGCCGCACGGTGCCGCGACGTGGTCCTCGTATCCTCCCCCCGTGCGGGCGGTGAGGAGTGGACATGCGCGAGCGCCCCATCGGGGTCTTCGACAGCGGTCTGGGTGGCCTGACGGTGCTGCAGGCCCTGACCGACCTGCTCCCCGACGAGGACGTCATCTACCTCGGTGACACCGCCCGCTACCCCTACGGCGAGCGCAGCCTGGTGGAGCTCGAAGGGATCGCCGTGGCGGTCGCGGCGCACCTCGTCGAACGGGGTGTCAAGCTGCTGGTGGTGGCGTGCAACAGCGCCACGGCAGCTGCGTTGCCGGCCCTGCGTGCGGCCTTCGACGTGCCGGTCGTCGGCGTCATCGAGCCCGGGGTCCGGGCGGCGGCGTCCGCGTCACGCACGGGCCGGGCGGTGGTGCTCGCCACCCGGGCCACGGTGGACAGCGGCATCTACGAAGGCACCGCTGCCCGGCTCGACGCCGGCGTGCGGCTGGACAGCGTCGCCTGTCCGGGCTTCGTGGAGCTGGTCGAGGCCGGGCAGACCTCCGGTCCCGCGGTGACCGCGGCGGTCCGGGACCGCCTGGCGCCCCTGCTGACGGCCCGGACCGACACGCTGGTGCTCGGTTGCACCCACTTCCCCCTGCTGGCCCGGCCCATCTCCGAGGTGGTGGGTCGCGACGTCACCCTGGTCTCCAGCGCGGACGAGACCGCCTTCGAGGTCCGGGACCTGCTGGCACGGGTGGGCTGGCTCCGCACGGCGGGGGAGCGGCCCGCGGCCAGGCGGTTCTTGACCACCGGGGATCCCGTCACCTTCGCACGGCTCGGCGGCCGGTTCCTGGGCACGCCGCTGGCGGCGGTCGAGCCCGTGGGGATCACCGCGCTCGGCGATCCGCCCGGCGGTCACACCCGGTCGAGCGCGGGGTCGTCCGCAGCCCGGTAGGTGTGGTTGAGCAGCCGCGCACGCACCCGCTCGTCCGTGGCCGCCGCGATGGTGGTGCGCGCCATCGCGGCAGCGCCGTCGCGCACGGCACGGTCGGCGTCGGCGCTGCGGCACGCGGCG
Source organism: Nitriliruptoraceae bacterium (assembly GCA_041685505.1). Taxonomy (GTDB): domain Bacteria; phylum Actinomycetota; class Nitriliruptoria; order Nitriliruptorales; family Nitriliruptoraceae; genus T1Sed10-7. Next base: position 18,867 of record JAWLFQ010000032.1, read on the forward strand.
GTGAAGCCGGGCTGGTGGTTGACCGCGCCCCCGGTCTCGATGGCCAGCATCGGGTGGATCGCCGGCATCCCGAGGGAGACGTTGGCCATGTCCGTGGAGCCCGCCAGGCGCGGGTCGATCGGTTCGGCCGGGATGCTGCGGCCCACCGCACCGGCCTGCTGCGTCCACAGTGCGACCAGGTCCGGGTCGTTGCGGAACTCGCTGTAGGCCGGTCCCGGCTCGTCGAAGATCACCTCTGCACCGGTGGCCAGCGCACCGGCCTCGAAGCAGCGCAGCACCTTGGGGTAGAGCTCGTTGAGCTGCTCGAGATCCTGGGCACGGGCGTACCACTGTCCTGCCGCACGTTCGGGCACGATGTTGGGCGCATCCCCGCCGTCGGTGACGATGCCGTGGATGCGGTCGGTGGGGCGGATGTGCTGCCGGAGCAGCCCGATCGCGACCTGGGCGACGGTGAGTGCATCGGCGGCGTTCACCCCGAGCTCGGGGAACGCCGAGGCGTGTGCGGAGGTGCCGCGGAAGCGCACGTCGACGTGCTTGACCGCCAGGCTGGGGATCGAGGCGGACTCGTAGGGGGCCGGGTGCACCATCATCGCGAGGTTGGCACCGTCGAAGCTGCCTGCACGCAGCAGCAGCACCTTGCCACCGCCGCCCTCCTCCGCAGGGGTGCCGAGCAGCCGCACGGTCAGCCCCAGTTCGTCGGCCAGCGGTGCCAGCGCCAGGGCGGCACCCACGCCTGCGGCGGCGATGATGTTGTGGCCGCAGGCGTGACCGATGCCCGGCAGCGCGTCGTACTCGGCGCAGATCGCCACGGTGAGGGGACCCTGTCCGTACTCCGCGACCACCGCGGTATCGAGGTCACCGACGCCGTGGGTGACGGCGAAGCCGGCCTCCTCGACAGCGTCGGCCACCCGACGCGACGAGGTGTGCTCCTCGAAGCCGATCTCCGCGTCGGCGTGGATCGCGTGGGACAGGGCGATCAGCGCCTCGCGTCGAGCATCGACGTCGCGTTCGGCGGCGTGCAGCAGGTCCACGTGTCGCTCCCTCGGTGCGTGCGGTTGCCGGTCGTGGGCTCGCGGCGTCCCGGCCTCGTGGCGTCGTGGCCTCGTGGCGCCTCGTGGCGCAGGGGTCCGGGGTGGCCGCCAGCGCCGAACGCTAGGCCAGCGCCCCGACCGGCCCTGCATCCGCGCCGTCCCCGCGCCCCCCACAGGAGTTGGCCTTGCGAATCCAGGCGATCGCCTTCGACGTCATGGACACCCTGCTGTCCGACCCCTTCCGCGAGGCGTTGCTCGCGGCGACGGGCCTGGAACTGGCCGAGCTCGCACGGCGTCGTGACGCCGCGGTCTACCCCGCCTTCGAACGCGGCGAGCTGAGCGAAGCCGAGTACTGGGCCCACCACGCCGCGCTGGGCGTCGAGGTGGACCCGGAGGCCTTCCACCGGGTCCGTCGTGACGGGACGCGATGGTTGGAGGGCATGCGCGAGCTGCTGGTCGAACTCGAGGGGCGGGTGCAGCGGGTGACGGCCTCCAACTATCCGGTGTGGATCGAGGAGCTCGCGGCCGGTCCGCTGGCCGGGGTGACCGACCGCGTGCTGGCCTCCCACCACCTCGGTGCCCGAAAGCCCGAGCCGGCCTTCTACCTCGAACTGCTCGACCGGCTCGCGCTCCCGGCGGGTGCGGTGGCCTTCGTCGACGACCGCCAGGAGAACGTCGACGGTGCACGGGCGGCCGGCATGCCCGCCCACCGCTTCACCGGGGCCGCTGCCCTGCGGGCGTGGTTGGCAGAGCTCGGGCTGTGAGCCGGTGCGTGACACCGTCACCGGGGCGGTTCGCCGAAGGCTGCGGCCAGCGGCGCCGGTAACGCCCCTGGGTCGGGCAGCAGCGAGGTGTCGGGGCGCAGTTCACCGGTCGCAACCCACCACAGGACCACCACCTGCGCCCACCGGTCCGGCAGATCGGCGGCCCACCTGCGGGCCTGCACGCCATCCTGCTGGTGCCCGGCGCACCATCCCTGGTCGCCGAGGGCCTGCGCGCACGCGCGACACACCCCCGCACCGCCGGCTCCCGGTCCGCAGGTGGGCAGGAGCCGCGGCGACAGATCGCAGACCTCGCAGCGACCGGCCTCGACCGCACGCGGTCCCACGTCGTCCGCTGCCAGCCAGGGGGCGTAGGCCAGCAGGGCCTGCCGCAGCGCAGCGCGGGTGGCTCGATCCATGTCGCCGCACGCTAGTCGCCGTTAGGCTGATCGGTGCGCCGGCGCCGCCTGCGCGATCGTCCCGCCGCCCGCCCGAGGAACCGTCGTGGAGCACGCCGAGCGGTCGTCGGTCCGCCTGGGCGAGCCGCTGCTGGTCGCGGGTGTGGCTGCCACCTCCGCGCTGGCCGTCGGCCTGCTCTACCCGCGGTACCCGGAGCTGTTCCCGTCCTGCCCCTCCCGGACCCTGTTCGGCGTCCTGTGTCCGCTGTGCGGCGGCACCCGCGGTGCGCACGCGCTGGCCACCGGGCAGCTGTCGCAGGCGGTCGCCTTCAACGCCTTCCTGCCCGTGCTGGTCGTGCTGACCGCCTGGTCATGGCTGGCCTGGGTGGGTCGCAGCCTCGGTCACCGGATCCTGCCCGCCGTCCCGCGGTGGCTGTGGTGGAGCATCGGTGCGCTGTGGCTGGCCTACGGCGTGCTGCGCAACCTCCCGGTGGCGCCCTTCGCCGCCTGGGCGCCCTGAGCCGGCGCCGCGGCAGGCAGCCGCGGCGCAGATGCGGATGCTCAGGCGGCCACGGGCTCACCGCGCAGACGGCGGTAGGTGTAGGCCTGGGCGATGAACACCACGGGCAGTGCGACCAGCAGGCCGATACCGCACAGCAGTGCACCGATGAAGTAGGCCACGACCGAGGCGAGGAAGAACCCGATCAACGTGCCGAGGTTGCCGTTGACGAACTGGAAGCTCGCCTTGATCGCGTCCACACCCGTCATGTTCTGGTCGATCAGGAAGTGGACGTAGAACTGGGTGAAGAAGGTGACGATCAGGCCGGGGATGTAGCACAGGATGCTACCGATCCCGGAGAGCACACCGACGATGAGCGCACCGATGATCAGCTGCGGCAGGTTGCTGAACCGGAACAGCGTCCCGAGCTCGATCTCCTCCCCGCGGGTCAGCGCCAGCGCGGCCTTGACCACGGCCGCCTGGATGATGACGAAGCCGAGGAAGCCGACGATCCCGGTGAAGCCGAAGTACAGCAGGAAGCCGAAGGCGCCCAGGCCGGCCGTCTCCCCGGACAGCATCGCCTCGACCTGCGCCTCGCTGGACGGCAGGAAGATCGCGCTGGTGATCAGCGACCACACGAAGGTGATGATGCCGACCACGACGATGTAGGCGAGCAGCCCCAGCAGGATGGGGCCGAGGTTCTGCTGGAACTTCGTCCAGCCGTAGTTGAAGGCGTTGCCGATGGAGAAGGGTTCCTGACCGCTGGCAGGCTGCCCGCCGCCGGCCGGCGGGAACCCACCGGGCGGTGGCCCGCCGGGTCCACCGGGTGGCGGTGCGCCGGGCGGTGGTCCGCCAGGGCCTGAGGGGGGTGGTCCGCCGGGGGGTGGTCCGCCGGGCGGTGGTCCGCCGGGCGGTGGCCCGCCGGGTGGCGGTGGCTGCGGCGTGTTGCTCACGGGTCGTACCCCCTCGGGATCGACGACGATGCGGACGGATGCAGTGGTTCGTCCGGACGCTAGCACCGGCCTTCGGGCCCGCACAGGGGGTCACCACCTAGGTCGCCAGCGCGGCCGTCTACGCTCACGGGCCGTCACCGCGGGTGTCGTCGTCGCCCCAGGTCGTCGCCACGCTGACCCCGCCACGGCCCATGCAGGGCGGTTCGGCATCTCCCACCCCATCGCGAGGAGCAGTACCCATGGCAGACCACCGCATCGCCTGGCTCGGCGGCGACGGCATCGGGCCGGAGGTGCTCGCCGAGGCAGGCAGGGTCCTCGACGCGCTGGAGGAGGTGGAGGGCTTCACCACCGAGCGGGTCGACTACGACCTCGGCGGACGCCGCTACCTCGACACCGGTGAGGTGCTGGGGGAGCGGACCCTCGAGCAACTGCGCACCTTCGACGCCATCTACCTCGGTGCTGTCGGCACGCCCGCCGTGCCACCCGGGGTGATCGAGCGCGGCCTGCTGCTCACGCTGCGCTTCGCGTTCGACCAGTACATCAACCTGCGGCCCGTCAAGCTCTACCCCGGTGTCAGCTCGCCGATCAGCGGGCTGACACCGCAGGAGTGTGACCTGGTGGTGGTCCGCGAGAACACCGAGTCGGTCTACGCCGGCGCCGGCGGCACCCTCTACGGCGGTACCGACCACGAGGTCGCGACCCAGGAGAGCGTCAACACCCGTCACGGGGTGGAGCGGTGCGTGCGCTACGCCTTCGCACAGGCGCGCCGTCGTCGCGGCCACCTGACCTTGGTCCACAAGACCAACGTGCTGACCTACGCCGGTGGGCTGTGGATGCGGACCTTCGAGGAGCTCGGCGAAGCGGAGTTCAGCGACGTCGAGCGGGACTACGTGCACGTCGATGCCGCCTGCCTCTACCTGGTGCAGGATCCGGGTCGTTTCGACGTGGTGGTCACGGAGAACCTCTTCGGCGACATCATCACCGACCTCGGTGCGGCGGTGCAGGGCGGGTTGGGGCTCGCCGCCTCGGCCAACCTCGACCCCACCCGGCGTGCACCGTCGATGTTCGAGCCCGTCCACGGCTCGGCACCCGACATCGCCGGTACCGGGCGGGCGGACCCGGTCGCGGCGGTGCTCAGCCTCGGGCAGATGCTCGACTTCCTGGGCCGGGAAGCTGCGGCTGAGCGGGTCGACCGGGCGGTCGGCGCCCTGCTCACCGAGCGTGCCGGTCAGGTGCCCGACGGCCTGCGATACTCGACCTCGGACGTGGGCGACCGCCTCGTGGAACTCGTACAGCAGGTGTGAGCGTGGGTGAGAACCGCAGCCCGGCGTCCACCCGCGACCTCGCCCGGAGGTGAGCTGATGCCCTTCCCGAAGGCTGACAGGATCTGGATGGACGGCGAACTCGTCGACTGGGACGACGCCCGCGTCCACGTGCTCACCCCCACCCTGCACTACGGCTACGGGGTGTTCGAGGGCATCCGCGCCTACCCCACCGATGAGGGGCCCGCGGTCTTCCAGCTCCGGCCGCACCTGGAGCGCCTCCTGCGCTCCGCGAGGCTGTACCCGCCGCTCGACGAGATCCCCCACACCGTCGACGACCTCGTCGAGGTGGTGGAGGAGCTGATCCGGGTCAACGGACACACCGCCGGTTGCTACATCCGTCCGACGATCTACCTCGGCTACGGGGAGATCGGCCTCAACCCCCTGCCGAGCACGCCCCGGGCGGCGATCGCCACCTGGGAGTGGGGCAGCTACCTCGGCGAGGACTCCCTGGTCTCCGGGGTGCGGGTGATGCTCTCCAGCTTCCGACGCATCGGCAAGAACACCATCCCACCCGCCGGCAAGGCCAACGGGCAGTACCTCAACTCCTCCCTCGCCAAGGTGGAGGCGCTGCGTGCCGGCTACGACGAGGCGATCATGCTCTCCGAGGACGGTTTCGTCGCCGAGGGCACCGGCGAGAACCTCTTCTGCGTGCGCGACGGCGTGATCCACACCCCGCCGCTGCACGACGGCCCGCTGGCCGGCATCACCCGCGCCGCCGTCATCCGGATCGCCCGCGACCTGGGCTTCGAGGTGGTCGAGACCTCCCTGGTGCGCACCGACCTCTACCTCGCCGACGAGCTGTTCCTCACCGGTACGGCCGCGGAGCTCACGCCGGTGCGCGAGGTCGCCGGCTACGACCTCGGTGGGCGCGGGCCCGTCACCGAGGCGGTCCAGACCACCTTCCTCGACGCCGTCCGGGGCCGTGTGCCGCACTACCGCGACTGGCTGCACGTGGTCGCCACGTGAGCCCGCGCCCGTGACCCCGCGCCCGTGACCCCGGACCCGTGACCCGGTGCCCATGACCCTCACCCGTCCCGGCCCCTCCCTGCGTGCCCGCATGGTCCGGCGCGTGTTCGTGCTGGTGCTGCGCGCCCTGCGGCGGTTCGGCGGCGGCGGGACGCCCGCCCCCGACGCGCCACGCGCCGAACTGGAGGCCTACGCCCTCAGGCTGCGCGAGGCCACGGAGCGTGCGCTGTCGAGGGCGCCGGTGGGCAGCGACGTCGAGGTGGTGGCG
>JAWLFQ010000108.1:0-1367 GCA_041685505.1 Nitriliruptoraceae bacterium
CGAAGCTCGTCAGCGGCGAGTGGGCCGGCACCATGAACCTGACCGAGCCGCAGGCCGGCTCCGACGTCGGGGCGGTGACCACCAGGGCCGTGCCCGCCGACGACGGGACCTACCGCCTCACCGGTCAGAAGATCTACATCACCTACGGCGAGCACGACCTGACCGAGAACATCATCCACCTGGTGCTGGCCCGGTTGCCCGACGCGCCACCCGGGGTCAAGGGCATCTCGCTGTTCATCGTGCCGAAGGTGCTCGTCGACGAGGACGGCACGTTGGGTGAGCGCAACGACGTCCGCGTCGTCTCGCTCGAGCACAAGCTCGGCATCCACGCTTCCCCGACCTGCGTGATGGCGTTCGGGGAGGAGAGCGACGGCGCGGTCGGCTTCCTGGTCGGGGAGCCGCACCAGGGCATGCGTCAGATGTTCACCATGATGAACGACGCACGGCTCGGGGTCGGCCTCCAGGGCCCCGCCATCGCGGAGCGCGCCTACCAGCAGGCGCTGGCCTACGCCCAGGAACGTCTGCAGGGCCGCGGGCCCGACACCCCACCGGGCGAGCAGTCGCCGATCATCGAGCACGCCGACGTCCGGCGGATGCTCATCACCATGAAGGCCAACATCGAGGCGGTCCGCGCCCTGTGCTCGCTGAACGCCCACGCCCTGGACCTCGCGCACGCCGGGCCGGATGAGGCGGCCCGCGACGAGCAGCGCAAGCTCGCGGACCTGCTCACGCCGCTGTCGAAGGCCTGGAGCACCGACATCGGGGTCGAGATGACCTCGCTGGCCGTCCAGATCCACGGTGGCATGGGCTACGTGGAGGACACCGGCGTCGCCCAGCACTACCGCGACGCCCGCATCGCGCCGATCTACGAGGGCACCAACGGCATCCAGGCGCTCGACCTCGTCGGACGCAAGCTGCCCACCGACGGTGGCGCCTTCATCAAGGGGTTCCTCGGCGAGCTGCGCACCGAGGTGGACGCGATGCCGGCATCGCTGGCTGCGATCACCGACCCGCTCCACGACGGGCTCGACGCCGTCGACCGCACCACCGCGTGGCTCGGCGAGCACCACGAGACCTTCGACGACGTCGCGGCCGGGGCGACCCCCTACCTCAGGCTCCTGGCCACGGTCGTCGGGGGCGTCCTGCTGGCGCGGGGTGCTGCCGCGGCACAGCGCCTGCTCGACGAGGGGGCACCCGATGCCGACTTCCTCACGGCCAAGGTCACCATCGCCCGGTTCTTCGCCACCCAGCTGGTGCCGGGTGTCCTCGGGCTCGAGGCCGCGGTGACCGCTGGCGCGGCGGATCTGCGTGCCCTGGATGCGGGGCAGCTGGCACCCTGATCGTCGCGGGCACTCGGGCCGGTCCGG
>JAWLFQ010000108.1:1467-6154 GCA_041685505.1 Nitriliruptoraceae bacterium
CGGCGCCCAGCTGACCCGCGCGCTGGCCCTGCCCCTGCTCGGCCGTTGGCTCAGAGCCAGGTCCTGACCTTCTCGCCGGCCGCGGTGTCCCGGCCGACGCCGCGCAGCACCACCGTCGCCTGTCCGGTCACGAACGGCCGGAGGGCGACCGCGACCAGCGCGCTCACGGGGTCGGTCCGCCCCGCCTCGACACCGGCGGTCCCGGTCCCGAGCTCCGCTGCGAGCCCGAGCAGTTCCGCCTGCTGCCACGTGCGCTGTGCGGTGCGCAGGGCAGGCAGCGCAGCCTGGGCCTGCGCTGGTGGCGGCTGATCGGGCAGCGGTTGCGCCTCGTGGGTCCAGGCCGGGACCGTCGGCGGCGTCGCGGGGTCCGCGGCCAGCGGTGCGCCGTCCACGCCGTCACCGACCAGCAGTGCCGCCGGTGCCGCGTCCTGGTCGCCGGCCGAGGCGCGGTGGCCGACGGTGACATCCGTCGACCCGCCGACGAGCAGCGAGACCGTGCCACCGAGCCACCAGGTCGCCAGGGCGACGCTCGCGCTGGTCCAGCACGGCGGTGCCTGCAGGCCGACGGTGCTGCCCGGACCGACCAGGTGGTCGAGCTCCAGCAGGTGGGCGCCCTTCGCGGCCCAGTTTGCCAGCGAGACGCCACTCTGCTCGTAGCGGGCTCCCGGGTGCAGCACGGTCACCGCGGGCCGGTGCCCGAGCTCCCGGGCGCCCGTTCGCAGCGCCTCGGCGATGTCGGTCGGCGCAGGACCGTCGCTGGAGGAACCACCGAGCTGCACCTACGCCTCCTCAGGACACCGACACCGGGCCCCTCGTGCACCGCGGGCCACCCCACGGGCACCGTCTGCCACCGGTGGGCGCACCCGCCACCTCGGTGCGGTGGTGGTCGCGCCACCAGCCGTGGGTGGACCGGGTCGGGCAGGTGCCGATGGTACCGTCGAGGTTCCTCGTGCCCGTCCCGGTGGCCGCGTGCGCCGTCGCGGACGTCCGCGCTCCCCTGCTGAGCGAGGCCCTCCCGCCGTGTCCGATTCGTTGACCTTCTCCGATACCCGGCGCCCCCGTGGGGCCCGGGTGGCGCGTACCACCTCGATCGTGACCGGGATCGTGGTCGCGCTGCTGCTGGTGTGGGGCACGGTCATCGGCGGGGTGTGGACCTACGCATGGCTCCAGCTCGGCGGGGACGATCTCCCGGTGCTCCGTGACGACGGCCTGGCCACCCTGGGGTCGGCGGACGGGCCCAGGGCCCCGGAGGACGCGACCACCGTGCTCGTCGCGTTGACCGGTCCGGTCGACCCGACGATCCCCCGTCCGCCGGCGCTGGAGGCACCGCTGGTGCTCCTGCAGGCCGGTGGTCCCCGTGAGCGGCCGGCCGCCCTGCTCATCCCCGAGGACGTGCCGTTGACCCGTGAGCTGAGCTTCGCGGACATCCAGGCGGAGGGTGGTACCGATCCGTTGGTGCGGGCGGTGGTCGACTACACCGATGTCGCGATCGACCACGTCGTCAGCATGTCGATCGACGCCCTGCCCCGGGTCGTCGATGCGATGGCCCCGATCGAGGTGTGCCGCCGCGATGGGTGCTCAAGCCCCCGCGGGGACGAGGTCCGCAGCCTGCTCCTGCAGGCCGAGGACGAGGAACTGGCCCTGCTGACCGCGGACCTCGTGCGCTCGGTGGCCGCAGCGTTGGACACCCGGTGGGTCGTCACCTCGCCGCGGGCGGCGTGGCGTGTGGTGGACGCGGTGTCCGAGGAGGTCGTCACCGACGTCGGCCTCCGGGGCTCCCGCCTGCTGGAGGTGGCGGCGCTGCTCGGGGAGCCGGCCCGGCTGGAGGTCGATCGACTCCCGTTGCTGGTGAACCCCTCGACGGGCCGGGTCCTGCCGATCCACGAGCCGGTGCAGGTGCGACTCGACCACCTGCGCAACGGGACGCCCCTGACCGGTCAGGGGGGACGGACCGAGGATCTGGAGACGGAACTGCTCGCCGGTATCGAGGTGGGGGTGCTCAACGGCGCCGGGGTGGACGGGCTGGCCTCGCGCGTCCAGGTCGAGCTCGAGTCGGCGGGGTTCGCGGTCGTCGGTACCGGGAACGCGGCCAGGTTCGACCGTGCGCGGACCGTCGTCACCTACCGTGAGGACGACGAGGCGGCAGCGTTCGCCGCCGTGCGGCTGAGCGAGGCCCTCGGCGGGGTGGAACTGGACGCCATCGCGCAACGTCCGACCTTCGAGGGCGTGGAGGTCGACCTGCTCGTGATCGCCGGAGAGGACCTGTCGTGACGCTGCAAGCAGCCGTCGGATGAGCCGCGGGGAACCTGGTTCCTGGGGCCCGGTCGTGGAGACCGGTCGTTCCCGCCGCCTGCTGCGCCGACTGGCCGTGCTCGCCGGCGTCGGCGGGCTGCTGACCCTCGCGGCGGTGGGCACCACGACCCAGCTGCTGGTCGAACGTGCGGAGACCAACCTCACCCGGGTCCCGGTCCCGGAGCTCGAGCAGGTCGCGGAGCGCTCCGATGCCCGCTACTTCCTCCTGGTCGGCTCCGATACCCGTGAGGGCCTGGACGAGGATGACCGTCGCGAGCTGACGCTCGGCAGCTTCGACGGGCAACGCAGCGACGTGGTGATGTACCTCGCGATCAGCGAGGACCGGGAGCAGGTGTCCCTGGTCAGCTTCCCGCGGGACCTGCTCGTGGAGGTGGACGGCCGTACCCAGAAGCTGACCGACGCCTACGCCGGCGGGCCGGATCAGCTGATCAGGGTGCTGCGCGACAACTTCCAGCTCCCCGTCAACCACTTCGCCGCGGTGAGCCTGGGCGGCTTCGTGGACGTGGTCCGCACGCTCGGCACGGTCGAGATCTGCCTCGAGGAGCCGTTGCGGGACCGCAAGTCAGGCGCCGACTTCGAGGCCGGCTGCCACGACATGTCCGCGACCGAGGTCCTGTCGTTCGTGCGCTCCCGCCAGGGCGACCGCGCCGACCTCGAACGCATCGACCGCCAGCAGACCTTCCTGCGCGCCGTGCTCGGCGACCTCACCGCCACGCGCACGCTGGCCAACCCCCGGCAGGTCTACCGGCTCACCGAGGACGTGGCCACGGGGCTGACCCTCGACGATCGCCTCGCGACACCGCAGATGCTCGGCCTGGCGGACGAGCTGCGTTCGGTGGTCAGCGCCGGCATGCCGATGACCGCCGTCCCCGCCCACCCCCGCCGGATCGACGGGCTCGACTTCATGGTGCCCTACGGGCCCGGAGCCAGGGCGCTGTTCGACGACCTGCGCTCGGGGCAGCACCTCGCCGAGCGCGGGACCCGCGAGGAGCGCGACGAGACCGTGGTGGGTGTCGCCAGCGTCGGGGCCGGCGCGGGCATCGTCGACTCGACGCTGCGGTTCGCGGGCTTCCAGACCCGCGTCGGGGCCCGGGTGGGCCCCACCGACGAGCTCGGTGCGGTGACGACGGTCTTCGTCGTCCCCGGCGAGGAGGAGCGGGCCGGTTGGGTCGCGGCGACGCTCGGTGCTCCGAGCCTGCCGCTGCCCGACGAGGTGGCGGTCCCCGACGGTGTCCACGTCATCGTGGCCAGCGGCGACGACGCGACGACCTGAGCATGACCGCACGGGTCCCGCTGCCCACCGATCCGGAGCTGCAGGCGGATCTCGCCGTGGTGTTCGTGACCCACGACACCCGCGAGGAGGTGCTGGGTGCCCTCGACGCCGTGGCTGCCGATCCGGACCGGCCCGCCGATCTGGAGGTCGTGGTGGTGGACGCGGGCTCCAGCGACGCCACGGTGGCGGCGGTCCGGGCCCGCGACGACGGCACGCGCGTGCTGGCGCTGACCAACACCGGGTTCGGACGGGGCGCCAACGCCGGGGTCCGCGCGACCCGGGCGGCCTCGGTCCTGGTGGCCAACGCCGACGTTCGGGTGCGGCCCGGTGCGTTGGCGCGACTCGCGGCCACGCTGTCCGCCGAGCCGACCGTGGCAGCCGTCGGCCCCCAGGTCCGCTACCCGGGTGGAGAGCTCCAGGCCTCGGCCCGCCGCGACCTCGACGCCGCCACGATCGTCGGTCACGCCCTGCTCGGGCGGTGGTGGCCCGAGAACCGGTGGACCCACCGCTACCACGCCCGCGACCTGCCGAGCGAGCTGCCGCGGGACGTGGCCTGGCTGTCGGGCTGTGCGTTGCTGGTGCGTCGCGAGGCCTTCGAGGCGGTCGGGGGCTTCGACCCGGGGTTCTTCCTCTACGTCGAGGACGTCGACCTCGGCTCGCGGCTGAGGGGGGCGGGCTGGCGGCTGCGCTACGAGCCGGCGGCGGTGGTCGAGCACCGGGTCGGTGCGTCCACCTCGAGGTCGAGGTGGCGGGCGCTGTGGCACCACGCGCACAGCCTCGACCGCCACCTCGCGGGCCGGTTGCACGGGGCCGCGCGGCTGCTGCGTCCCCTGCTACCTGTCGGGTTGTCGGTGTGGGTCGTGCTGACCGCGCTCGCCGAGCGGCGGCGCTGGCCGGGCAGTGTCACCGGCGAGCGGCTCGGACGGTGAGCGGCGAGCCTGGGCACGCTCAGTTCGTCGGCGTCGATGGCGTCCGCCACCGGACGATGTGCGTTGGCGCGACCACGGCCTCCGGGTCGCCCCCGCAGCTGTGCTACACACGTCATGGGTGCGCTGCAGCCACGACCAGGCACCCCCGTGCGCGACGGTCGTGGTGGAGGAC
>JAWLFQ010000033.1:0-19284 GCA_041685505.1 Nitriliruptoraceae bacterium
CACCCACCGCCTCCTCGACGGCAGCGGCGATCGGCAGCGACGCCGCACCGAGTCCGAGGTTGACCGCGAGACGCACCGTGCCGGCCTCGGTGTCGACCTCCCCGGGGATACCGATACCGACGGCGGTGACGCCATCGAGGGGGATCTCGAGCGCGGCGATGGCTTCCAGCGTCCCAGGGATGAGGCCGGCTCCGGGGCGCGTCGCGACCTGCTGGGTCGATGAGATCGCACCGTCGGCGGTGACGGCGACCACCTCGGTCGTCGTCCCTCCGATGTCGATCCCGAGCCAGCGTGGCGGGCGCGCGTCAGGGGACACCGCCGTCACGGGCAGGGCCTGCGGGGCAGCGGTCACTGTTCGACCATCCCGCTGTGCGGATCCGACATCCGACGTCCTCCAGCCGCCGACACGGTCTATTCATAAACCAACCTAACTAACTATCTCAGCGACGTCAAACGCCACGGAGCTTCCCCATCGCCGCGCCTAGGTCGTGCTCAGGACCGACCGCGGCCACCGCGCCGCGCCAACTCGATGGCAGGGCAGCGGTCCATCACCACGTCGAGACCGGCCGCGCGTGCCCGTGCGGCGGCCGCGTGGTCGACCACCCCCAACTGCAACCACACCGCCCCGACCCCCCGCTCGATCGCCTCGTCGACGTGGACGCCGGCACGGTCCGAGCGCCGGAAGACGTCGACGACGTCGACCCGGACCTCCTCGGGGACGGCAGCCAGGTCCGGGTAGGTGGGCAGGCCGAGGACATCCTCCCGCCCGGGACGGATCGGCACCACCTCGTAGCCGTGGTCCAGCAGGGTCCGGATCACGCCGTGGCTGGGTCGCCAGGGGGACGGCGATGCGCCCACGACCGCGAACACGCGGGCACGATCGAGGATCCGGTCGGCGGTGGCGGTGACCGTGGTCGGGTCCTCGGACATCCCCGCTCCTCGTTGGGTGATGATCACGCTAGCTGTGGCCACGACTACCGTCTGCCCACACCGTGCTGGGGGGAGACCACCGTGACCCGCACCGTCATCCGGACCTGCCCGCTGTGCGAGGCGACCTGTGGCCTGCGCCTGGAGCTCGACGCCGAGGACCGGGTGGTGTCGGTGCGCGGCGACGACCAGGACGTGTTCAGCGCCGGCTACCTGTGCCCCAAGGGCGCGACCATCGGGGAGCTGGAGGCCGATCCCGACCGGCTGACCACCCCGCGTCTGCGCTCGCGCGGTCGCCTGGTGGAGGCCACCTGGGAGGAGGCCTACGCGGAGATCGCCCACCGGCTACCGGCGATCCAGTCCGAGTACGGCCACGACGCCGTCGCCCTCTACCTCGGCAACCCCAACGCGCACAACCTGTCGGGACAGCTCTACGTGCGACCACTGGCCAAGGCGCTCGGGACCACCAACATCAGTTCGGCGTCCAGCGTCGACCAGCTGCCCAAGCACGTGAGCTGTGGCTACCTCTTCGGCGACCCGCTGGCGATCCCGGTCCCCGACATCGATCGGACCGAGTTCATGGTGGTCCTCGGTGGGAACCCGCGGGTGTCCAACGGCTCGCTGATGACCGCCCCCGACCTGCCCGGCCGCCTGACCAGGCTGCAGCAGCGTGGGGGCAGGCTGGTGGTCGTCGACCCGGTCCGCACCCGCACCGCCGAACGCGCCGACCACCACCTGCCCATCCGGCCCGGGGCCGACGCCTGGCTGCTGCTCGCCATGATCGAGACCCTGGCCAGCGACGGCGCGATCCGTCCCGGTGACCACCTCACCGATCACCTCTCGGGCGTCGAGGAGGTGCTGGCCCTGGCCGCGCCCTTCACCCCCGAGCGCGTCGCCGCGGCGTGCGGGCTGGCACCGGAGACGATCCGGTGGCTGGCGCGGGAGCTCGCCGGCGCCCCCCGCGCCGTGGTGTACGGGCGGCTCGGTACCAGCACCGTGCCCTTCGGCACCGTCACCTCGTGGCTGGTGGACGTCCTCAACGTCCTCACCGGGAACCTGGACCGTCCCGGGGGGGCCATGTTCCCCCTGCCGGCACACCACCGCAGCCGACGCCGACCCTTCCGCCACGCCCGGCGCCACAGCCGCGCCCGGGGCCTGCCCGAGGCGATCGGCGAACTGCCCGTCGCGGGCCTGATCGACGAGATCGTGACCCCCGGCCGGGGCCAGGTCCGGGCCCTGATCTCGATCGCCGGCAACCCGGTGCTGTCCACCCCCGACGGTGCACGCCTCGATGCCGCGCTCGCCGAGCTGGACCTGCTGGTCGCGGTGGACCCCTACGTCACCGCCACCTCCCGGCATGCCGACGTGATCCTGCCGCCCCCGGCGATCCTGCAACGGCCCCACTACGACCTGGCGTTCACCGCGCTGGCGGTGCGCAACGTCGCCAACCACTCCCCCGCTGCCGTCCCCCTGGCCGAGGGCCAGCCGGAGGAGTGGGAGATCCTGCTCACGCTCGCCGCGATCGCGCTCGGCCAGCAGCCACCGGTCGACGTCGATGCCGCCGACACCCTCGTGTGCCAGCAGCTCGTCGCCGGCCTGGTCGCCGACACCGACGCTCGCCTGGCCACCCGGGAACCGGCTGCGCTGCTCGCCCAGCTGTCAGGACGGCGCGGCCCCGAGCGACTGCTCGACCTGCTGCTGCGTGCCGGACCCTACGGTGACGGCTTCGGCACCCACCCGGACGGGCTCAGCCTCGCGGTGCTGGAGCAGCACCCCCACGGCATCGACCTGGGCCCGCTGACCCCGCGGGTGCCCGAGGTGCTGGCCACCACCTCGGGCCGGATCGAGCTCGCACCCGAGCCGATCACCGCTGATATGGAGCGGGTCGCGCGGGAGCTCGACGCCGTGGACGCCCGACGCAACGCCCATGACGACGGGGATGCGACCGTGCCGGCGGCGCAGCCGCTGGTGTTGGTGGGCCGCCGGCACCTGCGCACGAACAACTCCTGGTCCCACAACCTGACCGGGCTCACCAAGGGCCGACAGCTGTGCACCCTGCAACTGCACCCCGTGGACGCCGCGGCCCGGGGTGTGGTCGACGGCGCGCCCACCCTCGTGCGCTCGGCAGCCGGGAGCCTGACGGCCACCGCCGAGGTCACCGATCGGATGCGTCCCGGGGTGGTCAGCCTGCCCCACGGCTTCGGCCACGACCTCGAAGGGGTCGAGCTGTCGGTGGCCCGCCGGCACGCGGGGGTCAACGCGAACGTGCTCAGCCCACGCACCGAGGTCGACGCTGTCAGCGGCAACGCCGTGCTCAACAGCCTCGAGGTGGAGGTCACACCCGCATGAGCACGCCCGCCTCGGATGCCACCACGCACCGGCGGATCGACACCCGACTCACCGAACTCGCGGAGCGCATCGCCGCCTGGCCGCTGTCCGGCGACGAACGCTGCTACCGGTCGGGCGCCGGGTACCTCGGGGTCCCCGACTTCGGCCCGGACGCCGCACGTCTGGCCCTGGCTGCGGTCACCGTCGACGGTGAGGTCCACACCGTGGGCGATCACGAGGTGGCGGTGCCGCTGCACTCGGTGTCGAAGGTGTTCACCTACGGGCAGGTGCTGGCCGACCTCGGCCCGCAGGAGGTGCTGGCCCGGGTGGGGGTCGAGCCGAGCGGCGACCCCTTCAACGCCCTGCGGGTCGACGAGCGCACGATGCGTCCCTTCAACCCGATGGTCAACGCCGGCGCGCTGGTGACCACCAGCTTGGTGCCCGGGCCCGACCCCGACGCCCGGTTCGCCCGCATCCTCGACACCCTTCGGGCCTTCGCCGGGGGCGACGAGCTCACGGTCGACGCCGACACCCTGGAGGCCGAACTCGCCACCGCCGATCGCAACCGTGGCATCGCCTACCTGCTGCGCAGTGCCGGGCTGCTGCAGGGCGATGCGGAAGCGGTGCTGACCCGCTACCTCAAGCAGTGCGCGGTGCACGTCACCACGGCCCAGCTGGCGCTGATGGCCGCGACCCTGGCCACCGGGGGCCGCAACCCGCGCACCGGCGCCCAGGTCCTGCCGAGACGACGGGTACGCGACGTGCTCAGCGTGATGCACACCTGCGGGATGTACGACTTCGCCGGCGAGTGGGCCTTCGAGATCGGCTTCCCCGCCAAGGGTGGGGTGGGTGGCCTGATCCTGGCGGTGATCCCGGGCAAGATGGGTATCGCCGTCTTCTCCCCACCCCTGGACGCCTACGGCAACAGCGTCAAGGGGGTGCAGACCTGCCGTGAGCTGTCGACCCGCCTCGGGCTGCACGTCTTCGCCTCCGCCGAGGAGGACGCCCTGCTCACCGCCGCCCGCCCGCAGCGCGGGCTGCCGCCCCCCCTGGAGGAGGTGGTCGAGCGCCCCCTGGAGCCGGTGGAGGGGCAGGAGGGCTGAGGGACGGGATCAGCCCGCGGGGTCGATGGCGGCCGCGGTGCGCTCCTCCGCGTAGCTGACCACGGGCTCGCGCAGGAGGAGCTCCTGATCGGCCTCGAGCTGGGTGGCCGCGAGGTAGCTGTGCATCCCGCCGGCGAGGGTGGCGACGTCGACGAAGCCGTGCTGCACCAGCACACGGTAGGCGAGGTAGCTGCGGAAGCCGACGGCGCAGTACAGCCGCACCGGCTGGCTGCGGTCCCACTCCTCCAGCGCACCGCGCAGCTGGTCCAGCGGCACGTTGTCCGCACCCGGCAGGTGACCGGCGGCGTACTCCTCTGGGCCGCGCACGTCCAGGAGGCGGGCACCCGCGGTCTCGACGTCGAAGCGATCGGCGTACCACAGCTCCACATCGCCGCGCAGCAGGTTCGCACCGATGAAGCCGACCATGTTGACCGGGTCCTTGGCGGAGCCGAAGGGCGGGGCGTAGGCGAGCTCGAGGGTCTCGAGGTCGTAGACGGTCATGCCGGCACTGAGCGCTGTCGCGAGGACATCGAGGCGCTTGTCCACGCCGTCGAAGCCGACGATCCCCGCACCGAGCAGCCGCCCGGTGTCGGGAGCGAAGAGGACCTTGAGGTGCATGGCGGAGGTCCCCGGGTAGTAGCCCGCGTGGCCGGAGGGGTGCAGCTGCACCCGCTCGAAGGGGATGTCCGCCGCCTCGAGCTGGCGCTGGTTCGCACCCACGCCACCGGCGACCAGATCGAACACCTTGACGATGCCGGTGCCCTGGACGGTGCCGAAGGTGGTGTCCCTGCCGCAGAGGTTGTCCGCCACCACCCGTCCCTGACGGTTGGCCGGGCCGGCCAGGGGGATCAACCACGGGCCCGGCAGGATGGTGTGGCGCACCTCGACGGCGTCGCCTGCGGCGTAGACGTCGGGCAGGTTGGTCTGCAGGTGCTCGTCCACCGCGATGCCGCCACGGGGCCCGAGCTCGACACCGGCGGCCTGCGCGAGGCTGGTGTTGGGGCGCACCCCCGCGGCCAGGATCACCAGGTCCGTGGCCAGCTGCGTGCCGTCGGCCAGGGTGACCCCGAGGCGACCATCCTCGGTGGGGGCGAAGCTCGAGGCCGCGACGCCGAGGTGCAGATCGACACCGTGGGCGCGCAGGTGGGCTTCCATCGCCGAGGTGAGCTCGCGGTCGAGGGGCGGCATCAGCTGGTCGGCCAGCTCCACCAGGCTCACCTCACGGCCACGGTGGCGCAGGTTCTCCGCCATCTCCAGCCCGATGTAGCCCCCACCGATGACCACGGCGTGACCTACCGCCGCAGCCCCGTCCGCATCCACGGCGTCCACCCGTGCCTTGATCGCATCCATGTCCTCCATGCGGCGCAGCACGTGGACACGCGGATCGTCGATGCCGGGGAGCGGCGGGACCAGCGGCACCGCACCGGGACACAGCACCAGCTTGTCGTAGGTGAGCTCCTGCTGCTCGCCGGTGGCGTTCACCCGGGCGGTGACGGTGCGCGCCTGCGCGTCGATGGCCACCACCTCGGTGCCCGTCCGCACATCGAGGTCGAGGGAGGCCCGCAGGCTCTCCGGGGTCTGCAGCAGCAGCCGGTCGCGGTCCTCGATCACCTCGCCGATGTGGTAGGGCAGCCCGCAGTTGGCGAAGGACACGAACGCGTCCCGCTCCAACACGATGATCTCGGCCGACTCGTCGAGGCGGCGCGCCCGCGCTGCCGTCGACATCCCGGCTGCCACGCCACCGACGATCACGATCCTCACCTGCTGCTCCTTCACCGAGCGACGGGTTGTCCGGACTTCGACGGTACGGCATGTCCGGCGATGGGTGCACTCGGCGCCGCCCGGCCGGACGGCGGCACCAGCCGGAGCTCAGCGATGGGGCTCAAGGGGCCGCGCGTCGTCGGGCAGCGGGGCACCCGCCTTTGCCAGACCGTGGTCGTGCCGTGCGCGTCGCACGCCCTCGGAGATGGTGCGCCACAGGTGGTCGTCGCCGAGGGCCTCCCGCAGCCCGGAGCGCTTGAGCACCACGCGGGCGCCGTAGAACACCCGCACGAGGTACAGGTCGATGTCGCGCCGTTGCAGCCGCAGCCGCAGGGCGCGCAGCATGTCGGTGCTCGTGCTGTCGAGTTGGTCCGTCGCCTCCAGGTCGAGGATCACCGCACGGGTCTGCGGGTCGGCATCCACGATCGCGATCACCTGCTCCTCGACGCTGGCAGCGTTGACCCAGAACAGCGGCGCATCCAGCCGCAGGATCTTCAGTCCCGCGATGGTGCGGTAGGAACCGTGCCGCGCCACGGCCGCCCAGGCGGCCTTCTCCCCGTCGAGGCGTCCGAGCTCCTCGACCGCGACACGGCTCGAACGGTAGACCAGTCCGAGCACGGACAGTCCGATGGCGATCACCAGCCCGGGCAGGGTGCCGAAGACCACCACACCGACCAGTGCGCCCAGCGCGGCGACGAGGTCGTTGCGCCGGATCGCTGCGTAGCGTCGCAGGCTCGCGACGTCCATCAACCCCCAGACGGCGTGGACCACGACCGCCGCCAGGACGGCGCGGGGCAGCGCGCTGAGGGAGGGTGTGAACAGCACGAGCACGGCCAGCGACAGCACGGCGGCGCAGACGCTGGCGAGCTGGCTGGTCCCGCCGGCGCGAACCACTGCCGCGGTCTTCGACAGGCTCCCCGCCACGCCCAGACCACCGAACAGCCCCGAGGCGATGTTGGCCACGCCGGTGGCGACGAACTCCTGGTCGGTGTCGATGCGGTAGCCACCGGTCGCAGCGAACAAGCGGGCGGCGCTGAGGCTCTCCGCCAACCCGACCAGCGCCAGGCCCGTGGCGGGGATCAGCAGGGCGAGCACGTCGTCGAAGGTCACTGCCGGCAGGCCGGGCACGGGCAGCCCGCGTGGCACCTCTCCGACCACCGCCACGCCGCTGTCGGCGAAGCCCAGCCGGTCGGACAGCATGATGGTGCCGACCACCAGCACGATGCCCCAGGGGATCTGGCGCGCCACCGCACCGCCCGCGAACAGCACCACCAGGCTGGCGAGTCCCACGACCGCGGTCAGCACGTGGAGCTGCGGCAGTGCCTGCACCGCCTGGAGCAGCCGGGCTGGGACCGGCCCCTCACCGGCGGGCAGGCCGAGCAGGCGCGGCACCTCCCCGACGATGATGACCAGCGCGAGCCCGAAGACGAACCCGGTCACGATCGGTTTCGACAGGAACTCCGCGACCCACCCCGTGCGCAACAGCCCGGCCGCGAGCAGCAGCAGCCCCGACAGCAGGGCGAGGGTGACGGTCAGCGCCACGGCCCGTTCGGGATCACCGCCGGCCTGGGCGGCGACGACGGACCCCGACACCACCGACACCGTGGAGACCGGCCCGACGCTGACCTGGGGTGAGGAGCCGAGCACGGCGTAGGCCAGCAACGCCACGGGGATGGCGTAGAGCCCGACCTGGACGGGCACACCCGCGATCGTCGCGTAGCCGAGCGCCTGGGGGATGACCAGGGCGGTGACGATGGCGCCGGCGAGCAGGTCGCCAGGCAGGCGTTGGCGCCGGTAGGAGCGCACCCACGATGACACCGGCACATCCGGTGTGCGCCACCCCGGCGCGCTGTGCGACCTGCTACCCACCCTCGACCTCGCTGCCCCGGTCGGAACCGTAGCCCCCCACGCGGACACGCCGGGCGGCGAGGCGGGCACCGTGTGGTCGCAGTCGAGCCACAGTCCATCTGGACGCACGCCGGCGTCACGGTGCATCATGGCGGTGGGCGTGTGGTGGTGACCTGCGATGTCCCCCACACCGCCCGCAGGCGGTCGCTGCGACGGTGCAACGGCCACGCACCCGCGAGGAGGAGCGACGAGATGAGTGATCAGCCCCAGGTGGCGCTCGAGCGACAGCGCACCGGATGGGATCTGTTCTTCGGCGCGCTGTCGCTGGTGGCAGGCGTCATCGTGCTCAGCCACGTCGCACTGGCCAGCGTGATCTCCGTGCTGTTCACCGGCTGGATGCTGCTGATCGGCGGGGTGGTGCTCGCGGTGGGGGCGGTGGTCAACTGGTCCGACAACGAGCGCCGCTGGAACCTGGCCTACGGGGCGCTGCTCGGCGTCCTTGGGGTCGGCTTCGTCGCGAACCCGGGGATCGGGCTGCTCAGCCTGACCCTGCTGGCAGGTTCGCTGCTGCTGGTCGGCGGGGTGCTGCGGGTCGTGCTGGCCTTCCAACCCGGGATGCCCCGCGGTGTGCTGCTGTTCAGCGGGGTGATCACCCTGCTGCTGGCCGGCCTGATCCTGGCCGGCTGGCCGGCCTCCGCGCTGTGGTTTTTGGGCACGGTGCTCGGCGTGCAGCTGGTGCTCGACGGGGTGACGACCGCGCTGCTCGGACGTATCCGTCTGACCGCGGCCCGTGCAGCGGCCGAGGAGCAGCCGGCAGGCAGCTGAGCGTCACCGGGCTGCCCCATCACCGGAGGAGCACCCGGTCGGCGTGCGGGCTTCAGTCCTCGGAGGCTGCCGCTTCCAGTGCGCGCGTCAGTTCGTCGCCGACCTGTCCGGCCAGGCCTTCGAGCTGCGGGTCACCGGTCAGCCCCATCATCGCGGACGGGTCGATGGCGATCAGCTCCGAGCCGCCGTCGGGATGCTCGCGGACCACGACGTTGCACGGGAGCAGACCACCGATCATCGGATCGATGTCGATCGCCTCGTGCGCGTAGGAGGGCTTGCAGGCGCCCAGGATGCGGTAGGGCGCCACCTCGACGTCGAGCTTCTTGCGCAGCGTGTCGGTCACATCGATCTCGGTCAGGACCCCGAACCCCTCCGCTGCCAACGCCGCACGCACACGGGCGTCGGCGGTCTCCGGATCGTGGGCGGTGCGGGTGCGCAGCACGTAGCGGTCCTGGTCCATGAGGGGTCTCCTGGCGTCGACGGCGGCCTGCTCATCTGAACGCACCGCGCGCCCCGGCTGTTCCCGCCCCTGCGCGCCGCGCTCACCGGGGGCGACCACGCAGCCTCTAACGTGTCACCTCGGTCCCCGACCGGCGGCAGCGCCGTGACGGGGGCGCACCGCGCGTTCCCGGCCAGGAGGATCCGCATGGACGCGAGCCCGCGACCGCGCAGCGGCACGGCCGTGCTCGACGAGCTGGTCGACCAGGTCCACATCGGCGACAACCTGGTGGTGCTGTCGGAAGCCGAGGACATCCTCGACCTGCTGGTCGCGCGCTATCGCGCCGCGGGGGAGGGCCACGCCCCGCTGGTGCTCGTCACCGTACGCACCCCGTGGCACGGCCCGGTGCCGGCAGGCGTCGAGGTCCTGGACTGGTCGGCGGTGTACACCGGCGAACCTGCCGAGCTGCCCCACGCCCTGGGTGTGGAGGCGAGCCTCGAGGACGCCCTCGCGGACGTCCGCGCCGCCGATGCGCGTGCCGGGTCGGGCGCGGTGTTCGCCTTCGACCGGCTCAGCGCCGTCCAATCGGCCTGGTCCGACGAGGCGGCCCTGGAGCTGTTCCTGGCCACCTGCCCCCGCCTGTACCGACGTCGCAGCCTCGCGCTGTGGCCCCTCGAGCGCCACGCACACCGCCCGAGCTTCCTGCGTCGGCTCACCGAGGTCACCCAGGTGGTGGTGGAGGTGTCCCGGGCTCCCGCCGACGACCCGGGTGAGTACCTGCTGACCGTCCGCAAGGCGGACGGTCGCGCCGAGCACGTGCAGGGCCGCAGCCGCGCGGTCCAGGTCGTCGAGGGGGACCTCGAACCCGTTGGCGAGGTGATGACCACCCGGCAGCGTCTGGGCACCATGATCCGGGAGCAACGGCTGGCCAGCGGCCTGGCACAGGCCGAGGTGGCCCGCCGCGTGGGGATCTCACCCTCGGCCCTGTCCCAGGTGGAACGTGGCGTACGTGGCCCCGGCGGCGACACCCTGGTCCGCCTGTGGGAGGTCCTCGGCGTGCCCTTCGGTCCGCGGCGGACCTCACCCCGCGGCTACTGGGTGTCGCGACGCAGCGGGCGCGAGCAGCGCCGGATCCAGGAGGGCATCGACGGCGAACAGCTCCTCCACGACAGCGCCGCCGGCGAGCTGTGGTCCCTGCACATCGCTCCCGGCGCGCACGGCGATCACGGCCCCTTCGCGGTCAAGGCCCCCGAGTCGGTCACCGTGATCCGCGGTGTCCTGGACCTGCAGCTCGCGGGACGCACGGAGACGCTGCACGAGGGTGACGCCCTGCACACCGATGCGGCGCCGGTCCGTGGGTGGGCGAACCCGGGCACGGTGCCGGCGGAGGTGGTGTGGGTGCTGCACGGCCACGGCCGCTGACCCCGTCAGCGCGCGACCGTGGGGGCAGCCTCCGTGGGTGTCAGCTCCCGGTCTCGCCCGGCTGGGCCGAGGCGCGGCCATCGCGATCCCGGTCCCGGGGGCCGGTCCGGGGACGCAGGCGGACCAGCAGCAGCGCCGCCGCGACCACGGCGACGACACCGAGCACCAGGTGATCGGGCGCGATGCGGTCCACGCGCAGCAGCCACTGCTGCGCGGCGAGGTCGAGCTGGGTGGTGTCGGGCAGACCGGGCAGTGCCATCGCACCGCCGGACGCCACCAGCCATCCCCCGATGACGACGAACAGCGCACCGGTGAGCAGCGAGGTGGTGTGCAACTGCAGCCGGCCGAGGTTGACGGCGCGACCACGCAGCCATCCTCGACGGCCCAGCTGGAGCCGTTCCCACACCCCGGCCAGCAGGAACAGCGGCGCGGCCATGCCGAGGGCGTACACCGCCAGCAGCGCACCGCCGTGCAGCGGACGGCCGTCCAGGGCGGCGATGGTCAGCACCGCACCGAGGATCGGACCCGCACACGAGCCCGCGACGCCGTAGATCGCACCCAGCCCGAACACCGCTGCGGGCGAGGTCCGACCGGCGACACGCGCCTGCGCACGGCCCGTCAACGTGGGCAGCACCCGTCCCACACCCACGGCGGTGAGGATCCCGAGGATGACCAGGAGCCAGCCGGCGCCGACCACCAGGCGCTCCTGGTTGCTGAGCAGCAGCCGACTGGCCAGCGCCGCACCCGTCCCCAGCGGCACCATCACCGCGGCCAGGCCGGCGTAGAACACCGCGGTGCGCTGCAGCAGCACGCCGGGGCGGTCGAAGGCGTAGGCGAAGAAGGACGGCAGCAGCAGCGCCCCGCAGGGGCTGAGCAGGGTCAGCACCCCACCGAGGAAGGCGGCGAGGTAGCCGATCTCGATCACGGCAGCTCCGCGCCGGCGTCCTCAGCCGCGACCTCGATGACCTGGACGAAGGACTCGATCGGCTGGGCACCCACCAGCGGGTAGCCGCCGATGATGAACGCCGGTGTGCCGGAGATACCGAGCTCCTGCGCGATCGCCGCCTCCCCCCGCACGCGCTCGGCCAACTGCGGGTCGTCGAGATCGGCGGTGAACCGGTCGACGTCGAGACCGATCTCCGCTGCGACACCCTGCAGGAAGGCGCGATCGACACGGTTCTGGTCGCGCCGCAGGTCCTCGGCGAACAGTGCCTCGTGGTAGTCCCAGAAGGCGTCCTGCTCGGCAGCGGCCTGTCCACCGAGGGCGGCGAGCAGCGCCTGGTCGCCCTGGAAGGGCAGGTCACGCCACTCGATGCGCAGCAACCCGGTGTCCACGTAGCGTGCGATCAGCTCCGGTTCCGTGTCCCGCGCGAACACCCCACAGAACGGGCAGAGGAAGTCGGCCCACTCGATCATCACCACGGGAGCGTCCGCCGCGCCCAGGGCCCTGGGGTCGTCCGGGTCACGGGTGGCGAGTGCGGCCAGCGCCGCGCGCTGCTCCTCGGCCGCCAACTGCTGCTCGTCGGCCTGCTCGTCGACCTGCGCCTCGAGATCGTCGTCCTCCTCGGTGGCGAGGTCCTCCGGTAGTTGCTCGCCGGGCGCATCGGCGTCGGTGTCGGTCGCCGCCGTCGGCGCGGGATCGGCGTCGTCGCTGCCACCGGTCATGGCGGCGATGGCGAGCGCGGCAACGACCAGCAGCACCACCAGCGGCGCGAGCAACCCCGTCCGTGAGCGGGCCGTGGACGGTGCCCCCTCAGCCGCGACCGTGGCCGTCGCCGCGTCGGGCCCATCGAGGGGCCCATCGGGCCCGTGTTCGGTCGACATGGCAGCTCCGGGGCAGCGTCGGCACCATCCGGCGTGGGTGGTGAGGCGAGCGCGGTGCGGCGCTCCCTGTGGTCAACGTACCCCTGCACACGGTTCTTCCCGCACCCGGCCGGCGGCCGCCGCGGCCGCTGCACCCCCGTCGCCGCAGCTACCCTGTCGAGTCACGGAGATCGAAAGGTATGGCACTGCGATCGGTGCCCACCGCCAGCCGATGTACTCCCCCTGCCACGCGGGAACCGATGTGCGCGGTGGCCCGCGATGTCTGACGGCCACGATCACGGCAGCGCCGCGGTCGCCCAGCACGCCGGTGTCGCCTACAAGCGGCGCCTGCTGGCAGCTTTCGGCCTCATCGGCGGGTTCTTCCTGATCGAGCTGGTGGGCGGACTGCTGGCCAACTCGCTCGCGTTGCTGTCCGACGCCGGCCACATGCTCACCGATGTCATCGGCATCGGGATGGCGTTGGCCGCCATCCAGGCGGCCAGCACCCACCGCCCCGACCGACAGCGCAGCTTCGGGCTGTACCGGCTCGAGATCCTGGCCGCCCTGGCCAACGCCGGCCTGCTCACCGCACTGGCGGGCTACGTCATCTACGAGTCCATCCGACGCTTGAGCGCACCACCCGAGGTCAGCGGCGTGCCGATGCTGATCATCGGTGTGCTCGGGCTGTTGGTGAACCTGGTGGCCTTCTGGCTCCTACGCGGCGGCAAGGACGCCTCGCTCAACATCCAGGGGGCCTACCTGGAGGTCCTGGCCGACCTGATGGCATCGGTAGGCGTGGTGATCGCCGCGGCCATCCTGCAGCTGACCGGGTTCGCCCGCATCGACCCGATCTTCGCCATCGCGATCGGCCTGTTCATCCTGCCCCGCGCCCTGCGCCTGGGCGGCAAGGCCGTTCGGGTGCTGCTGCAGGCCGCTCCCGCCGAGGTCGACGTCACCGGCCTCGCCACGGAGCTGGCCCGGGTCGAGGGTGTCGCAGACGTCCACGATCTGCACGTGTGGACGCTCACCTCGGGGATGGAGGTCGCCTCCGTCCACGTGCGGCTGCAGCCGCGGGCCGACGGGCACCGCACACTCGACCGGACGCGCCAGCTGCTGCGCGACACCTACGGGATCGAGCACGCCACGGTGCAGGTCGAGCCCGACGAACACGCTGACTGCGACGACTGCGCGAAGATGCGCTGGTGACCGCACGTCCCGCAGGGACCAGCCCCGGTCGCGTGCTCCCGCTCCTGCGCACCGCGCACCTCGGACCGACGCTCGCCGTCACGACGATCGTGGCACTGCTGGCCCTGGCACTGGGCGTGCCCGGCACCGGTGCCATCCTCGTCACCGCGGCGGTGTTCACGGGCCAGCTGACCATCGGCTGGGGCAACGACCTGCTCGACGCCGATCGGGACCGTGCGGTCGGCCGAACGGACAAGCCGCTGGTCAACGGCGAGGTGACCACCTCCGTCGTGCTGCGCTGGCTGATCGTGGCCGCTGCCGCGTGCATCGTGCTGTCGTTGCTCGCAGGCTGGCGCAGCGGCGCAGCCCATCTCGGGCTCGCCGTGGCCTTCGGCCACCTCTACAACCTCGGACTCAAGGCGACGGTCTGGTCCTGGCTGCCCTACGCCGTGGCCTTCGGCGCGCTCCCCGCCGTCGTCAGCCTGGCGGACAGCCCGTCACGGCTGCCGCCGGTGTGGATGGTCGGCACCGCGGCCGCGCTCGGGATCGCGGCGCACTTCCTCAACACCCTGCCCGACCTCGAGGACGATGCGGCCACCGCCGTGCGCGGGCTCCCGCACCGGTTGGGTGCCACCCCCAGTCGGGGTATCGCCACGGCACTGCTGGTCCTGGCGTCGGCACTCGTGGTGCTGGGCCCCGCCGGCGCACCGGCGGCCTGGGCGTGGACGGCACTGGCCGTCGTGGGCGCGCTCGCCGCCGTCGCGCTGTCGGGCAGCGGCAGAGCGCCCTTCTACGCCGCGATCGCGATCGCGCTGATCGACGTGGCGCTGCTCGCGGTGGTGGGCGCATGACGGCCTGCCAGGGGGTCATCGTGGGCGGCCGACCGGTCCCGCGGCCGCGGCTGGCTCGAAGCCCGGTGAGCGTCGCCCGGGGAGACGGTGCGACCGACCGGGGTGATCGCCGACCGCTGCCGAGCGCCGGCGATCCGACGCGGCGCCGGCGAGCGGCGCATCCGGTGGGATACGACGAGCTCGAGGAGACACCAGCATGCGGATCGTCAGCGTCCAGGGGGTCCTGCCCGAACACCGGTACTCGCAGGCGGAGCTCACCCACGCCTTCACCGACACCCTGCTGCGCAGCGAGATCGATGCGCGGGTCGTGCGGCGTCTCCACGCCAACGCCGGAGTGCGCACGCGCCACCTGGCACTGCCCCTGGAGCGCTACGCGGAACTGACCGACTTCACCGCGTCCAACGATGCGTTCATCGCCGCCGGTGTCGAGCTCGGTGCGCAGGCCGTCACCGACGCCCTCAAAGCCGTCGACCTGACCCCTCAGGACGTCGATCTCATCATCTCCGCGACGGTCACCGGTCTCGCCGTGCCCTCCCTCGATGCACGCGTCGCCGCCCTGATCGGGATGCGCCCCGACGTCGTCCGTCTGCCCCTGGTCGGGCTGGGGTGCGTCGCAGGCGCTGCCGGAGTGGCGCGGCTGCACGACTACCTCCGCGGACATCCCGACAGCGTGGCGGTGCTGATGTCCGTCGAACTGTGCTCGCTGACCCTGCAGCGCGACGATGCCTCGATGGCGAACCTGGTCGCGAGCGGGTTGTTCGGCGACGGCGCCGCGGCCGTGGTGGCCGTCGGCTCGAACCGGGCCCGCGAACTCGACGACGTACCCCCCACCCCGCAGCCGGACGTGCTCGGCGCGCGCAGCCGGCTCTACCCCGACTCCGAAGGGGCCATGGGCTGGGATGTCGGCGCCACCGGGCTGAAGATCGTGCTGGACAGCAGCGTGCCGGCGCTCGTGCACCGCTACGTCGGCGAGGACGTCGAGGCGTTCCTCACCGACCACGGCCTCACGCAGGACGACATCGAGTGGTACGTCGCGCATCCGGGCGGGCCGAAGGTGCTCGAGGCCCTGCAGGAGACCCTCGGGCTGGACCGGGATGCGGTGCAGGTGACCTGGGACTCCCTGGCCGCGATCGGGAACCTGTCCTCGGCATCGGTGCTGCACGTGCTGGCCGACATCCTCGCCGACCGGCCGCCACGGCCGGGGTCCTACGGGCTGATGCTGGCCATGGGGCCCGGTTTCTGTTCCGAGCTCGTGCTGC
The DNA here is from genome assembly GCA_041685505.1 of Nitriliruptoraceae bacterium. Taxonomy (GTDB): domain Bacteria; phylum Actinomycetota; class Nitriliruptoria; order Nitriliruptorales; family Nitriliruptoraceae; genus T1Sed10-7. The sequence continues at coordinate 15,752 of JAWLFQ010000033.1, forward strand.
TGCGGGCACCGGAGCGACCCGCATGATCTGGTTCACGTGGCTGATCGTCGCCGTCGGGCTGGAACGGCTCGCCGAACTGGTGGTGTCCACGCGCAACGCCGCATGGAGCGTCGCACGGGGTGGCGTGGAGTCGGGACGACGCCACTACGCGGTGATGGTGGTGCTGCACACCGGCCTGCTGGTCGGCGCGCTGCTCGAGGTGTGGCTACGGCGACCGACCTTCGTGCCCACCCTCGGGTGGACGATGTTCGCGCTGGTGCTCGCCTCCCAGGCGCTGCGGTGGTGGTGCATCAGCTCGCTGGGCCGCCAGTGGAACACCCGGGTGATCGTGGTACCGGGGTTGCCGCGGGTCACCGGCGGGCCCTACCGCTTCCTCTCCCACCCTAACTACGTCGCCGTGGTCATCGAGGGGTTCGCGCTGCCCCTGGTGCACTCCGCCTGGATCACCGCGCTCGTCTTCACGCTCTGCAACGCGGTGTTGCTGACGGTGCGGATCCGGGTCGAGAACCGCGCACTGCACGCGATGACCGCTGCCGTCCCCGGGTCGCCGTCCGCGGAGGCGGCGCCATGAGGGACCTCCTGGTCGTCGGTGGCGGACCCGCCGGTCTGGCCAGCGCGCTGTACGGCGCGCAGGCGGGACTCGACGTCACCGTGTGGGACAAGCGCGCCGGCGTCATCGACAAGGCGTGCGGGGAGGGGTTGATGCCCGGTGCGGTCGCCGCGCTCGCGGAGCTCGGGGTCGACCCGGCCGGTGAGGACCTCACCGGGATCCGCTACCTCGCGGGCCGACACACCGCCGAGGCGGCCTTCCGCGGCGGGGTCGGCCGCGGGGTGCGCCGCACGAGCCTGCATGCGGCGATGCGGTCCGCGGCCGATGCCGCCGGGATCGCACTCGAGCAGCGGCAGGTACGGCAGCTCCGCCCGGAGTCCGAGAGCGTCCTGGTGGACGGTCAGCGCTTCCGCTACGTCGTCGCCGCCGACGGGCTCCACTCCCCCATCCGACGCCTGCTCGGGCTCGACGGGCGGCCGTCCCCGCGGCGGCGCTACGGGCTGCGACGGCACTACCGGCTGGCACCCTGGACCTCGCACGTCGAGGTGCACTGGGCCGACTCCGTCGAGGCCTACCTCACCCCCGTGGCCGCCGACGTGGTCGGCGTCGCCCTGCTGACCTCCGACCGAGGCGCCTTCGACGCGCATCTGGCCCGGTTCCCGTCACTGCAGGCACGGCTGGACGGGGCAACACCGCTGGGCGATGTCCTCGGCGCGGGGCCACTGCGGCAGCGGGCGCGGTCCCGGGTGGCCGGACGGGTGCTGCTGGTGGGTGATGCGGGCGGCTACGTCGACGCCCTGACCGGTGAGGGCGTCGCGATGGCCGTGGCACAGGCGCGCGCGGCTGCTGCGGCCATCCGGGACCGGGACCCGGCGCGCTACGAGCACGACTGGCACACCATCACGCGGCGTTACCGCCTGCTGACGTCCGCCCTGCTGCGTGCCACACGCCTACCCGTGACCAGGCGGGCGCTGGTGCCGGCTGCCGAGCGGCTGCCGGGCGTGTTCTCCGCGGCGGTCAACTCCCTGGCGAGGCCGGCATGAGCACTGAACGCGTCATCCTCGTCGACGAGGCCGGCAACGCGCTCGGCTCGGCTCCCAAGTCCACGGTCCACGACACCCGCACACCCCTGCACCTGGCCTTCTCCTGCTACGTGTTCGACCGTGCCGGGCGGCTGCTGATGACACAGCGTGCCCACGACAAGCGAACCTTCCCCGGGGTGTGGACCAACAGCGTCTGCGGCCACCCGTCCCCGGGCGAGGACCTGGCCGAGGCGGTCAGGCGCCGGGCCGCGCAGGAGCTCGGGTTGCAGCTCGAGGCGCTCACCCTGGCCCTACCGGGGTTCCGCTACGAGGCGACCGGGGCCAACGGCGTGCGCGAGAACGAGCTGTGCCCGGTCTTCATCGCGAGAGCCCGCTGCGAGGTCACCCCGGACCCCTCCGAGGTGGCGAGCGTGGAGTGGGTGCCCTGGCCGTTGCTCCGCGACGAGGTGCTCGCCGGTGCACGCGACGTCTCGGTGTGGTGCGCCGCGCAGGTCGCGGAGCTGGCCGACCGTGAGCTGGCTGACGGCACGTTCCCGCCTGCCACACCGACCGACCTCCCGCCGGCCCTCCGCCCGGCGTCGCCGTGATCCACGCGATCCTGGGCACGCCGGTGGCGGTGCGCCTCACCCGCGGCGAGCGACGCTGACCGTGCGGGACCGGATCGCGGCCCCCGAGCGACGAGGAGCGCAGCAGTATGGTCACCTTCGACGGACTCCCCCTGCATCCACTGATCGTCCATGCGCCCGTGGTCCTGATCCCCTTGGTCGCGGTCGGACTGGTGCTCGTCCTGGTACGTCCGTCGTTGCGAGCGACCCTCGCGCCGATCGTCGCCGTCCTGGCGGTCGGTGCCGCCGTCGCCGCGGTGGGTGCGGTGTGGAGCGGCGAGGAGCTCGCCGTGGCACTCAGGCGCGGCGAGGAGCTGGCGACGCACCAGTCATGGGGGGAGCTTGCGCGGACCTTCGCGATCATCCTCGCGCTGGGTGCGATCGCCTTCGCCGCTGCCGACCGGTTCCTCCCGCAGCGGCCAGCGATCACGCGCCTGCTGGGTGTGGCGACGACCGGGGTGGCGATCGCCGCCGTGGGTGTCGTGGGTGTCGCGGGACACGAAGGCGCGACCCTGTCCTGGGAAGGGCGGGTCTCCACGGAGACCGGCGGGACATCGACCGATGGCGGTGATGACGCGGTCACGGAGAGCGACGCGGCCGGTGGTGGCGACGAACAGCCCGGCCCGTCCGCGGAGCCGTTGCCGGGTGTGGGGGTCCCTGGTGTCGATGTCGTCCTGGGTGAGTGGGCGCTGGTCCCCTCCGCCGAGGTGGCGCGTCCCGGAACGATCACCTTCCGCTTCCGCAACCTGGGCACCGTGCCCCATGCGCTGCGGATCCGCACGTCCGGATCGGGCAGCGACCGGCTCGAGTGGCGATCGCAGACGGTCGCTCCCGGGGAGAGCGGTCTGCTCGTTGCCGACCTCACCGCCGGAACCTACGAGATCGACTGCCCGGTCGAGGACGGGGAGGGGGAGCACGATGAGCTCGGCATGGAGATGCTGTTCCGCGTCCAGGAGGATGCGGCAGCGCTCGATCCACTTCCGGAGATCGCCGGTGAGCGACCGGCGGACGGTTCGGGGAGCGCAGCCGACGGCGGGGCGTCCGCGCCCTCGGAGACAACGTCGTCCGAGGTGGTGGAGATCCGTTCCTTCGCCTACGAGCCCGCTGACATCGAGGTGCCGATGGGAACGGAGCTGGCCTGGGTCAACCGTGATCCCGCCCCGCACACGGCCACCGGTGACGGCTTCGACACCGGCGAACTCGGGCAGGATGCCCGGGGCACCGTCACCTTCACCGAGACCGGCACGTTCGAGTACCTGTGCACGATCCATCCTGCGATGCGCGGCCGTGTGACCGTCGTCCAGCCGTAGTCATCCGATGGCGTCATCCGATGGC
>JAWLFQ010000033.1:19384-25012 GCA_041685505.1 Nitriliruptoraceae bacterium
GCCGCGGAAACGCGCGCCTGGAGCTGTTTGTGCGCGCTGCGCGGACACTTCCTGGATGGCCGGTATCTGTCTCGCGGGCAGCGTCGTCCATGGGGCAGTACGAACCGGCCGGGATATGCCTGGCTGCACCATCCGCACAGGAGATGAGCGATGGAACGCAACGAAGCAGGTCTCGACCGGGTCCTCCGCGGTGTCGCGGCGATCGCTGCGGCGGTCGCGGCGTTCGCTGTCGGACCAACCAGCGGGGCCGGTATCGCGCTGGTGGTGGTCGCGGTCGTGATGGCGGGAACCGCGGCGACCGGGTTCTGTCCTGCCTACCGTCTGTTGGGGATCAGCACCTGCCGGGTGCCGGCAGGCAAGTAGGGCGCGACGTCGTGGACCGAGGGGAAGCTGCGGTGGCTCCGCTGCACGGCGCTGCACGGGTGGGGGCGGCGATCGTCGAGGAGCTCGATGGGCTGTACCGCTTCGCGCTGCTGCTCACCGGCGATGGCCATGCGGCCGAGGACGTGGTCCAGGAGACCGCCGCGCGCGCCCTGGCCGCTGCAGATGGCTTCCGGGGTGAGGCGGCGGCGCGGACATGGCTGCACCGGATCGCGCACAACCTCGTGATCGATACCGCCCGCCGCTCCGGGCGTGTCGTTCCGACCGCGGACGTCGAGGCGCTGTGGGAGGACGATGACTACACCGTGGACACCGCCGAGGTGGTCGGACGGGCTGCCGACCGCGCCGAGCTCGAGGACGCACTGCTCCGGCTCCCGGAGACCCAGCGCACGGCCGTGGTCCTCCACGACGTCGAGGGCTGGACGGTCAGCCAGATCGCCACGGCGACCGAGGTCTCGCTTCCGGCAGCGAAGCAGCGGCTACGCCGCGGGAGGATGGCGCTGGTGACGGCACTGGCCGCGGGCCCTGAACGGCGCCGCCAGACACAGGGGACGCCCATGCGGTGCTGGGATGCCCGCCGACTGATATCCGACTACCTCGACGGTGCGCTTCCCGACGTCGAGGTGGGCCTGGTCGAGGCGCATCTCGGTCGCTGCCCGACCTGCCCACCGCTGTACGCGGCACTGGTCGGCGTGCACGCCGAGGTGGGCCGGCTCCGCGACCCTGACGCGGTCGTCCCGGGCCCGCTGGCCCACCGCATCGGCGCGATGGTGGGGATCGCGGCCGGCGCGGTGCCAAGGGACCCGTGACGCGGTCGGTATCGTGGCGATCGACGCGCGTCGCTCCGTGTGCAGGGTGGGACCGTGGCAGGCGCCGGCCTGCCCCATCGACGGAACCCGGCCCGACATCCACCACTACTTGGGACCCTCACTGCGGTCCGCACAGAGCGACAGGAGCAGCCGTGGCGCAGGCGTCGGGAGAGCTCGGCTGGCGTCGGTACTTCCAGGCGGGGGCCGATGGCTACGACGACGAGGACTTCACCCGGGGAACCGACGACGAGGTGGTCGAGCTGTGGTCACTGCTCGGGCTGCAGCCGGGTGAGCGACTGCTCGATGTCGGCTGCGGAACGGGGCGCCACGCCGTCGCTTTGGCCGCGAGGGGTGCGGTGGTCACCGGGGTGGATCTCTCCTCGGCGATGCTCGAGCGGGCGCGAACGCGCGCAGCCACCGCGGGTGTCGACATCGAGCTCGTCGAGGCCGACGCCCGTGATCTCCCGCCCGGACCGGAGCCGTACGACGCGGCGATCTGCCTCTGCGAGGGTGCGTTCTGTCTGGTCGCCGATGACGTCGAACCTCTCGCCCATGATCGTGCGATCCTGACATCGATCCACGCTTCGCTGCGCCCTGGCGGCCGGCTCGCGCTCACCGGCCTCAACGCCGGCCGGCTGCTGGCCGCCTGGCAGCGGGGCGAGCCCATCGGCCAGCTGGACCTGCTGACGTTGACCGAGACCAGCACGTACGAGCTCCCCGACGGGGAGACTGTGGAGCTACGCGAGCACTACCACCTCCCAGACGGCTTACGGACCCTGGCGGAGAGCGTCGGGTTCGAGGTCGACGCGGTCTGGGCAGGTGGTGCCCTCGATTGGCGCCGTGAGCCCGCGACCATCGACGACTATGAGCTGCTGCTCTTCGCTCGGAAGCCCGACCAGCCGATCGGTTGATGCTCCCGCGGCCTCGGCCAGGCGCGGTGCTCGGGCACCAGCCGCACGGCCCGCTCACGGACTCCGGCGAGCACCTGCTCGGTCGTCCCGTGACAGCGTCTCTGAGGGAATGCCGTGCGCCCTCGCCATGCGGCGCAACGGCGCATGAGGCCCGTTCACGCCTATCTCCTGGTCAGCGGTAAGTTCCCGACCCACGCGAGCGTGGCGGAACTGGCAGACGCGCTGGGTTTAGGTCCCGTTGACGGGGGTACTGACCCGTCCCGCCCGATGTCCTGAAACCCCACCTGACCAGGCTAAACGCGGATACTCGGTCCCGCTCGGTGACGGCCGATCGCGCCCCGTTCCGCCCCGCCCGTGTCCAATCCGTGTCCAAACCTGGGCTTCAGTGACGCGCTGGGTCGGCGTGCCGGCCAGATGCTTGACAGCACGAATGTCAAAGATAGTTTGACATCTATGCCCACCAGTGTCGACGCCCTCTACCCGCTCGCCGAACGCCGCGCGGGCTACGTCACCACGGCGCAGGCCACTGAGGTGGGCGTCTCGCGTCAGCAGCTGTCCTACCTCGCACGCACCGGTTCGCTCGAGCGCGTCGCCCATGGCATCTACCGACTCCATCGCTTCCCCGCGCAACGCTTCGAGGACGTGATCGTCGCCTGCCTTTGGGCCGGCGACGGCGCGGTCGCCAGTCACGACACGGCCCTTGCCGTCTATGAACTGACCGACGCGATGCCAGCCACGATCCACGTCTCCGTGCCACGCCCCTTCCGCGGTCGCCGACCGGGGGTCAAGGTGCACGCCGCACCTCTCGATGACGGTGATCGAACCGAACGCGACGGCGTGCCCGTGACCACGGTCGAGCGCACGATCGCCGACGTCCTCGTTCGCTCCGGTGCGGATCTCGCCAGGCCGGCAGCCGAGCAGGCTCTCGAACGGGGGCTTGTGACCCGACGGCGCCTGCGCGCCGCACTCGCGGACCTGCGCCTCGGCGATCCCGGCACGAAGCTGCTCGACCTCACCGCAGCTCCGTCGTGACCGGCGGCCCTCCTCGCTACAGCAGTCCGGCGGGACTCCGCACCGCGCTCGAGGAACATCTCCGGCAGCGGGCCAACAGCACCGGCACGCCGCTGGATCGGCTCCGCAAGGAGGTCGCGCATCAGCGACTGTTGGCCCGGGTCGTGGTCGTCGCACCAGTCGGCTCGTGGGCGTTGAAGGGCGGGCAGGCGTTGCTGGCACGGCTGGACACGCAGGCTCGCGCGACCAAGGACGCCGATGCCACCTGGCGAGCCTCGCTCGAGCGCTTCGATGACGTCCTGGAGGCTGCCGTCGATACCGACCTCGGCGACGGCTTCCACTTCGAGGTCGCCGCTCCCCGACCAATGACTGCTGAGACCGACGAAGGAGGACTGCGCTACCCGGTCCTCGCGTTGCTCGACGGCCGCGAGTTCGAACGCATCCATCTCGACGTCAACGCCGTTCCCGACGACCACCGTCCCGTGGAGAGCGTCGAGCTTCGCCACCTCCTCGACTTCGCCGGCATCGCACCGCCACGGGTTCCCGTGATCCCCGTCGCGCAGCACCTGGCCGAGAAGCTCCACGCGTACACGCGCGACTACGGCAGCCAGTCGAACAGCCGCCCGCGCGACCTGTACGACATGCTCGTCATCGCTCGATCGCTACCCGTCCCCGTCTCCCGTGAGCTTCGAGCTGCCTGCCGCGCGACGTTCGCCCTACGACACACCGTCTGGCCGCCGGCACTCCCACCCGCGCCGACCAGTTGGGCTGCCACATGGGACGCCTACGTCGGCGACCACGACATCCCATGGATCGATCTCAACGCGGCGAACGAAGCCCTCGCAGCGTTATGGCGGCCCCTGCTCATCGGGGACGACGAAGCGGACGACGCGGTCTGGGATACCGCAAGCTGGGCATGGTCGACGGTCGGATAGGAAGTCAACCCGGACTGGCGGCCGATGGATCGCACCGGTTTCGGCACCGGATCCTCCGGTCAGCTCAGATGGCGAAGACCGGCAACCATTGACCGTCTGCACGACCGCCGTCGACCGGGCGTCGGACAGCCCGCGGTCCGTCGTCACTGCGAGACTGACGGTGGTATTCGCCAGGTGGCACCAACGGGCGTGTTGTCCAGCTTGCTGAGCACGGCCGGGTGTGTCGACGCCAGTCAGCTCTCGACGGCGCGACCCGCTGCTGTGTTGAAGGTGGTCGGAGCCGCCTCGAGCCGCGGGTCCCCAACCAGCCGCTCGATGAGCGACGGTTCCCCGGCGACGAAGGTCCACTCGAAGTCGATCTCGGTCGCCACGAACCAGGTGCGGTCCGCCGGCCACCACAACCCGGCCGTCGGCCGATCGAGGCCGGATGCCGACACGGACGCGAGCACACCGGTCAACGGCCCGCGCAGCAGGAAGTGGCCCCGCGCTTGCGTGTCGAGGCGGGCAGCGCCGGGGAACCGCTGCACCGGGACGTCGCCCCAACCCTCCCACACCGCGACGACGACGTCATCGGGCGTGGTGGTGGCGGTACCCATCACCTCGACGAGCGCACTGGCAGTCAGCTCGTCCAGTTCACCGGTCGATGCCTCCAGTCCCTGCTCGTGCGCAAGGGTCGGTACGAGTCCGTCGCGCGCCTGAAGCCGGTCGCGCAGTTCGGCCATGCCCGGACGGGTTCAGACTCCCGGTTGTCGCATACGCGGGGTAAGGCTTGGTAGTTCCCGGCGTGGGTTGGATCAGCCCGTGTCGTCCGCGGGGTTGTCTCGTGGCAACGGCGTCCACGTCTGGAGATTCCCGGTAGAGGGGGCAACGCGGATGTGGGCGAGGGAGGTCGTGAGGTGGATGGTGCCGTCCACCATCGCGGCGCTGAAGCCGCTGGTCGTGCCGATATCGGCCGTCCACTGGGTGTCGCCGTCGCCTGGGTCAATCCGTTCGAGCTGGCCGTCAGGACCATCGCCGCCGCGAGCACCGGCGACACCAGCTCGAGGAGAGGATCGCCGCCGGACCAGCCTGGCAGGACCAGCAGACCGACCACCTCGGCACGTCACGAACCGGCCTCGTCTTCACCTGGGAGGACGGCAGCCTCATCAACCCGGAGCGGCTGTCCACCTGGTTCCGACGGCACTGCGTGGAGGCGGGGCTCCCGGTGATCCGGCTGCACGACGTTCGGCATTCCTACGCCTCGGCTGGTCTCGCCAAAGCCACCGGCTGGCATGAGGTCAAGGTGATCAGCGAGCGGCTCGGCCACGCGAACGTGGCCATCACCATCGACACCTACAGCCACGTGCTCCCGGCCGCGGACGCGGCGACCGCACACACCCTGGCGAAGCTGATCCTCGGAGGCTCTTGAGGTCTGACGTGTCCAAACCGTGTCCAAACTGGGGTCACGCCAGCAAGGTCGGAAGGCGCCGTTCTCGCGTTCTGCCTGGTCAGCGGTAGGTTCCCGACCCACGCGAGCGTGGCGGAACTGGCAGACGCGCTGGGTTTAGGTCCCAGTGGCCCGAGAGGGCTGTGGGGGTTCGA
>JAWLFQ010000109.1:0-6108 GCA_041685505.1 Nitriliruptoraceae bacterium
ACGCGAGGTCGCGTCCTACGCGAGGTCGCGTCGGGGGCAGAACAGTCGCCCGAAACACTCCGGCAGCTTGCGGCACGCGCTGCACACGGCCCTACGGCTCGGGGACGTGGCCTCGACCACCTCGCCCGTGGCAGCAGGATCCGGGGTCTTCAGGGAGCCGTCGGGCATACGCGCACCTCCACCTCTCCCTCCTCCCGACGACCGCCCGGCGCGCAGCTGAAGGGCTCCGGGCCGCCGTGTCACGGTGGTGGCGCACGCCGACGGTCTGGGGGGCAGCTACCCCGACACCTCGACCGACACCTCGGACGGGCCGGCGCTGGGGTCGTAGTCCAGGGCCTTGGCCGCGACCTCCAGCACCTCGAGGGAGTAGGTCCCCGCAGGCCCGACGACCTGGACCTTCACCCGGCCGAACATGTCGGTGGCTCCCTGGACGTCACCGGTGCGATCGGGCGCGTGGACCCGCGCATCGACGGCGAGGTCCGGGCAGCGCCGGTCCTCCGCGTCCCGGATCTCGATCAGGAAGGTCACCCGAACACGTGGCTCCTCCGTCGTGCTCGCGTGCCCGCCGGCATCCTCGGGCTCGAGCGCGCGCAGCTGGGTGACGCGGACGGGCTCGGTGAACAGCCCCCGCTTCGGGAGCTGGTCGGGGTGGCGTTCCAGCTGGATCTGCCGCCGCCTACGCCTGCGCCAACGACCTGCCACCTCGGGGTCCTCCGCTCGATCCGGTCCATCGCAGCGATCCATGACGGTAGCCGCCCCCGGGTGCAGGCCGGCGACACGGTGCCGGCCGCACCCGCCCCGCGCCGGGCGGCCCCGTCATCGGGCCCCCGGCCCGGTGACCTCCGGCGGGACGTGGCAGCCGTCGAGGTGGTCGTCCACCAGCCCCATGGACTGCAGGAAGGCGTAGGCGCTGGTCGGACCGATGAAGCGGAAGCCGAACCCCTTGAGCGTGCGTGCCAGGTCGTGGGATGCCGGCGTGGTCACCGGCACCACCGACCGACCGGTCGGTCGGTGGTGTGGCGGGGGTCGTGCGTGCTCCCACACCACCGCACCGAGTGAGCGCCCCTGCTCCCACAGCCCGAGCAGGGCGCGCGCGTTCGACACCGCTGCCAGGATCTTGGGCCGTGAGCGCACGATGCGGGCGTCGGCGAGCAGACGCGCCACGTCCGCCTCGCCGAAGCCGGCGACGACCTCGGGATCGAAGCCGTGGAACGCCTCCCGGAACGCCGCGCGCTTGCGGAGGACCGTCAACCAGGAGAGCCCGGCCTGGAAGCCCTCGAGGCACAGCTTCTCGAACAGCGGCCGTTCCTCGACCACGGGACGGCCCCACTCGTGATCGTGGTAGGCGATGTAGTCGTCGTGCGTCCCGCACCACCAGCAGCGCCGTCGACCGTCCGCGTGCAGCACCAGTCCGCCTGGATCGTCCACGGATCACCTCCCCGGACGCCGCCACGCGATCACGCCGTGTTCCGGGCGCCGACCGTGCACCCTACGTTGACACCACAGCGGGGTGGTGCGACCCTTCGTCTCCCGGCGCCCCCTGGGCCGCCGCCGCGCGCCGTCCGGTCGTCACGACGGATCCGGACGGACGTGGGACCGCCGTCCACGCCGCACTCCGGTACGGGCGGTCCACCACCCGACGCGGCCAGGCGACCCTGACGTACGACCCGGCGCCGGTGGCACCCATGTCCCCCATCCCCTGACCGAAGAGACCCGACCCCGATGTCCGAGACCCCGACCCCCGACCAGACCACCGCGCCCGGCCAGGCTCCCGTAGCCGACGACCCGGTCGTCATCGCCCAGGACCCCGGTGGGTCCATGACCTCAACGGGCGAGAGCATCGTCGAGCACGACCTCACCGACGATGAGTTCGAAGCCGCCCTCGAGGGCACCGTCACCGCCATGGAGGACGGCAAGATCATCGAGGGGGTGGTCGTCAAGGTCGACCCCGACGAGGTCCTGCTCGACATCGGCTGGAAGTCCGAGGGGGTGATCCCCTCGCGCGAGCTGTCGATCAAGCTCGACGTCGACCCCAACGAGATCGTCGCCGTCGGTGACGTGATCGAAGCCCTGGTCATGAAGAAGGAGGACGAGGAGGGCCGCCTCGTCCTGTCCAAGAAGCGCGCGCAGTACGAGCGCGCCTGGGGCACCATCGAGCAGATCTACCAGAACGACCGCACCGTCCAGGGTTCGGTCATCGAGGTGGTCAAGGGTGGCCTGATCCTCGACATCGGGTTGCGCGGCTTCCTGCCGGCATCGCTGGTGGAGATGCGCCGCGTGCGCGATCTGCAGCCCTACGTCGGCGAGACGCTCGAGTGCAAGATCATCGAGCTCGACAAGAACCGCAACAACGTGGTGCTCTCCCGGCGCAAGTTCCTGGAGGAGACCCAGAGCGAGTTCCGCAACGAGTTCCTCACCTCCCTGCAGAAGGGTGAGGTCCGCGCCGGGGTCGTCTCGTCGATCGTCAACTTCGGGGCCTTCGTTGACCTCGGCGGTGTCGACGGGCTGGTGCACGTCTCCGAGCTGTCGTGGAAGCACATCGATCATCCCAGCGAGGTCGTCGAGGTCGGCGACCAGGTCGAGGTCGAGGTGCTCGACGTCGACCTGGACCGCGAGCGCGTGTCGCTGTCGCTGAAGGCCACCCAGGAGGACCCCTGGCAGCGCTTCGCCCGCGAGCACGCCGTCGGTGAGATCGTCGACGGCGAGGTGACCAAGCTGGTGCCCTTCGGTGCCTTCGTGAAGGTCGCCGACGGCATCGAGGGCCTGGTGCACATCTCCGAGCTGGCCGAGCGCCACGTCGAGGTGCCCGAGGCCGTGGTCAACGTCGGTGACAAGATCGAGGTCAAGGTCATCGACATCGACACCGTGCGCCGGCGCATCTCGCTGTCGCTGAAGCAGGCGCAGGCACCGACGGCGACCGCGGAGGAGTCCCCCTACGAGGAGGGACCCGCCGTGGAGACCGCCTACTCCTCCGGTGACGACGCCGGTGGCGGTGGCGGCACCCTGGCTGCGGCCTTCGCCCAGGCCGGTTTCGGTCGGGACGAGGCATCGATGACGCCGGAGGAGATCGCGCTGGCCGAGGCCTCGGCCCCGGCGGTCCCCGAGGAGTCCGAGACCGCGGAGGAGCCGGCGCCCGTGGAGCCGGTCGAGCCGGCAGCGGTCGAGCCCGCCGAGCCGGCAGCGGTCGAGCCGGTCGAGCCGGCAGCCGATGAGCCCGTCGAACCGGCCGAGGCGCCTGACGCTGCAGCGACCGACGAGGCCACGGAGGCCACGGAGTCCGAGGAGGACACGGGCGAGGACGACACGGCGCAGCAGAGCTGAGCCCGGCTGGTCATGACCATGCGGCGCCCCGGTGGAGACACCGGGGCGCTGTCATGCCTGGGAGCGAGGAGGCGGTATGTACCTGGTAGCGGTGACCGGCGGCATCGGCAGCGGGAAGTCCACCGTGACCGCACGTCTGGCCCATCACGGTGCCGAGGTCATCGACCTCGACGAGGTGGCCCGCGAGATCGTGCAGCCGGGTGAACCGGCCCTGGAGGAGATCGCTGCCCGCTTCGGTCAGGAGGTCCTCACCGACGACGGCACGCTGGACCGGGCGGAGCTGGCCCGTCGCGCCTTCGTCGATGACCAGAGCCGCCGTGATCTCGACCGCATCACCCACCCCAGGGTCGCCTCCCGCATCGCCGAGCGGCTCACGCTGCTGGCGGGCGAGGATCATCTGGACCCCACACGGCTCGTCGTGGTCGACCACCCGTTGCTGATCGAGACCGGTCAGGCCGCGCGCTTCGACACCGTGGTCGCCGTCCTGGCCGGGGAGGAGGTGCGCATGCGGCGACTCGTCGAGCAGCGGGGGCTCGATGCCGAGGATGTGCGCGCACGGATGCGTCAGCAGGTCGACGACGATGCGCGCCGTGCCGCCGCCGACCACGTGGTGACCAACGACGGCGACCTCGAGACCCTCAACGCCGAGGTGGATCGCCTCCACACGCACCTCGCGGCCAAGGCGCGCGCCCAGCGGGCGGGCCGCTGAACCCACCGGCAGGCGCCGGTCACACCAGCAACAGGGCCAGGGCGCCGCCGAGCAGGCCGTACACCAACGCGAAGCCGATCGTGCGACGCATCACGTCGGCCTCGGACCCGGTCAGGCCGACGGTGGCGCCACCGGCCACGATGTTGTGCGGCGCGATCGAGTTGCCGGCGGCGGCGCCGAAGTTCTGCGCACCGAGCAGCGGCAGCTGGGAGTAGCCGAGCTGGTCGGCGGTCGCGACCTGCAGATCGGTGAACAGCACGTTCGAGGCGGTGCCGGAGCCGGTGACGAAGGTGCCGAGCACGCCGACCAGCGGTGCCAGCACCGGCCAGGCCGAGGCGGTCGCGCCGGCTGCGGCGGCCGCGAGCTCCTGGGTCATCCCGGAGCGGACCATGGTGCGGGCCAGCAGCAGCATGGCCAGCAGCGCGATCGTGACCGGGACCAGCTGCCGGATCGTCGTGCCGAGTGCCCCGCTCACGGTGCTGGTCCTGGCTTTCTGGGCCAGGGCGCCGAGCAGGAAGGACACCACGAGCAGGGTCCCGGGGTGGGTCAGGGGCTGGAAGCTGCCGGTGAACCCGCCGTCGAGGTCCCAGGCGATCTCCACCGCGGACAGCGGCTGTGCGATGAAGGGCACGAGCCTCGTCGCCAGGACCAGGGTGATGAGGATCGCGTAGGGAGCGCCGGCGCGCAGCAGCGCGCCGCGGTCAGCCTCGATGTCGATCGGCAGCTCTTCGGCGGCCGGTGCGGTCGCCTGCGGACGGAGCCGGCGCACCAGCAGCAGCACGGCGATGAAGATGCCACCCCCGATCAGGGCACCACCGAGGGTGGGGAGCTCCGGTCCGACGAAGGTGGCCAGCAGCCACATGGGCACGAGGAAGGCCGCCGCGGCGAAGACGGTCCAGGCCCAGATCGCGCCCCGCATGCGGGTGCCCGTGCCCCGGGACGCGAGGAACATCATCAGTACCAGGGGGAAGAGCCCGAAAGCGAGGTGGTAGATCGCGCTCGCTGCCGAGAGCTCGAGCGGGTCCAGCCCCGTGGCTGCGACCATGGGGACCACGGGCGTGCCGATGGCACCGAAGGAGACCCCCACGGCGTTGCCGATCATGGCGATGACCACGGCGACGAGCGGGTTGTAGCCGATGCCGACCAGGAACGGCGCGGCGAGCGCGACGGGGGAGCCGAAGCCGGCCCCGCCCTCCATGAACAGGGTGAAGAACCACGCGATCAGCAGCGCGAGGATGCGGGGGTCGTCGGAGAGCCGCCCGAGGGCGACCCGCAGCACGTCGGTCCCGCGCGTGGCGACCTGGAGGTGGTAGATCGCCAGCGCCGGCAGGATGATCCACAGGATCGTCGCCGACGTGAAGGTGGCCTCCGCTGCCACCCCCGCCACGCTGCCGAGGACCCCGACCTCGGCGAGGACCTCGGTGCCGAGTCCGAAGCCGAACAGCGCCACCGCCAGGGCCAGGGCGGCACCGGCGATGCCGGCGCGGGACGCGGGCCAGCCGAGCCCGAGCATGAGCACGAGCACGAGGAGGATCGGGAGGGCGGCGAGCAGGGCGGACACGGGTGTCGGTCTCCAGCGGGAGGTCGGCGTCGAGCGGTGCGGTGCGATCGGCACCTGGAGGTCGGCGGCCGGTGAAGGCTGTGCCGCACGCCTGCAACCTATGACCTCTGGGCGGCGCGGGTGCGGGGTACCGTGGCTACATGGCCACCTCGACGTCCCCGTCCACCCGCCACGACCGCGCGGACCTGCACCGTCACGTTCGCGACGACACGCCCTTCCGGGTGGTGGCGGAGTTCGAACCCTCGGGTGACCAGCCGACGGCCATCGACCGCCTCTCGCAGGCCTTCGCCGACGGTGAGCGGGCCGTGACGCTGTTGGGTGCGACGGGAACCGGCAAGACCTTCACCGCGGCGAAGGTCCTCGAGCGCATCCAGCGCCCCTGCCTGGTGATGGCGCCCAACAAGACCCTGGCGGCGCAGCTGGCCAACGAGTTCCGCGAGTTCCTGCCCGACAACGCCGTCGAGTACTTCGTCTCCTACTACGACTACTACCAGCCGGAGGCCTACATCGCCTCCAG
>JAWLFQ010000110.1:0-6070 GCA_041685505.1 Nitriliruptoraceae bacterium
GCCGACGACCACCAGCCGGCCGACGACCGTGGTCGCGTCGATGGCGGCGAGCACGCCGATGTCTGAGCGCAGCGCCGCACACGCCGCGCCGGCGACGCGCACGCGCGGCATCGCCCTCGCCGGCAACCCGAACGTGGGCAAGTCCAGCCTGTTCAACCAGCTCACCGGCGCACATCAGCACGTGGCGAACTGGCCGGGCAAGACCGTCGAACGGCGGTCCGGCACCTGCCGCATCGACGGTGTGGAGATGGAGCTGGTCGACCTTCCGGGGACCTACAGCCTCGCCGGTCTGTCGCCCGAGGAGCGGGTCGCTGCCGCGGCGCTCACCGACCCGGGACTCGACGCGGTCGTCGTCGTGCTCGACACCACCAACCTGGAGCGCAACCTCTACCTCGCCGCCCAGGTCGCGGAGATCGGGCGGCCCATGGTGGTCGCACTCAACATGACGGACACCGCAGCCCGCGACGGGTTCGTCATCGACGATGACGCCCTCTCCCGGGCCTTGGGAGCACCGGTCGTGCGGACCGTCGCGCGCAGCGGCAGCGGACTGGACGAGCTCCGCAGCGCCCTGGGGCGGTGCACGGGTCCCGCCACCGCGCCGGCGGACCCGTCCACGCCACGACCAGCACCCCACGCGCCCCGGGGAGGCCTCGGGGCCGGCGCCGTCGCGACCCCGACCATGCCGATCAGCTACGGCCAGGAGGTCGATGCCGCGCTGGCCGAGCTCGTCCCGGCGGTCGCCGCGCTCCACCTCGACGGTCACGCGGACACGCGCTGGCTGGCACTGCGCCTGCTGGAGGAGGAGCCGGTCGCCACCGCGCTGGTCGCCGACACCACCGGCGGGCCGCAGGTCGTGCGCCGCGCAGCCGATGCGCGGGCAGGGATCCGGGAGGCGACGGGCGTGCCAGCGCCGCTGCTGATCGCCGACCGCCGCTACAGCTGGGCCCACGAGGTCGCCGCTGCGGCCGTGACACGGGAGACCGCGCCCCGTTCGCTCACCGACCGGCTGGACGACGTGCTGACCCATCCGTGGCTGGGGTTGCCGATCTTCCTCGCCCTGATGTGGTTGACCTTCACCCTCGTGGTGGAGGTCGCCGATCCGTTCATCGGCTGGATCGAGGACCTCACCGAGGGGCCACTGGCCAGGATCGTCACGGCGCTGCTGACCGCTGTCGGTCTGGACGGCGGCTGGGTCGAGGGCATGCTGCTGGACGGGTTGCTCGCCGGGGTCGGCGGGGTCCTGGTGTTCCTGCCGGTCCTCGGCATGCTCTATCTCGCCCTCGGGGTGCTGGAGGACTCGGGCTACATGGCCCGTGCCGCGTTCCTCATGGACCGCGTGATGGCGCCGATCGGGCTGTCCGGACGCAGCTTCCTGCCCCTGCTGCTGGGGTTCGGCTGCAACGTGCCCGGTGTCGCTGCCACCCGCCTGCTGGAACGGCGACGGGACCGCATCATCACCGGTCTGCTCGTGCCCTTCGTGTCCTGCGCGGCACGCTTGCCGGTGTACGTGCTGCTGGCCACGATCTTCTTCACCGAGGCGTCGGGGACGGTGGTGTTCTCGATGTACCTGCTGAGCATCGCGACCGTGCTGGTGCTGGGAGCGGTGCTCGATCGTGTGCTGCTGCGCTCGGAGCGCAGCGGGTCCTTCATCCTCGAGCTGCCGGCCTACCACCGGCCGGGTGCGCGGGTGCTGGGCAGTTACGTCGGACAGCGCGTCGGTGCCTTCGTCAAGGAGGCCGGCCCGGTGATCGTGGCGGGTGCCGTCGGCATCTGGTTCCTGCTCGCCATCCCCGTCGCCGGCGACGGGACCTTCGGTGACACGGAGATGGACGACAGCGCCTTCGCGGCCACCTCACGTGTCGTCGCGCCCGCCATGGAACCGGCAGGGCTCGGCAGCTGGGAGGTGACGGGCACCCTGCTCAGCGGCCTGGTCGCCAAGGAGATCGTGGTCGCCTCCTTCTGGCAGGTCTTCGACGTCGAGGTGGTAGAGGCGCCCGAGGGCGACGACCCCACGCTCGGCGAGGATCTCGTCGAGGTCGGTACCGGGTTCCTCGCAGCGACCCGCGACGCGGCACTGGCCCTGCCGGCGATGGTGGGCCTCGAGTTCCGTCCCGCGGAGGCCGAGGAGGACGTCAGCGGGCTCGCAGCGCCGCTGCAGGACGGGCTCGCAGCGACCAGCGGTGGGCACCCGGCGGCCGCGGCGCTCGCCCTGATGGTCTTCGTGCTGCTCTACGTGCCGTGCTTCGCCACCGTGGGGGCGCTGCGCCAGGAGCTCGGCGCCAGGTGGGCAGCGCTGTCCGTGGGACTGAGCCTGACCGTCGCCTGGCTCGGGGCGACGGCGGTGTTCCAGGTCGGCCGGCTGCTGGCCCGTGCGCTGGGTGGGGGGTGAGGGCGGATGCTGCTCGCGTTGCGTGAAGCGATCGAGACCGCCGAGGGCGCCAGCCTGGACCTCGACGTTCTGGCGCGCCAGCTCGAGACCGATCGTGCTGCCGTGCGCGCGGCCGTGGAGCACGGCATCGCGCAGGGGTGGCTGCAGGGGGTCGAGTTCTCCGCGCTGCCAGCAGCGTGCGGGAGCAGCGGCTGCGCGCCCGAGCCGACCAGTGCGGCCTGTCGGCGGTGCCCACTGGCGCGATGAGCGGGCCCGGTCGGCTCGGGGTCCCCACTACGGTGGCGGCACGTGGTGGCGATGCCCGTGGACGATCCAGGCACCGCGCGTCTGCAGCGTGACGGTGCCGCCGCTGCCACCACCGAACCATCGATGAACGAGGTCCAGGTGGAGCAGCACGCGACCGGGCGGCTGATCGAGATCGGCGGCGAGCGGTGGTATCGCATCGAACACCTGGAGCGGATGGAACCGTTCCTGACCACGGTGGTGTCCGACAGCGACCTGTGGCTGTTCGTCTCCAGCGCCGGGCCCCTGACCGCCGGCCGCGTCGATGCCGACCACGCGATCCTGCCCTACGAGACCGACGACCGCCTGCACCGCGCCGTCGGGGTGTCGGGTCCCCTCACCCTGCTGGCGCGCGGCGAGGGTGCGACACGTGAGCTGTGGCAGCCCTTCGCCCGCCGCATCGCGCCCGGCTGCACCCGCGCGCTGGAGAAGCACGAGCTCGGCATGGCGCTCACCTTCGAGGAGGTCAACAGCGCCTGGGGCGTGCGGATCCGCATGAGCTGGGAGCCCTCGGCCCGCTACGGGTGGGTCCGGCGGGTGGAGCTCGAGGACCTCGACGGTGCTGGTGCCGAGGTGGAGGTGCTCGACGGGCTGCTCGACGTCATGCCCGCCGGAGTCACCGCGGAGATCGAGCGGCGCTCATCGAACCTGGTCGACGCCTACAAACGCTCCGAGACCCTTGGCGGGGCGACCGCCGCCGTCTACGCGCTGGAGTCGGGCATCACCGACCGTGCGGAGCCGGCGGAGGCCCTCACCGCCACGCTCGTGTGGTCCAGCGGCCTCGACGACGCCGAGCTCCACCTCGATGAACGGGTGGTCGACGACGTCTGGCACGGTCGCTCGCGCCCGACCACGGCGCTGCTGACGGGCCGGCGCGCCGCCTACCTGCTGCGGGGACGCAGGGTGGTCCCGCGGGCGGGGAGCACCGGGTGGATGCTGGTCGCCGACACCGGGCTCGGGCACGCACCGCTGCACGACCGCGTCGCCCTGGCCCGCGACCCGTCGGCCGACACCATCGTCGCCGCCGACGTGGCGGCCGGTCGGGGGCATCTCGCCGAGCTGCTGGCGGCCGCTGATGGTCGCCAGGCCACCGGCGAGCAGGTGACGGACGTCCACCACCTCTCCAACGTGCTGTTCAACAGCATGCGGGGTGGCATCTTCGTGCACGGCTACGCGGTCGATGTCGCCGACCTGCTGGACTTCCTCGCGGCACGCAACCGCCGGGTCCACGCACGCCACCGCGCCGCGATCGCGCAGCTCGGCGAGCGCAGCGACCGTGGCACGCTGCTGGCCTTCGCCGAGGCGAGCGGTGACCCCGACCTGCTGCGGCTGGCGCTGGAGTACCTGCCGCTGGCGTTCTCCCGCCGGCACGGCGACCCGAGTCGGCCGTGGAACCGGTTCGCGATCCGCGTGACCGACGACGATGGCAGCCCGCTGCTGCGCTACGAGGGCAACTGGCGCGACATCTTCCAGAACTGGGAGGCGCTGCTGCGCGCCTACCCCCGGTACCTCCCGGGGGTGGTGGCCACCTTCGTCAACGCCAGCACCGCCGACGGGCACAACCCCTACCGCATCTCCCGTGCGGGCATCGACTGGGAGGTCCCCGACCCCGAGGACCCGTGGAGCAACATCGGGTACTGGGGCGACCACCAGATCGTCTACCTGTCACGTCTGCTCGAGGTCTGGGAGGCCACGGAGCCCGGCGCGCTGGCGTCCTGGCTCGATCGTGCGCTGTTCACCTACGCCGACGTGCCCTACCGCATCGCCGACTACGAGCAGTTGCGCAGCAACCCCCGGGACACGATCACCTTCGACCACGAGGCTGCCGCAGCAGCGGAGCGGCGTGTCGCCGACACGGGTGGCGATGGCCGGCTACTGGTCGCCGACGGCGAGCTGGTGCGGGTCACCATGGCGGAGAAGCTGCTGGTGCCGGTGCTCGCCAAGCTGTCCAGCTACGTCGCCGGTGGCGGCATCTGGATGCACACCCAACGGCCCGAGTGGAACGACGCCAACAACGCCCTGGTGGGCTACGGCCTGTCGATGGTCACCCTCTACCAGCTCGAGCGCTACCTGGGGTTCCTGGCCGGTCTTCTGGTCGAGGACCGTGAGGATCCGCTCACCTTGAGCCGTCCCGTGCGCCGCTGGCTGGACGCCGTGACGGCGGCGTTGGAAGCCGTCGACCCGGCCGGTGCCGTCACCGATCCGCGTGCCCGGCGCCGTCTGCTCGACGACCTCGCCACCGCGGGGGCTGCCCACCGCGATCACCTCGACACCGGCTTCGACACCACGCCCGAGCAGGTCGAGGTCGCGCGGTTCGCCGGGCTGTTGGCCGCGGCTCGCGGGCACCTGCAGGCCACCATCCGTGCCGCCCGACGGGAGGACGGGCTCTACCACGCCTACAACCTGGTGGGCTTCCCGAGCCGGCAGGAGGTGGTCGTCGAGCACCTGCCGCTGATGCTCGAGGGCCAGGTCGCCGTGCTCGGCACCAGCGCGCTGGATGCCACGGCGGTCGTCGACCTCGTGGAGGACCTCTTCGACTCGGCGCTGTACCGGCCGGATCAGGATGCCTTCATGCTCTACCCGGTCCCCGATCGGCCGAGCGTGCTCGATCGCAACACGATCCCTGCGGCCGAGGTCGCCGCCCACCCCGTGCTCGCCGAGCTGGCCGAGGCGCCCGCCGGTGTCGTGCAGCGCGACGCGGACGGCCACCTGCACTTCCGTGCCGACATCACCAACGCCACCGCGCTGCGCGCGGCGTTGGACACCGCCGGATGTCCGGCCGAGGAGCAGGCGGCGGTGCACCGGGTCTACGAGCAGATGTTCCACCACCACGCCTTCACCGGCCGTTCCGGTGGGATGCACGGCTACGAGGGCATCGGATCGATCTACTGGCACATGGTCGCCAAGCTGCTGCTGGCCGTGCAGGAACGCACCGTCGAGGTGGAGGGCGACACCGACGAGCTGCTGCGTACCCGACTGGTCACCGCCTACCGGCGCGTGCGCGACGGGCTGGGGTTCGCCAAGGATCCACACACCTACGGCGCCTTCCCCACGGACTGCTACTCCCACACCCCGGCGCACGCCGGCGCACAACAGCCCGGCATGACCGGACAGGTCAAGGAGGAGGTGCTGACCCGCCTGGGTGAACTGGGGCTGCGCGTGCGCGGAGGGCAGCTCTCGCTCGGGCACCCGCTGCTGCCGGCCGACGAGCTGTGGGCGGATCTCGGCGCAGGCCAGCGGGGCTACACCCTGACCGCGTGTGCCACACCGGTCCGGGTGATCGCCGCATCGCGCGACGAGGTGCATCTCCTGCGCGGTGACGGCAGCGTCGAGCGGCGCGATGGCCGGTCCCTGACCCGATCGGAGAGCGCGGCGCTGTTCGACCGTGACGGGTCGGTC
>JAWLFQ010000111.1:0-5944 GCA_041685505.1 Nitriliruptoraceae bacterium
TCTTGCGGCGCTGCGGCGTGGCCTTCTCGGTCCTGCCGTCCTTCGCCACTCAACCACCACGGGTCGTCGCACCTGCGCCGTCCGTGGGCTGGGCAACTCATGTGGATCCGTCCACACGCGGCTCCTGTCGGCAGGCGTGGGCACCGCTCAAGCACTCCGGCCGCGGTCGGCCCCGACCCGCTCCGGCTATCCCCCGCCACCGCGCCTCCCGGCCGCGGTCGGCCCCCACCCGCGCCCGCTCCCCCGCGCCTCCCGGCCGCGGTTGCACCACGGTGTTGCCGGACCCCTGTCCCCCGAATGCCGTGGAGCAACCGGCTCAGCCGGCGGTCAGCCCCCGCAGCACGGCCTGCACATCGCGGGCGAAACCGCGCTCGATCTGGTCCATCAGCTCGGGGAACAACACCCATGCGCTGCCCACCACGGTGATCGCGGTGAGCAGCTTGGCGGGCAGACCGAGCAGGAAGACGTTGGCCTGGGGTGCGAAGCGCGACGCCAACCCCAGCGCCAGCTCCAGCATCAGCATCACGCCCATGATCGGCAGGGCCAGCTCCACCCCGGTACGGACCACGCGGGAGACCTGGGTGATGGCGAACTCCCCCAGCCCGCCGACCGGTGCCAGGGTGGCCGTCAGCGGGATCACCTCGACGGAGGCGAACAGGGCGGTGACCACCAGCCCCAGCCCGCCGATCACCACGAACAGGGTCATGCCGACCAGGTTGAACATCCGGGTCCACACCCCGCCGGACTGGCCCATCAGCGGGTCGAAGACCTGGGAGACCATCAGCCCGGAGATCAGGTCCAGGATCCCGCCGGCCACGGCGAAGGTGTGCAGCACCAGTCCGACCAACCATCCCAGGGCGGCCCCCACGACGAGGTTGATGGCGGCGGCCGTGACCAGGTCGCCGATCTCCAGCAGCACCGGCACCGGTCGGGCCAGCGCCAGGGCGATGGCGAAGGCGAAGGCCAGGCGGGCGGTGGGCGGCATGGTGCGCCCGAGCAGGGGGAAGAGCATGATGAACGCACCGACACGGGTGACCGCCAGGACCGCACCGCTCACCCAGGCGGGGTCGATCGTCAGCGCGGAGATGGCGGGGACGTCCACGGCTCAGCCACCGAGGATGAAGGTCGGGATGCTGCTCCACAGCCGCTCGGTGAAGGTGATGATCTGCCGCAGCATCCAGTTGCCGCCGATCACGAACACCAGGGCGATGCCGATCACCTTCGGCACGAAGCTGAGGGTCATCTCCTGGATCTGGGTGACGGTCTGGAGCAGGGAGACGAACACCCCCACACCCAGCGCCACGAGCAGCAGGGGGCCGGCGAGCTGGCTGGCGACCAGCATCGCCTCGGTGATGATGTCGATGACCTGCGCATCGCTCATGGGGTCATCCGATCACCGAGCCGACGAGGGAGCGTGACAGCAGGCTCCACCCGTCCACGAGCACGAACAGCAGCAGCTTGAGTGGCAGGGACACGAAGATCGGCGGCAGCATCACCATGCCGAGCGACATCAGGACCGCGGCCACCACCAGGTCGATGATCAGGAAGGGCACGAACACCATGAACCCGATGGTGAAGGCGGTGCGCAGCTCGGAGATCACGAAGGCGGGCACCAGGGTGGTCGGCCCGATGTCGGCGGCGGTCTCGGGCTGGTCGGCATCCTGCAGTTCCAGGAACATGCCGAGGTCGTCCTCGTCGGTCTGGGCCAGCATGAACTCACGCATGGGTTGGTAGCCGAGCTCGGCGGCCTGGAGCGCGTCGACCTCCCCGGCCAACAGCGGTTGGACCGCCACCTCGTTCAGCTCCGAGAAGGTCGCCTGCATGGAGAACAGGCTCAGGAACAGGGCGAGACCGATGAGCACCTGTGCCGGGGGGACGGCCTGCAGGCCGAGGCCCTGGCGGGTGAGCCCGAGCACCACCACGAAGCGGGTGAAGGTGGTCATCAGCAGCAGGATCATCGGCGCCACGGCCGCCACGGTCAGCAGCAGCACCGTGGTCACGGTGCGCGACAGGCCGGGATCGTCCTCGACGCTGATGGTCACACCAGCCGGGGCCTCGACCTCCGGCGCTTCGGGTAGGGCGGGCGAGGTGGGCGCCTCGGGTGGCACCACCTCCGAGTCCGGGGGCACCGGCTGCGCGTGGGCGAGATCCGCGCCGACGCTCGCGCCCAGCGCCAGCAGGGCGGCGACGAGCAGGACGAGCGCGGTGCCGCGTGCGCGCGTCGAGCTAACGGCGGAGCGGGACATGGAAGGGCCTCCCCTGGGTGGGGGTGCGGACCGTCATCGCGCGGAGACGGTCGACGAGGCCGATCCTTGGCCCTGCGGTGGTGGCGGGGGACGCACCGGCGACGAGCGCGCCGAGCGCGCCGTCGTCGCGGGCCGTACCTGCCGCGTTGGTGCCGACCGCGTCCGTGCGGCCGAGCAGGAGGGTGGAGAGGTGGGCCGTGCCGCCGGCGGCGCTGCCCGCGGCGGCGGTCCCGACGGGGATGGTGGCGAAGGGGTCGCCATCGTCCACGGTCATGGTGGTCGTGCGGTCTGCGAGGCTGCCCACCGTGCCCGCCTCGAGATCCTCGACACCGGTCACGTCGGCGATCAGGTGCACGCCCTGGTCGCCCGCACCGACCAGCAGCCGGCGCTCGCCGACGGCGACCACGGCGACCACCGCGCTGCGTGACAGGGCGGTCCGCGACAGCACCCGCAGCCCGTCGGGTTGCGTGGCACGGTGGCGGCGCAGCACCAGCGGGATGGCGGCGATCAGCGCCATCACCACCAGCAGCACCAGAGGCGAGTCGATCACGACACGCCCCGGCTGATCAGCTCGGAGATGCGGACCCCGAGCTCGTCGCCGACCACCACCACGTCGCCCTTGGCGACGGGGGTGCCGTTGGCGAGCACGTCGACGGGGGCCCCGGCGAGCCGGTCGAGCTCCACCAGGCTGCCCTCCTGCAGGCGCAGGAGCTCGCGCAGCGGCAGGCGCACCCGTCCGAGCTCCACGGTCACGGTCAGCGCCACGTCACCGAGCAGGGACAGGTCCCCGCTGGCCCCGGGTCCCGCACCGGCGGTGAGGTCGGGCAGGTCGACGTGTGCAGCGGCTTCGGCGCTCATCGGCGCATCCCTTCGTCGCGGGGGTCGGTCAGGTGGGTCGCACCAGCCCCGGCACCGCCCGCGGCCGTCAGGCCACCGTGACGTTGCGGGGTCGGCGGTTCGACGATCTGTACGGCGACCTTGCGGCCACGTTTGCCGAGGTGGGCGGTGCCGAGGTGGCGCTCGTCGACCACCAGGTCGGCGGGCCGGTCGACGGGATGGTCGAGACGCAGGACGTCGCCCGGCTGCAGGCTGGCCAGGACCCCGGCGTCCAGGGGGGTCCCACCGATGCGCACGCGCACGTCCAGCGCCGCGTCCAGCACGGTCTCGGCCAGCGGGGAGGCGTTGAGGTCCTCGACCTGCTCGTCGCCGGTCCGCCCACCGAGCAGCAGCCGGTCGAGCTGGGGCACCAGGGGCGCCACGGGGTAGGCGAGGGTGACCAGGCCCTGGGCCGGCAGGTCACCACGGATCTCCACCCGGTAGGTGAGCAGCAGGAGCAGGTCGCCGGGGGAGCCGAGCTGCAGCGGCTGTGGCGCGGTCTCCAGGCTGCGCAGCTCGGAGGTGTCGTCGGAGAGGTCCTTGAGCGCCTCGTCGATGGCGACCACGGCCGGCTCGAGCAGTTCGTGGCTGAGCAGCGCCTGCTCGAGCTCGGTCGGACGCCGGTCGACGGCCCCCATGGCGGCGTCGCCGGGGCCGCCGAGCAGCCGCTCGACGACCAGCAGCGCGAAGGGCATGTCCAGCTGCACGAAGGCGGTCGCGTCCAGCCCGGCGACGTGGACCACGCCCAGTGCCGTGGGCACGGGCAGCGAGCGCACGAAGTCGTCGAGTGAGAGCTGGTCGGTGGAGACGTGCTCCACCTCGAGCGCGGCGTAGCTGGAGGCGCTCCAGGCGGTCGACAACCGGCGGGTGAAGAGCTCGTGGTTGGCTTCCAACGCCACGATGGCATCACGACTGACCCGGCTGGGACGCCGGAAGTCCACCTCGGACACCGAGGTGGACCGGGGATCGGTCACGATGCTCACTGCACGCTGCTCACAGGCGCCAGCCTCCAACTCCCGCCCCCCGTCGGCCGGTCGGGGGCACGGTCAAGCGCTGGCGTCGACGATCACTGCACGAGTAACTCGGTCAGGATGACCCGCCGGACCACCTCCTCCCCCCAGATCTCGTGGGCGTCGGCGGTGAGTTGGCGGCGGAGCTGGTCGGAACCGTCGGGGCTGCGCAGCTCGTCGGCGTCCATCTGCGCGATCTCGCGCAGCAGGGCGTCCTGGAGCAGCGGGATCTTCTGGTCGACCACCACGGTCTCCTCGCCCTCGACCAGCACGATGCCGATGGCGATGCGTGCGTGACGCAGGGTGGCGTTGCCGGTGGTGGCGGTCAGCGAGGGCAGCACCACCACCTCGCCGTCGGCGGGAGGCTCGGGCTCGTGGTCGGCGAGGAAGAACCACCAGGCACCCCCACCGACGCTCACCAGCAGGGCGAGGACGGCCAGCACGGTGACGAGGCGGCTGCGCCCCCCGCCCTCCTCGTCCTCGAGCTCCGGGTCCTCCACGGGGATGGTCTCGGTGACGCTCACAGGTCCACCTCCTCGACCAGCACCACGATGTCCACGCGCCGGTTGCGGGCCCGACCCTCCGGGGTGTCGTTGGTGGCGAGGGGGTGGTACTCGCCGTAGCCCACGGCGCCGACCCGATCGGTGGGCAGGCCGTGCTCCTCGATCATCAGCTGGAGGACGGCGACCGCCCGGTCGGTGGAGAGGTTCCAGTTGGTGTAGCCGGCGCGGTCCAGCGGGGTGTCGTCGGTGTGGCCCTCGATGAACAACGGGTTGGGGAAGCCGTCGAGGGTGTCGGCCACCACGCGGATCACCTCGCGGCCGAGCTCGTTGATCGTGGTGGAGCCGAGGGCGAAGAGGATGTCGTCGCTGGCGATGGAGACCACCAGGCCGCGTTCCTCGCGGCGCATCTCCACGTGGATCTCCAGCCCGTGCTCCTGCATCGCGTGGTCGAGGGCGCGCTCCACCTCGTCGAGCTGATCCTGGACCATGCGCTGCCGCGCGAGCTCGTCGAGGAGGTCCTGGGTGACCGGGGCGGCGTCGGACACAGGCTGCTCCTGCACGTCCTCGGGGATGTCGGGGGGTTCCTCGGGTGGGTCCGGTTGCCCGTGATCGGCCGGCGCATCCAGCCGATCGGGCGCGTCGGGGCGTTCCTCGGCGGGGTTCACCGGGGTCACGTCGGGCTGGAGGCCGTCGGTCTCGGGCAGGAGCCCGTCACCGGACTCGTTGCCGAAGGGCACCCGTAGCCCCTCGAGGAAGGCGGTGAACTTGACGACGTCGATCTCCGACATGGCGTAGAGCAGCACGAAGAACGCCATCAGCAGGGTCACGGCATCGGCGTAGGTGGTCAGCCACCGGTTCGTCCCGTCATCACCGCCGCCGCCACCGCGGCGCCGTCCCCGGGGACCGCCTGGACGCGCCATGTCAGGCCGCCTCCGTCGAGGTGTCGGGCTTCTTGAGCCGGTCCCCGACGCCGATCCGGTCGGAGGGCGGCAGGTAGGCCTCCAGCCGTTCGATCACCCCGCGCGGGCTCGCGCCGCCACGGATCGAGAGGATCCCGTCGAGGGCGACCTCCAGACCGGCCATCTCGACGTCGTTGAGCCGTTCGAGCCGCATCGCGATGGGGTTGAACAGCAGGTTGCCGATCATCACGCCGTAGAGGGTGGTCAGCAGCGCCAGCGCCATCCCGCGGCCGAGCTGGCCGGGGTCCTCGAGGTTGCCGAGCATGTTGATCAGGCCGATGACCGTGCCCACCATCCCGAAGGTGGGGGCGTAGCCGGCCAGGCCCTTGTAGAAGTCGATCGAGGTGCGG
>JAWLFQ010000112.1:0-5939 GCA_041685505.1 Nitriliruptoraceae bacterium
GAGAACGAGATCGCCCAGCACGAGGCCGCCCACGGCGACACCTTCGCCCGTTACTGGGTGCACAACGGCATGGTCCAGATGGGCATGGAGAAGATGTCGAAGTCCGTGGGCAACGTCGTCTCGCTCGAGGAGGCGCTGGCCACCTGGGGGGTGGGAGCGCTGCGGCTGTGGTACGTCTCCGCACAGCACCGCACACCGCTGACCTTCGAGACCGATCGGCTGCGTGACGCCACCGCGGTCCATCAACGCTTCGTCACCTTCCTGCGCGCGGCGCGTCGTGTGGCCGACGGCGCCGAGCCCACCCCGGGTCTCGCCGATCGGCACCGGTCGGCCTTCGCCGCTGCCATGGATGCCGACCTCAACGCGCCGGCGGGCGTGGCGGCGCTGCACGAGCTCGTCACCGCCGGCAACGAGGCCCTGACCGCCGCCGAGCGCGGCGACACGGCGGCGCGGGGCGCCGTCGCCGCCCTGGCCGATGTCCTGGTCGAGCTCGGCGACGGTGTCCTCGGGTTGCACCTCGAGGACGCGCTGGCGGACGCCGCCGGGGTGGAGCACCAGCTCAGCACGCTGGTGGGCTCCCTCCTCGCGCAGCGCGCCGACGCGCGGGCGGCGCGGGACTTCGCCACCGCCGACGCGATCCGCGACCAGCTGGCTGCTGCGGGTGTGGTGGTCGAGGACCGGCCCGACGGGGTGCGGTGGTACGTGGCGACGACCGCGCCCGGCGCGTGAGCGGCGCGGGCCGTGCCGGGGGACGGTCGGGCTCCCGCGGCGGGGACCGCGGCGCGGCCGGATCGGGCTCCCGCCTGGTCGGCGGCGTGCACCCCGTCCGGGAGCTGTTGCGTGCCGGTGGCGAGGTGCGTGAGGTCCTGCTGGCCTCGGGACGGGAGCGCGACGAGGTCACCGTCGAGCTCGAGGAGCGTGCGGCGGCTGCGGGGGTAGGGGTCCGGCGGGTCGCGCGCGCGGAGCTGGACCGTGCCACCGACGGGCTGGTCCACCAGGGGGTGGTCGCGGTCGCAGCACCCTTCCGCACGGTCACGCTGACCCAGGTGCTCACGGTCGCTTCCGAGGCTGGCGAGCCACCCCTGCTGGTCGCGCTCGACGGCGTGACCGATCCCCACAACCTCGGCTCGATCGCCCGGACCGCCGAGGCGGTCGGAGCCCACGGGCTGCTGCTGCCCGGCCGACGTACCGCCAGCGTGACGCCGGCCGCGGAGAAGGCGGCGGCGGGCGCCCTGGCGCACCTGCCGGTCGCTGAGGTCGGCAACCTGGTCCGCGCCCTCGGCCAGCTCGGCGACGCCGGGGTGTGGTCGCTCGGACTGGACGGAGATGCCGCCGAGGAACTGGCGGATCACCCGCTGGCGGGCGAGGCGTGTGTGCTGGTGGTGGGGGCCGAGGGTGCCGGGCTGTCCCGTCTGACGCGCGAGCGGTGCGACGCCCTGGTCCGGCTGCCGATGCGGGGGAAGGTCGCCTCGCTCAACGCCTCCGTCGCGGCCGGGATCGCCCTCTACGAGCTCCACCGGCGCCGCACCCGGGGCTGAACGGCCCTCCGCGTCGTCACCACAGGGTAACCGGGCCCCGACCCCCGGCAGCCGCGGCGCGCCAACGGCCGCCACCCGCCGCCACCCGCCGCCAGGTCGTGGTTGCTCCGGCTGCGGTCCGAGCGGGATACTGCAGGTGACGCACCGTGGCGTCATCGGTGGCACACGGCCGCGTCACCGGGCCCGGGGTCCGGTGGGAGCCGATCGGGAGGTCGACGACATGGCCGGCATCGACACCGAGGTGGTCCACGGGGGGCGGGAGGAGCTGCGCGGCCTGGGGGTGCACGCGCCGCCCCTGGATCGGTCCACGACCTACCCGATCACCTCGCTGGCGGCGGGGACGGCGGACCTTGAGCGGCTGGCCGAGGGTGGCGCGTCGCCCGAGCACTCCCCGGTGTACGCGCGGCTGTTCAACCCCACCGTCGCCCGATGGGAGCGCGGCATCGCCCAGCTCGAGGGCGCAGAGGCAGCCGTGGCCTTCGCCTCCGGGATGGCGGCGATCACCGCCACGCTGATCGCGGCCGGCGCCATCGGCGGGCACGTGGTCGCGATCCGGCCGCTGTACGGCGGTACGGACCACCTGCTGGCCAGCGGTCTGCTGGGCACCCGCACCACCTGGACGACCCCGGCAGGCGTCGCCGCCGCCATCGAGCGGGACACGGCGCTGGTGATCGTGGAGACGCCGGGCAACCCCACCCTGACCCTGGTCGACATCCCCGCCGTGGTCGCGCAGGCCGGTGCGGTCCCCGTGCTGGTGGACAACACCTTCGCCACCCCCATCCTCCAGCGGCCTCTGGCGCTCGGGGCCACGTGGGCGCTGCACTCGGCTACCAAGGCGCTAGGTGGTCACGGGGACGTCATCGGCGGGGTCGTGGCCACCGACCAGCATCGCGCAGCCGCGCTGCGCCAGGTCCGTATCGCCACCGGCGCCCTGCTCGATCCGCAGGCGGCGGCCCTCCTGCACCGCAGCCTGCAGACCCTGGCGCTCAGGGTCCGCACCGCGCAGGCGAACGCCATCGAGCTCGCCCGCCGGTTGCAGCGCCATCCCGGCGTGGCGGCGGTCTGCCATCCGAGCGTGTCCGGCTGCGACCCCGACGGCATCGTCGGCGCACAGATGGAGGGGCCGGGCAGCATGCTCACCTTCGAGGTCGCTGGTGGACTGCCGGCGGCCGGCCGGGTCATGGAGGCGGTGGAGCTGCTCACCCCCGCCGTCAGCCTCGGCAGCAACGACACCCTGATCGAACACCCTGCGGGCCTCACCCACCGCGTGGTCGCCCCCGACGCGCTGGCCAGCACGGGTATCGGCCCCGCACTGCTGCGCGTCTCGGTGGGCATCGAGGACGTCGAGGACCTGTGGCAGGACCTGTGCCGGGCGATCGACAGCGCCACGGGGCGTGAGGTCGCGGCGGTGCCCGCGGCGCCGGCACGTCGGCAGACCACCGGCGCCCAGCGGGCCTGACCCCGGGGCACGCCACGGCCCCGCTAGCGTCGGGTCGGTGCGCCGCGCACACCGCCGGCGGCCGCACATCCCCCCGAGCCTCCGCGGAGCCGACCCGTGCAACCCAGCGATCTCGAGCACCTCGCCGTCCCCGGTGACCCCCAGCTCCACCCCGATGGGCAGCGCACCGTCTACGTCCTCACCGAGCTCGACCTCGACGACGACCGCTACGTGCGCACGATCCACCTCCATGACGGGGCTGGCACGCGTCGGTTCACCCACGGGCCCAGCGACACCCGCCCGCGCTGGTCGCCGGACGGACGGTGGCTGGCGTTCCTGCGTACGGGGACCGAGGAGGGACAGAAGCCGCAACTGCACGTGATGCCCGCCGACGGGGGCGAGGCCCAACGGCGTACGGACCTGCCGCTGGGGGTGCGCGACCTGGCGTGGTCGCCGGACTCCGAGCGGCTGGTGGTCGTGGCCGGCGTGTGGGACGAGGCGGTGGCCGAGCTCAGCGACGCGGAGCGCCGCCGCCGGCCGAAGCGCATCACGCGGCTGCCCTACCGCACCGACAGCGACGGGTGGGTCCACGACCGCACCACCCGCCTCCACCTCGTCGAGGTCACCGGTGACCGCGAGCCCGTGGCCCTCGACACGGGCCCACGGGAGGTCGCGTCGCCCGACTGGCATCCCGACGGCGCGACCATCGCCTACCTCAGCGACCCGGACGACTGGCCGGAGACCGAGCCCCACTCGCAGGTGTTCTGCCTGACCGTGCCGGACGACGCCAGCCTGGCCGCAGCCGCGGAGTCCGCCGGCACGGATGGGGGGTCCGGCGACGCGGATGGTGCGCCGGGCGAGGACGGACGCGACGCTGCCGCCGGTGCCCGCGCGCCGACCGTGGCCGTCGCACGACGGGCACTGACCGCGCCAGGCTCGTGGTCCGGGGTACGCCACGACCCGGCCGGGCGGGTGTTCGTCACCGGGCTGCCGGATCCCTTCGCCTGGCCCGGTACCCCCGGCATCTACCTCCTGCGGGATGCGGGCGCGACGGACCCCACCCCGCCCGTGCCCCTGACCGAGCACCTCGACCGCGACGTCACGCCCGGTTCCCCCGGGTGCGCCACGACCGGCCCCCGTTTCGTCGAGGGCGGGTTCCTCACCGCTGTGGAGGGTCGGGGTACCACCGGCATCGCCCGTGTGGATCTGACCGGCTTCGATCCGGCGACGGGCTCACCGCCGCCGGTCACCGAGGTGATCTCCGGCCCCCGTGCGGTCACCGGCTTCGCCGTCGACCCCGGCGGTGAGGTGCTGGTGTTCACCGCCACCGATCCCGCCACTCCCGGCGAGCTGTACCGCGTGGTGGACGGGCAACAGCGCTGCCTGACCGACCTCACGCCCGGGTTCCGCGCCCGGGTCGACGTGCGGCCCACGCAGCGTTTCACCTGCGCACGCGACGGCGTGGAACTCGACGTGTGGGCGGTCCTGCCTCCCGGTTTCGACGCTGCAGCCCGCGGGAGCGTCCCCGTGCTCTTCAACATCCACGGTGGTCCGACGGCGCAGTACGGCGAGTACTTCTTCGACGAGTTCCAGGTCGAGGCCGGCGCCGGGTACCTGGTCGTCGGCACCAACCCGCGCGGCTCCTCGGGACGGGGTGCCGAGTGGGCACGTGCCGTCGTGGGGGCGTGGGGGTCGCCGGACAGCGTTGACGTCCTCGACCTCGAGGCGGTGGTGGACGCGACCCTGCAGCGCTTCCCCCAGGCTGACCCGGCCCGGGTGGGCATCATGGGGGGCTCCTACGGGGGGTACGCCACCGCCCGGCTGCTGGCACGCAGCGACCGCTACGCCGCGGCGATCGTCGAACGGGGCCTGCTGCAGTGGGAGTCGTTCTCGGGCACCTCGGACATCGGGGCCTACTTCGACCGGATGTTCCTCGGCACCTCGCTGCTCGACGGCCCTGAGGTGCACCACGCCGCGAGCCCGGCGCGCACCGCCCACCGCATCACCACACCCACGCTCGTGCTCCACAGCGAGGCGGACTGGCGCTGCCCACCGGAGCAGGGGGAGCAGCTGTTCGCGGCGCTCAAGCGCGTGGGCACGCAGACGGAGATGGTGCGCTTCCCCGACGAGTCCCATGAACTGTCGCGCTCCGGAGCACCCAAGCACCGCGTCGAGCGCTTCGAGGTGGTGCTCGAGTGGCACGCACGCTGGCTCACGTCCCAGGAGGCAGACCCCGGGGGCGGGTGAGCAGGGGGCGCGGCGGCGCCCCTCAGGCGGGCGCGTTGCCGGGGCGCCACTTGATGCCGCAGCCCATCGCCGGACGCTGCTCGGTGGGCGCGGGCTCGCCGCGCAGCACGGCCGTGGCGGCGGCACGCAGCTCGTCACCGGTCACCGGGACGTCGTTGCCCGGTGTGGCGGCGTCGAACGCCCCCCGGTAGGCAAGGCGGTGCTCGCGGTCGAACAGGAACAGATCCGGCGTGCAGGCCGCACCCAGGGCGCGCGCGAAGGACTGGTCCTCGTCGCGCAGGTAGGGGAAGCGGAAGCCGGCACGCTGCGCCTGCTCGGACATCCCTGCGGGGCCGTCCTGGGGATGTGAGGCGTCATCGTTGCTGGACACCCCGATCACCGTCAGTCCCTGCTCGGCGAGCTCGGCGGTCACGGTCCCGAAGGTCGCCTCGATGTGCTGGACGTAGGGACAGTGGTTGGCCAGGAAGGCGATCAGCAGGGGGCCCGGCCCGGCCAGTTCACCGACCGCGCGCTGCTGTCCGTCGGGCTGGGTCAGGTTCGCGTCGGGGAGCGGCGTTCCCAGCGGTGTCGGATCGGAGGTGACGGCCACGGTGTGCTCCTGGTCGTGCCGGATGGACGCTGTGGGTGACCGGCCGGCGAGCTCGATCGGCCTCGCCGTGCCCGGTGCTGGAGCCGAGGAGGGGATTCGAACCCCTGACCTGCCGCTTACAAGGCGG
>JAWLFQ010000113.1:0-2279 GCA_041685505.1 Nitriliruptoraceae bacterium
CGGTAGGCGAAGGCGGCGAGGGTGGGCATCTTGGCGATGAGCCGCACGATCTGCATGTAGCGGGCCTCGGCCTCGTCGAGGTCCTTGGCCTCCGGATAGAAGGTCGACAGTGCGCCCACGGTCGAGACCAGCATCCCCATGGGGTGGGCGTCGTGATGGAACCCGTCCATGAACTGCTTGAGGTTCTCGTGGATGAAGGTGTGGTGGGTGATGTCGTAGACCCACTGGTCCAGCTGACCGGCGTCGGGCAGCTCTCCGTTGATCAGCAGGTAGGCGACCTCGAGGAAGCTCGAGGACTCCGCGAGCTGCTCGATCGGGTAGCCCCGGTAGCGCAGGATCCCGACGTCCCCGTCGATGTAGGTGATCCGGCTGCGGACGTTGGCGGTGTTCTTGAAGGCGGGGTCGTAGCTGAGCAGACCGAAGTCGTCCTCGGCGACCTTGATCTGGCGCAGGTCCATCGCACGGATGGCGCCGTCGGTGATCGGCACCTCGTACTGCTGCCCCGTGCGGTTGTCCGTGATGGTCAGCGTGTCGTTGGATTCGCTCATCGGTCGGGGGTCTCCTGATCGCTCGGGGCTGCGCCACACGCTAGCCGGACGCGTCTCTGCGAGCCGTACCGGGGCAGGCAGGGGGCACCGGCCGCAGAGGCCGTGCGTGGGACATCAGCCTGTCCAACGCGCGGACCCGACCCAGCTCCTTCCGCAGCAGGACCGGTGCGCGCTGGCCGGACGCTGCAGGCGAGCGAGGGGCCGGGTCACCGGGTGTGGCGTGTCGCCTCGATCACGCGCTGCAGCAGGCTGGTCAGGGTCGCCGCCTCCTGCTCGTCCATCAGGGAGGTGAAGTAGCGCTGCACACCCTCGAGGTGGCTGGGTGCGGTGGTGCGCAGGCGCTGCATCCCAGCGTCGGTCAGTTCCGCGAAGGTGCCCCGGCGGTCGTCCGTGCAGCGCCTGCGGCTGACCAGACCGGCCTGCTCCATCCGGTCCACCAGCCGTGTCAGCCCGCTCTTCGACAACAGGACGGCATCGGCCAGTTCCTGCATCCGCAGACGGTGGCCCGGGGCTTCCTGGAGCTGGACGAGGACGTCGTACCAGGTCAGCGGCAGGTCCTCGGCCGCCTTCAGCTCGCCTTCGAGCACCTCGATCACACGGGCATGGGCCCGCAGGAAGGTCCGCCACGCCTCGAGTTGCGCGGGTGGCATGTCCGGCGGGGCCGTCGGTGTGCCCGGGGCGGCGCGTGTGGTGACCATGTCTGCAGCATACAGGGACACCGTTGCGACATCAGCGGTTGTTCCTGCAACGATCAGTTCGGACCCGCACCGACCTCCACGGGGCCGCACCGACCCGCACGGAGCCGCACCGACCCGCACGGAGCCGCACCGACCCGCGCGCCCCCGCTCAGGCCACCCCCGGGTCGCTCCGGCGATCCTCGGTGGCGGGCTGACAGGTCGGGCAGCGGTAGACGTAGCGTGCCTGCTCACCGAGTCGCGACACCTCGATCGGGGTGGCGCACCGTCGGCACGGCTGCCCACCGCGGCCATGGACCCACAGCGCGCCCGGTCCCGCCTGCGGGGCGGTCGTGCGCTGCTGCGTGGTCAGGTTCGCGCGCAGCAGTCGGCTCGCCTCGGTGAGCAGGGCGCGCATGCGGACCGGGGTGATCCGCTCGATCGGCGTCGCCGGGTCGAGTCCGTACAGGAACAGCACATCGCAGCGGTAGACGTTGCCCACCCCGCACGCCACACGCTGGTCCAGCAGCGCCTCGCCGACGGTCGGCGGGGGGGTGCGCAGCGCAGCCAGGCGACGCAGGGCCTCCTCGATGTCCGCGTCCGGCTCGCACAGATCGGGCCCGAGGGCGCGTAGCGCCGGGTGGCGCCGTAGCGACCGCTGGTCCAACAGTTCGACGATCGGTGCCGAGAAGCACACGGCGACGCTGTCGCGCGTCGCGAGCACCGCACGGGCGGCGCCCGGCGCCTTCGCCCAGCGCTGGCCCGGTCGGTAGAGGTGCCAGGAGCCGGTCATACGCAGGTGGGTGTGGAGGATGGACCCGTCGTCGAGGTGGACGAGCAGGTGCTTGCCCCGGGCTTCGATCCGGGTGGCCCGGCTGCCCAGCGGCGGATGCGGCCGCGGCACCCGCGCGAGGTCGATGCGGGTCAACGTCCGGTCGGTCAGCGCGTGGCGCAGCGATGCTGCGACGCGGTGGATCGTGTCACCTTCGGGCATGCCCGAAGGGTAGAGCCCAGCGCGGGGGGGGGGGGGGGGGGCGGCGGGGGGGCCGCGGCCCCC
>JAWLFQ010000113.1:2289-5917 GCA_041685505.1 Nitriliruptoraceae bacterium
CCTGGCGGTGGCGCGGCGTGAGGCGGACGCCTGACCGCGGGAAAGGCCGGCGCGCGGCGCGGTCAGTGACCACACAGGCGTGGGGGGGGGGGGCCCCCGCGCCCCCCCCCCCCCCCCCCCCCGCCACCGTGCTCAGAGGTCGTAGGGACGCAGGGTTCCGCGCCCGTTGTCCTTGGCGCGCTGCGCCGCGTCGGCGAGCATCGCGGCGATCTTCTCGTTCAGCGCATCGGGCAGGGTGGAGTCCATGCGCAGGTCGAGGCCCTTGACGGCCTCCTTCACCTTGCTCTGGACGACGAGCGACTCGGCCATGGTGTGTGCTCCTGTGGTCGGTTGCGCGAGGGGTTCCCCGCGGACGGTGGACGTCGAGCCCCCGGCAACGGTTGCACCGTCCGGAATGGACCGGATGCCCGCCGCAGCGGACACCAGGTGGCTGCGTCAGGCGCACTCTACGGCGATTCTCGGCCAGGATGCGAACATCTCCGCCCCTTCGCGGGTCAACGACGGGCCTGCGGCAGGACTCCCGGCGGGTCCGTTCGATGGCTCGCTGTTAGGGTCGCGAGGCCACCGACCGCCCGCCGACCCCCCCGGGGAGGACCCTCGATGCCGCTGTACGACCGTCGCGTCGCGGCCCCCCGCAGCGGCCGAGCCCACGCGCTGTGGCTCGCCATCGCGGCCGCGGTCCTCGCCGGCTGCGGCGTCCTGGAACTCGGTGATGCGTCCCACGCCGCGGTGGTGCTCGAGCCTGCGCAGCCTGCGGGTGCGGAGCAGTGGACGGTGGTCGTCGAGCTGCTCGAGACCGACATCTCCGGCGCCGCGGTCGTGGTGGTCGGCTTCGACGGTGACCGGGTGTCCTGTGCGGACGGAGGCGACCTCGCCGCCGAGGAGCTGCTGCCGTCCACGGAGCTGCGCTTCGAGCAGGGGCGCGACGAGGTGCAGCAGGCCGCGCAGGAGGGGGATCCACCCATGGTGTCGGGGGTCGACCTCACGGTGGACTGTGACTGATGCCGAGCGACGAGCTCGGACGTGGCGGTGGCGCAGCTTCCCGATGGGGCCGCTCAGGACCCGCGTGACGGGCGGCCGCGGTAGGTGAATCCCCGGTAGCCCGGCAGGAACCCGGCGTCCTCGAGGTGGCTCGGCCACGGCGGCGAGGCGTGCACGTCCTGACCGTCGATCCGGGTGATCTCCAGCTTGCGGAGCTGGCCCTCGTCGACCAGTGACTGGAGTGCCGGGAGCCACACCGCCGGGGCTGCGGGGTGCGTGAAGGTGATCAGCGCGTGGCCGCCACGGTCGAGCTGTGCAGCCGGGAGGCCGTCGACCAGCACCACGTGCGCGCCGGCGCTGCGCGCAGGACGGCCCTCGCTCGGTGGCCACGCGAGCGCGGCGCCGAAGGGTTGGGCGGGATCGGTGGCAGCCAGTCGCACCACCTGGGGCTCGCCCTCCGGCTCACGCCCGTCACGACGGTCCCGGAGCCGATCGATCGCGCCAGGCTGGGCGAACTGGGCGGCACCGAGGCCGGCGACGAGGTAGCCGCGACGCACCGTTCCGGCCTCCTCAGCCGCCTTGAGGACGGGGTAGACCGCGCTGAAACCCCCGGGGACCGCCTCGATCCGCATCGCCTCCCGC
Organism: Nitriliruptoraceae bacterium; assembly: GCA_041685505.1. Taxonomy (GTDB): domain Bacteria; phylum Actinomycetota; class Nitriliruptoria; order Nitriliruptorales; family Nitriliruptoraceae; genus T1Sed10-7. Next base: position 3,913 of record JAWLFQ010000113.1, read on the forward strand.
GTCAGCACGCCGTGGCGTTCCAGGAGCTGCTGCGCCAGTGCCGTCCGTCGGACCGTCTCGTCGGGCGCAGCCCCCGGCGCCGGCAGCAGCGACCACCGCCCCTGTGCCGCGGGGGGACCGAGACGGCTGAGGCGACCGGGTCGTGGACGCCCACGCCCCGCGGCGCCGGCACCGCGACCTGCACCCCCTCGAGCGCTGCGGCTGCGGAGCCCACGGACCGGTGCGTAGGTGTCGTTGGTCACCTCGCCTGCCCACACCAGATCCCACAGCGCGTCGAGTACCAGCTCCTGGTCCGCGATACCCGCAGCGCTGAACAGCTCCGGCCAGAAGGAGGCTCCGCGTGCCGCCAGTTCCGTACGCAGCCGGTCGTGGACCTCCTGCGCAGGGGGGTCGCGTGGCGGCTGGGGTGCCAGTACCTGGAACTGGTCACGGAAGCACACCGCCACCCGGCCATCGTTGCGCCCGAGCGGCTCCACGCCGAGCCACACCACCTCGCCGGCCGCGATCAGCTGGTCGAGGTCGCCACCGCGGTAGCCCTCCAGCCGCGCCGGGAGCACATCGGACTCCAACACGCTCGCCGGGATGGGGACACCCTGCAGCTGGGCCACGGTCTCGAGCAGCGCCTCCAACCCGCGCCGGCGCGACGAGGTCGCGGCACGGACCTGGTGCCAGGCCGGCAGGAACCGCCCCAGCGCCGCGGTGTCGACGGGCTCGACCTCGGCGCGAAGTGCCGCCAGCGAACGCCGCTTGAGACGGCGCAGCACCTCGGCATCGACCCACTCCCGACCGGAACCGTCGGGGCGGAATCCACCCTCCATGACCCGGTCGTGCCGCGCCAGCCAGCGCAGGGTGGCGAGCACCCGGGCCGCGGGCACCCCGAGCCGACGGGCACAGGCGCGTGGCTCGAAGGGACCGTGGGTCCGCGCGTAACGGGCGACCAGGTCGGCGAGCGGGTCGTCGACGGGCTCGGTGAAGGCGGCCGGCAAGCCGGGTGGCAGCGCGACGCCGGCGGCGTCGCGCAGTCGGGCGGCATCCTCGGCGGCGGCGATGCGCGGCTGGTCGCTGACCCGGACCTCGACGGCGCGGCGTTCGGTCAGCAGCTGCTCGATCCACGCGGCGGTCCCGTCATCACCAGCGACCGCCACCGATCGGGCGGCCAGTTCCTCGCGGTCCAGCGGCCCGAGTTCGCGCAGCACGTCATGGAGCTCGTCGGCGTCGCGGGCGCGCCGGTCCAGCCCGCCAGCCTCGCCCGCCTGTGCTTGCGCCGCGCCGCCAGCCTCGCCCGCCTGCGGTGGCCCGGCCCCGTCAGCCTCGGCAACCTCGACGGGAGCGAGCCGCTGCAGCTCCCGCTCCACGCGCGCCAGGACCTCAGCGTCGAGCAGGTCGCGCAGCTCATCCCCGCCGAGCAGTTCGCGGAGCAGGTCGCGGTCCAATGCCAGTGCCTGCGCACGACGCTCTGCCAAGGGCGCGTCGTACTCGTACATGTACTGCCCGACCCAGCCGAACAACAGCGACTGCGCGAAGGGCGACGCCGTGGCGGTCTCCACCGGCACGAGGCGGATGCGGCGGGCGTGGACATCGCGGAGCAGCTCCTGGAGCCCGGGGAGGTCGAAGACGTCCTGCAGGGCCTCACGGGTGGCCTCGAGCAGCAGGGGGAAGCTCGGGTAGCGGCTGGCGACCTGGAGCAGGTCGGCCGCACGTTGGCGCTGCTGCCACAACGCGGTGCGCTTGCCCGGCATGCGTTTGGGCAGCAGCAGCGCGCGGCCGGCCGCCTCGCGGAACAGTGTGGTGAACAGCGCCGTGCCGGCGAGCTGCTCGACGACCTGGTCACGGATCTCCTCGGCGGCAGGGAGCAGATCCGCGGTCAGGGTGGCGTCGTCGAGGTGGTGTGGGGCCGGTGCCACCTCGGCGGCAGCGCCGGAGGCATGGTCACCGCGCCCGGCGTGCGCCGCCCCGCCGGTGGTGCCGTCCGCCGCCCCGCTGGTGGTGCCGTCCGCCGCCCCGC
>JAWLFQ010000034.1:0-23917 GCA_041685505.1 Nitriliruptoraceae bacterium
AACCCGACCGCAAGGCAGGGCCAACTCCTCAGCGGGACAGGATGATCCAGAAGCGAACGCCGGTCCACCGAAAGGCGGCAGGAAACCGAAGACCAGGCAACACGTCGGCCTCCACCGACGTGGTCGCCGGCGAACTGGCCGCATACGGGCTGGTGTCCGACCCGCAAAGGTGCTGACAGGGTCAGGTGAGCCTGTGGAGCGAACGTGACAACGACGCTGGAACCGACGGACAGGTTGGACGCGGACACGCCGCCGGCACCCTTCGGCGCGGCCGGTGAGGTGGTCGTGAACGGACCTGAGGACGACGATCGTGACTGGCATGCGATCGATTGGCGTGCCGTTGAGGACGACGTACAGCGACTGCGGCACAGGATCTTCACGGCATCGCAGGCAGGGGACCTCAAGCGGGTCCGGAATCTGCAGAAGCTGATGCTCCGTTCCCGCGCGAACACGCTGGTGAGCGTGCGGCGGGTGACAGAGCGCAACGCTGGCCGTCTGACGGCAGGCATCGACGGGCAGGTCATCGTGACTGCTCGTGACAAGGCCCGGCTGGTTGCGTGGGTGCATCACCAGTCGGGCTCTTGGCAGGCCCAGCAGGCCAGACGGGTGTTCATACCCAAGGCAGGCGGCAAACAGCGCCCCCTCGGGATTCCCGTGATCGTCGACCGCGTGCTGCAAGCACGCGTGGTCAACGCACTGGAACCCGAGTGGGAGGCACGGTTCGAACCGAAGTCGTAGGACCGCCGCTGTTGGGCGGTCACGCCGCGACCTCTTCCCGATGCGATCACATGGGGGCGCGGTGGCGCGGATGTAACGCAGCCGTTACGGACGGCGATGGCCGGACCACTATCCTTCGCCCCGCCGCCCGCGGTGGTGGCCTTCCCCTCCCCTCCATCGGTACGACCGCGGCGCGAGCAGGCTGCTGCGCGCCCATGAGGAGCTTCGGACGTGAGCGAGCAGACGACCACGAGCGTGTCCAGTGGTAGCGGGCTGGACCGATTCTTCCAGCTGACGGAGCGAGGAAGCGACCCGCGAACCGAGGGCATCGCAGGGCTGACCACCTTCCTCGCGATGGCCTACATCGTCTTCGTCAACCCCCTGATCCTGGCCGATGCCGGCATGGAGCCCGGGGCGGTGTTCGTGGCGACCTGCCTGGCAGCCGCCCTCGGCACGCTGATCATGGGTCTGTGGGCGAACCTTCCCATCGCCCAGGCACCCGGGATGGGGCTGAACGCCTTCTTCGCCTACACCGTGGTGCTGGGCTTCGGCATCGAGTGGGAGACGGCGCTGGCAGCCACCTTCGTGTCCGGCCTGCTGTTCCTCGTCCTGGCCGTCACGGGGGTCCGGGGTGCCATCATCCAGGCGATCCCCCATCAGCTGAAGATGGCCGTCGGCGCCGGCATCGGGTTGTTCATCGCCTTCATCGGCCTGAAGAACGCCGGGATCGTCGTCGCCGACGAGGCGACCACCGTCGGGCTCGGTGACCTGACCATCGACACGACGCTGCTGGCCATCTTCGGCCTGATCGCGATCGCCCTGTTCCTGATGCGGGGGCTCAAGGGCGCGGTGTTCTACGGCATCGTCGCCACCGCCGTACTCGGGCTGCTGACGGGCCTGCTCGACGCCCCCGACGCGATCGTCTCCGCACCGCCGAGCCTGGCTCCTACCTTCGGCGCAGCCTTCGCCGCCTTCGGCGAGCTGCTGGCGCCGGAACTGCTCATCGTCATCGGCACGATGCTGTTCGTCGACTTCTTCGACACCGCCGGGACCCTCATCGCCGTGACCAACCAGGCGGGGCTGCTCGACGAGGAGGGCCGTCTGCCCGGCGGCACCCGACCGCTGGTCTCCGACGCCGTCGCGACGATGGGTGGCGCGGCGCTCGGCACCTCGACCACGACCTCCTACATCGAGTCGGCCGCCGGTGTGGGTGCCGGGGGACGTACGGGGCTGAGCTCGGTGGTCACCGCGGCGCTGTTCCTCCTCGCGATCTTCTTCTCCCCGCTGCTGAGCGTGGTCACCGCCCCCGTCACCGCCGCCGCGTTGATCATCGTCGGGGTGATGATGGCGCGGGGCCTGAAGGACATCGAGTGGGACCAGATGGAGATCGCCATCCCGGCCTTCGTGACCGTGGTGGCGATGCCGCTGACCTACTCGATCGCCACCGGCATCGCCATGGGGCTGTTCCTCTTCCCCCTGCTGATGGTCTTCCGCGGCAAGGCCCGGGAGGTGCACCCGATCATGTACGTGCTGGCGGTGCTATTCCTGGTGTTCTTCACCTTCCTCGCGGAGTAGGTGACGACGGATCCGTGGGGCCCGCGTCGACGCGGGCCCCCAAGCCTCAGCCGTCGGCGGGGGCGACGTCGACCACCTCGGCATCCAGTGCCGCGGTGGAGAAGGTGAAGGAACCGTCCTCGGCCACGTCCACCTGCACCGCACGCCCCGGGACCACCTCGCCGGCGAGCAGGGCCCGGGCGAGCCGGTCCTCCAGCGCGGTACGGATGACGCGCTTGAGCGGTCGGGCGCCGTACAGGGGGTCGTAGCCCAGCTCCGCGAGGCGGTCCAAGGCCGCGTCGCTGACCTCGAGCTGGACGTCGCGACCCTCGAGCCGCGCACGCAGCCGTGCCAGCTGGATGTCGACGATCTCGCGGAGCTGCTCCCGGGCCAGACGATCGAAGATCACGACCTCGTCGATCCGGTTGAGGAACTCCGGTCGGAAGTGCCCGCGGACGTCCTCCATGACCCGGTCGCGTAGCTGCTCGGGGGACAGCCCGGCATCGAGGATGTGGGTGGAGCCCAGGTTGGAGGTCATGATGATGACCGCGTTGCGCAGGTCCACGGTGCGGCCGTGCCCATCGGTCAGACGACCGTCGTCGAGCACCTGCAGCAGCACGTTGAACACGTCCGGGTGGGCCTTCTCGACCTCGTCGAGCAGGATCACCTGGTAGGGACGGCGGCGCACCGCCTCGGTGAGCTGTCCCCCCTCGTCGTAGCCGACGTAGCCGGGAGGCGCGCCGATGAGGCGGGCGACGGTGTGCTTCTCCTGGTACTCCCCCATGTCGATGCGCAGCATGGCCCGCTCGTCGTCGAACAGGAACTCCGCGAGCGCGCGGGCGAGCTCGGTCTTGCCGACCCCGGTGGGACCGAGGAACAGGAAGCTGCCCGTGGGCCGATCCGGGTCGGCGATCCCGGAGCGGGAGCGCCGCACCGCGTTCGCGACGGCGTCCACCGCCTGGTCCTGACCCACCACCCGGGCGTGGAGTTGGTCCTCGAGGTGCACGAGCTTGGCCGATTCGGACTCGATCAGCTTGGTGACCGGGATGCCGGTCCAACGCCCGATGACCTCGGCGATCTCCACCTCGGTGACCTTCTCGTCGAGCAGGCTGTGCCCGTCGGCGCGGAAGGCCTCGATGCGCTCCTGGGCGCCGGCCACCAGCCGCTCGAGTTCCGGGATGCGGCCGTAACGCAGCTCGGAGGCGCGCTCGTAGTCACCGTCGCGCTCCGCGTTGGCGGCCTGCTCCCGGACGCGCTCCAGCTCCTCCTTGGCGGAGGTCAGCTCGCCGATGGCACCCTTCTCCGCCTGCCAACGCTCGTCCATGGCGGCCCGCCGCTCGCGCAGCTCCTCAAGTTCCTCGTCGAGGTCGGCGAGGCGCTCCTGTGACGCCGGGGAGTCACCCTTGGCCAACGACACCCGCTCGATCTCCAGCTGCTGGATGCGCCGGGTCACCTCGTCGATCTCCGGTGGCATCGACTCGTTGGCGATGCGGATGCGGGCCATCGCCTCGTCGAGCAGGTCGATGGCCTTGTCGGGCAGGAAGCGGTCGGTCAGGTAGCGGTCGGACAGCGAGGCGGCTGCCACCAGCGCGTCATCGGTGATCTCCACGCCGTGGTGGACCTCGTAGCGCTCGCGCAGCCCGCGCAGGATCCCCACGGTGTCGGGCACGGTCGGCTCGGCGACGTGCACCGGCTGGAACCGCCGCTCGAGCGCCGCATCCTTCTCGATGTTGCGGTACTCGGCCAGGGTGGTCGCACCGATCATGCGCAGCTGCCCGCGGGCCAGCATGGGCTTGAGCATGTTGGCGGCGTCCATCGCGCCCTCGGCACCGCCCGCGCCGACGACGGTGTGGAGCTCGTCGATGAAGGTGATGATCTGGCCCTCGGAGGCCTCGATCTCCTTGAGCACCGCCTTGAGGCGCTCCTCGAACTCACCGCGGTACTTCGCCCCGGCGACCATGGCGGACAGGTCGAGCTCGACCAGGGTCTTGCCCTCGAGCAGCGTGGGGACGTCGCCCTCGAAGATGCGGCGCGCGAGCCCCTCGACGATGGCGGTCTTGCCCACGCCCGGCTCCCCGATCAGCACCGGGTTGTTCTTGGTCCGTCGGACGAGCACCTGTATGACCCGACGGATCTCCTCGTCCCGCCCGATGACGGGGTCGAGCTTGCCGTCCTTGGCGAGCGCGGTGAGATCGCGGGCGTACTTCTCGAGCGCCTCGTAGGTGGACTCCGGGTCCTGCGAGGTCACACGCTGCGAGCCTCGGACCTGCCTGAGCCCGTCCAGGATGGCGTCCCGATCGACGCCCTGCTCCACCAGGATCGCGGCCGTCCGGTCGCTGTTGCCCGCCAGCGCGAGCAGCAGGTGCTCGGTGGACACGTAGTCGTCACCGAGCTGCTGGGCCTCATCGACGGCTGCCTCCAGCGCGCGCGACAGGGGGCGCGCGAGGCTGGGTTGCCCCGTGGCCCCGTAGGCAGCCGAGGTGGCGTCGAGCAGCTCGGTGGTGCGGTTGCGCAGCGTGGTCGGTGTGACCCCGAGCTTGGTCAGCAGGGGAAGCACCACCCCGTCGGACTGCTCCAGCAGGGCGGCCAGCAGATGGGCGGTCCCCACCTCCGTGTGGCTGCGTTCCGTCGCCAGGGCGACCGCACGACGCAGCGCCTCCTGCGACTTGTGGGTGAGTTGGTCCATCTCCACTGCGGACCTCCTTGGCGAGCGGGTGACCGGCTGGACGCGCGGTCGCGGGTGCACGGTCCTCGGCTACCGACGGTACGTAGGCGCCATACCGGTGTCAGGGGCCGGGCGCCGCTGCGGCGCAGGGAACCTGCGTCGCAGCGGGGCAGGGAGCCGGGCGCTCAGGCGTCGGCGTGGCGCATCTCCGGCGGCGGGATGGGTCGGGCCCGCTGCGGCCCCCCGCTGCGCTGGCCCGTGCGGCGCCGGTGGGGGTGCACCTCGACGGTCGACGACGGTGCCTTCACGATCTCGTAGCGGTCGCCGCCCTGGGGCCGATCCTCGATGCGCTCGGCCAGCACCCGCACCATCTCCTCCAGCTCGCCGATGCGCCGACGGGCCCCCTCGAGCTTCTCACCGAGGTCGAGCACGACCCGTACCCCGGCGAGGTTGAGCCCCTCGTCCTGGGTCAGGGTGCGGATGAAACGCAGCCGCTCCACGTCGCGGCGCGAGTAGCGGCGCGTCCCACCTTCCGTCCGCGCGGGGGTCAGCAGCCCCTCCCGCTCGTAGGCCCGCAGCGTCTGCGGGTGGAGACCCGACAGCTGGGCTGCCACGGAGATGACGTAGAGCGGCGTATCCTCGTCCTCCGGCACCTGGTAGGGCTGGAGCTGCTCGGACGACTGCTCCTGCGTCTGGCGGCTCGAGCGGGTCGACCAGGACCAGCCATGCTCGCCCGGGTGCGGCTCGAGGTAGTGCTGCTCGCTGGCCACGGGCACCTCCTTCCTGGTACGTGCTGCGCTCGGTGGTGACGGGTGGTGTGCGGCGCGCTCAGCTCTCGCCGAGCAGTTCGCGGTCGCGGTCGCTGGTGTCCTCGGTCGCCGCCAACTGCTCGAACAGCTTGCGCTGCTCGCGGGTGAGTCGGTTCGGGACCTGGAGGCGTACCGATACCAGCAGATCGCCGTGGCCCCCACGCTTGGTGGGAGCGCCCTCACCCCTGATGCGGAAGGTACGTCCGTGGGCCGTGCCTGCCGGGATCCGGATGGTGCGCGTGCCCTCGTGCGGCGTGGGAACGGTGAGCTTGGTGCCGAGCGCCGCCTCGCTGAAGGTGATCGGCACCTCCAGGGTGACGTCGTCGCCCTTGCGTCCGAAGTGCGGGTGCGGCTCGACATGGACCGTGACGAGCACGTCCCCGGGTGGGCCACCGCCCACACCCGGACCGCCCCGGCCGCTGGCGCGGATGACGGCACCGTCGCGCACGCCGGGGGGGATCTTGACGGTGAGCTGGCGGGGCTTGACGACGCGGCCCTCGCCGGAGCAGGTGGGGCACGGGTCGTCGATCTGCTGGCCCCGTCCCCCACAGCTCGGGCACGGTTGCGCGAAGGAGAAGGGGCCCTGGTCGACGGTCACCTGCCCGCGCCCGCCGCAGGTCTCGCAGCGACGGGGGTTGGTTCCCGGGGCCGCGCCCGAGCCGCCGCAGCTGTCGCAGGGGCCGTCACCGGTGATGCGCAGGGTCGTGCGGACCCCGGCGAGGGCGTCCTCGAAGCTCAGGTGGACGTCGGCGTGCAGATCGGGGCCTCGCTGCGGGCGACGGCTCCGCGTGCCGCCCATGGGTCCGAAGCCGCCGCGGCCAGCGCCCGCGGCGCCACCGCCGGCGTTGTTGAACAGATGGCCGAGCAGGTCGCCGAGATCGGCTTCGGACGCGCCACCGAACCCGCCGGGGAAGCCGCCTGCACCGCCGCCACCGCCAGCGCCGAAGCCCGCGGCGCCGAGGCGCCGGATCTCGTCGTACTCGCGGCGCTTGTCCTCGTCGCCGAGCACGCTGTGGGCCTCACCGACGTCCTTGAAGCGCTGTTCGGCCTCGGGGTCGTCGGGGTTGGCATCGGGATGGTTCACCCGGGCGAGCTTGCGGTAGGCCCGCTTGATCTCCTCCTGGCTGGCGTCCTTCGAGACGCCGAGGACCTTGTAGTAGTCCTTGTCCAACCACTCGCGTTGCGCTGCCAACTCAGCTCACCTCCCCTCGGTCGGTACCCGTGTGTCCCGATCAGCCCTCGACGGCGACCATCGCGGCGCGCAGTACACGATCGTCCAGTCGGTACCCCGGTCGCAGCACCATGGCCACCTTCGGCTCGCCGTCGATGCCGTCACCGGGTTGCTGCTGGACGGCCTCGTGGACGTTGGGATCGAAGGGCACCTCGACCGCGTCCACGCGCTCGAGCCCCTGCTGGTGCAGTGCATCCAGCAGCTTGGTGGCCACGAGCCGGATGCCGGTGGCCAGGTCCTCGTCCGAGGAGCCCTCCGCAGCAGCGACGGTGCGGTCCAGATCGTCGAGCACCTCGAGCAGGGCGCCGGCGACCTCCGCCTTCCCGCTGCTGCGTTGCAGGGCGCCGTCACGCATGACGCGCCGACGGTAGTTCTCGAAGTCGGCGTGGCTGCGACGCAGATCGTCGAGGTACTCGTCGCGCTTGGCCTCCGCGGCGAGCAGCTCGGCGAGCAACTCCGGGCGGGTGCGGGGGTCGGCGTCGGCGAGCGCTTCGATGTCGACGGCCTGCCCCTCCTGCGCCGGGCTGCCGGAGGCGTCGTCGGAGGGCCCGTCCGCGGCCACGGCGTCGTCGCCGGCACCACCCTCGCTCGCCGCGCTGTCTGCTCCGCTCGCGGTGGCATCACCTGCCGGCGCGCCCGTGTCGGAGGCCGCGGCGGCGGGCTCGGGCCCGCCGTGCATTTCCGCGTCGTGGTGGTCGTGGTCGTGGTGGTTCACGTGGTTGCCTCGGGGGTGTGGGTCGATGGGCAGCGGGTCGGCCGGTGCCGGGTACGGATGCGGGACGGCCGCCCGGCCGTCCCGCATCCTGCGGTCGATCGCCCTCAGCTGGTGGTCACCTGGATCCGGCGTGGCTTGGCCTCCTCGGCCTTGGGCACCGTGATGGTGAGCAGGCCGTCGCGGTAACCCGCGGTCACGCCCTCGGCGTCCACACGGTCGGGCAGACGTACGGCCCGGTGGAACCGGCCGAAGTGGCGCTCGATGCGACGGAAGCCCTCGGCCTCGCGCTCGTCGTAGAAGCGACGCTCACCGGCGATGGTGAGGACGTTCTCCTCGAGCGAGACCTCGACCTGGTCGGCGTCGACGCCGGGGAGCTCGACGTGGAGGGTGAAGGCCTCCTCGGTCTCCTCGACGTCCAGCGCGGGGCTGAACGCACCGGCCGGGCTGGCAGAGCTGCGGTCACCGAAGGCCTGCCGGAAGGCGCGCTCCACCTCGTCCTGGAGCGACGCGACGTCGCGGAAGGGGTGGTAGGTGGCGAGCTGTGACATCGTCTCCTCCTCTCTTTCGGGTGGGTGGTGGTGTCTGTGGTTGCGGCTACGTGGTGCCATGGGCACGTGGGTCCGATGGGGGGCGGTCGCCGTGGCCACGGACCCGAAGGGCCACGGCGCCGCGGGGAACGTGGGTGGTCAGCCGGCCTTCTGCTCGTCGTCGCCCTCGTCGACGATCTCCGCGTCGACGACCTCGTCGTCGCTGTCGGCGGCACCGGCCTGGCCCGCGTCGGCACCCTCGTCGGCGCCGGCGTCGGCAGCCTCCTGTGACGCGGCGTAGATCGCCTGGGCGAGCTCCTGGCTCTTGGTCCCGACCGCCTCCATCTTGGCCTTGATCGCGTCGGCGTCGTCACCCTCGAGCGCCTGCTTCAGCTCGGTGAGCGCCTCCTCGATCTGTGCACGTGTGGCCTCGTCGACCTTGTCACCGTGCTCGGTGAGGGTCTTGTCGGTCTGGTAGACCAGCGAATCGGCCTGGTTGCGCAGCTCGATCTGCTCGCGGCGCCTGCGGTCCTCCTCGGCGTGGGCCTCGGCGTCGGCGATCATCTGCTCGATGTCGTCCTTCGGCAGCGCCGAGCCGCCGGTGATGGTCATCGACTGCTCCTTGCCCGTGCCGAGGTCCTTGGCGGACACGTGCACGATGCCGTTGGCGTCGATGTCGAAGGTCACCTCGATCTGTGGCATGCCGCGCGGCGCCGGTGGGATGTCGGTGAGCATGAACTTGCCGAGCGTCTTGTTGTCGCTGACGAGCTCGCGCTCACCCTGCAGGACGTGGATCTCCACCGAGGGCTGGTTGTCGTCGGCGGTGGTGAAGACCTCGGAGCGCTTGGTGGGGATGGTGGTGTTGCGCTCGATCAGCTTGTGGGTGATCCCACCCTTGGTCTCGATGCCCAGCGACAGCGGGGTCACGTCCAGCAGCAGGACGTCCTTGACGTCGCCCTTGAGGACGCCGGCCTGCAGCGCCGCACCGATGGCGACCACCTCGTCGGGGTTGACGCCCTTGTGGGGCTCCTTGCCGTCGGTGAGGTCCTTGACCAGCTCCTGCACGGCGGGGATGCGGGTGGAGCCACCGACCAGGATCACGTGATCGATCCCGCTGGCACCCGTACCGGCATCCTTCAGCGCGCGCTGGAAGGGGCCCTTGAGCTTGTCCAGCAGCTCGCTGGTGAGCTCGTTGAACTTCGAGCGGGTCAGGGTCTGCTCGAAGTGCAGGGGCCCGGCGTCGGTCGCGGTGAGGAAGGGCAGGTTGATCGAGGTCTCCTGCGAGGAGGACAGCTCGATCTTGGCCTTCTCCGCGGCCTCCTTGAGCCGCTGGATCGCCATCTTGTCCTTGGACAGGTCGACGCCCTGCTCGTCCTTGAAGGTCTTGAGCATCCAGTCGATCAGCTTCTGGTCCCAGTCGTCACCGCCGAGCCGGGAGTCGCCGGCGGTCGACTTGACGTCGAACACGCCCTCGGCCATCTCCAGCACGGAGACGTCGAAGGTGCCACCACCGAGGTCGAAGACCAGGACGGTCTGCTCGTCCTCCTTCTCCAGGCCGTAGGCCAGCGCGGCCGCGGTGGGCTCGGCGACCAGACGCAGCACCTCGAGACCGGCGATCTCCCCGGCCTCCTTGGTGGCCTGACGCTGGGCGTCATCGAAGTAGGCGGGCACGGTCACCACGGCCTGGGTGACCTCGTCACCGAGGTAGGACTCCGCATCCCGCTTCAGCTTCATCAGGATGCGGGCGGAGATCTCCTGCGGGGTGTAGGTCTTCCCGCCGATGTCCTGGGTCCAGTTGGTGCCGATGTGGCGCTTGACCGACCGCACGGTGCGGTCGGCGTTGGTCACGGCCTGACGCTTGGCCACCTCACCGACGAGGACCTCGTCGGACTTGGACCATGCCACCACCGAGGGCGTGGTGCGTGCACCCTCCGCGTTGGCGATGACGGTGGGCTCGCCACCCTCCATGACGGACACGACGGAGTTGGTCGTTCCGAGGTCGATACCGACGGCCTTGGCCATCTGGGGCCTCCTTGGGGCTGATCGCGTGCCGGCGCCGGGGGGTCCCCACGTGGCGCGTGCGGCGATGGTCGATGCGTGCTGCAGCGCGTACCGCTGCGTGTCTGCTGCCCACGGTACGGGCGCTCAGGCCACAGACAAGCGCTGTGCACCCGTGGGGCTCATGAAATATGAGTCGCATCGACTCAAGGCTTCAGCCGTGCGTCGGGTCACGCTGCACACGCACATCCCAGGGGGCCAGGCGACCCGGCCTCAGTGGTGGTCGTCGTCCGAGCCCGGCGCGGGGGACGACCGCGTCCACGACCGCGCCAGCGGCATGCCACGGGCGGTGAGCCGCTCCCGGCGGGGGTGGAAGCCCGTCAGCAGCAGCAACGGCAGGAGCACCACCACCGCCAGGATCACCCACTGCCAGGTCGCCACGCCGTCCCCTCCCCATCGGCCCTGCCGTGCCGCCTCACTGTAGCGAGGACAGCTCCACACCCACGGCTCGCTCCAGCATCCGGACGATCTCCACGTGGTCGGCACCCTCGAGCTCCACGGCGGCGGCGCTGGTGAGCTGTTCGACCAGGCCCAGCACCGGCCCGTCGACCTGGGCGCCGCGCAGCACGCTGCCTGCGAGCCGGACGTCCTTGGCCAGCAGCGCCAGGGCGAAGGTGTGGGGGAAGGACCGGTCCAGCACCCGCTGCGGGATCAGGGTCTCGGTGGCGAAGGAGCGTCCCGTCGAGCTCCCGATCACCTCCAGCGCCGCGGCAGGGGCGACCCCCTGGGCTGCCAGCGCCGTCAACCCCTCCGCGGCGGCCCACAGCGAGGTCGCCAACAACGCGTTGTTCACCGCCTTGACGGCCATCCCGGCGCCGACGTCACCGACGTGCACCACCTGTGCCGCCACGGTGCCCATCACCGCGGCGACCCTGGCGAGGTCGTGCTCCTCGCCCCCGACCATCACCGTCAGCGTGCCCTGCTCGGCCCCGGCCGTCCCACCCGAGACCGGCGCATCGAGGTAGCCGACGTCGTGGCCGGACAGCAGCGCGGCGATGTCCCGTGCGCCAGCCGGGTCACCGGAGGTGTGGTCGATCCACACCGTGCCCGGGGCGAGCTGCGGGCCGAGGACCTCCGCGAGCGCCGCCACCTCGACGTCGGTGGGCAGGCAGGTCACCACCACACGCGCCTGCGCCACCTCGGCGAGGTCCCCGGCGGCCCGGGTGCCGTGTGCGGCGGCATGCGCGGTGGCCACCGAGGTGGTGCGGTTCCACACCGTGGTGGGCCAGCGGGCCGCCAGGTTGGCGGCCATGGGACGTCCCATCGCACCGAGCCCGAGGAAGGCGACCTCGCCCACCTCGCTGTCGCCGGTCGGTGGGGTGGTCGGGGTCGGGGTCGTGGTCGACATGGTGCGCTCCGTAGGTGGTCGGGGTTGGGGTCGTGCTCATCCGGTCGTGGCCGGGTCCGTCCAGCTCATCCTCGCACCCGGCGCCACGCCCACCTCGTCGAACCAGCCGCCGGGGACCTCGAGCGCCGCCACGTAGGGCGCGTCGGGGCCGGTTGTGGGGCATGCCGCGGGGTCGTCCGCCTCGCAGGGCACCATGGTGGCCACGGTGTGGACGGTGCCGTCGTCGGCCACGAAGGCGATGTCGAGCGCGATCAGGGTGTTCCACATCCAGAAGCCACCGCGACGTGCGTCGTCGAACAGGAACAGCATGCCGGTCCCCGACGGCAGCCGCGTCACCTCCATCAACCCGCGCCGCCGCTCGGCATCGGTGGCAGCCACCTTCGCGTCGACCTCGACCTCGTCGCCATCGGCGCTGACGATGGTGACCACCGTCTCATCGAGGTCGTCGATCGCCGGGTGCAGGGGCGGTAGCGCCGGGCCGTCGGGTTCCGCCACCTCGGTGTCCTGCTGCCCGGCGGGCTCGCGCGCGGCGCCGGGCTCGGAGGGTGACGGTGCGGCGCACGCCCCTGACAGCGCCGCGCAGGCCAGTATCGCCACCCACCGCACGCAGTACCGCCTGATCCGCATGCCGTCACGCTACCTCCGGCCCGAGCGACGCCTACGCTACGCGCCATCGCACAGGAGGAGCGCGGTGCACGAGCTCGCCGTCACGGCCATCGGGACCGACCGCCCCGGCATCGTCGCCGCGGTGACCAGCGTGCTGCACCAGCGCGGTGGCAACCTCGAGGACTCGGCCATGACGATCCTCGGCGGGCAGTTCGCCATCGTGTTGCTGGTCGACACCGACGACGACCCGGAGGAACTGCGCCGCGCGCTGCAGGATGCGACCGGCGAGCTCGGGCTGACCGTCTCCGTGTGCCGCACCGAGGGCGCGGACCGGGGGGCCGAGGCCACCCATCTGCTCAGCGTGTACGGCGCCGACAAGCCCGGCATCGTGGCCGGGGTGACCCGCGCGCTGGCCGAGGTCGGCGCCAACGTGATCGACCTGGAGACGCAGGTGATCGGCGACAGCGAGCAACCGGTCTACGCCATGGTCATCGAGCTGGCCACCGACGACGCCGAGGCCACGGCAGATGCGGTGGCCGCAGCCTGCGCGCCGCTCGGCGTCGACCACACCCTGCGCACCATCGACGCGGAGACCTACTAGGTGACGGTCAGACGCGTCGTGACCTACCCCGCGCGGGTCCTCAAGGGCCTCGCCGGCCCGGTGGGCGAGATCGGGCCCCGCGAGCGCCAGCTCGCGCAGGATCTCGTGGACACGATGTACGACTCGCCGGGATGCGTCGGGCTCGCGGCCCCACAGCTGGGGGTCGCCTCCCGCGCCTTCGCCCTCGACGTCTCGGTGATGCGCAAGCCCCCACCGGGCAACCACGGCCTCGTGGTGCTGTTCGACCCGGAGCTGGTGCTGGCCACCGGCTCGGAGCTCGCGCGCGAGGGGTGCATGTCCGTGCCGGACTTCACCTGCGACGTCCGACGCGCCACCGAGGTGGTGGTCCGCGGCACGACCCCGGAGGGTGAGGCGCGCGTCGTCGAGGCAGCCGGCTTCGAGGCCCGGGCGTTCCAGCACGAGCTCGACCACCTCGACGGACGCCTGGTGCTCGACCGGGTGGCGGCACGCTCCGACGTCTTCCCCCGCAAGCGGCGGGCGCGCAAGGGCGAGCACCTCAAGTGAGCACCTGCGAGGGCCGCTCCCCCGCGGGGCCGGGTTCAGCCGGGCCGGGGGTCAGCGGGGCAGGGGCCGGCAGGCGGTGTTGGCGTCGATCGCCACCTCACCGGTGCCGCGGTCCAGTGCGACGGTGATGCGGATGCCGTCGCGCCGACCGAACAGTTCGTCGGGACGGTCGCCGGGGACCAGTTCGTAGTCAGCCTGGCTGAGCACCGCAGCCGCAGCGTCGAGCACCTCGACGTCCTCGGGGATGGGCCCACGCACCGACAGTCGGTTGGACGCACCGTCGGACGCGGTGGGCAGCTCGCAGTCTTCGCGCGCACCCAGCGGCCGCGTGGAGGTCACCTCGAGGCCGATGGCCTCGACGATCTCGTCGGTCAGCGCGACGATCTCCTCCTCGGCCTCGTCGATGCGGATCGTGGCCTCCCCGAAGCGCGAGCAACCCACGAGTACCGCCGCCGCGAGGAGGAGCACTGCGAGCAGCACGCCACCTCGGCGTCCCCGCCAGGGGATCGAGCCCACCATGACCTCCGACCGCTCACCGCCGCTGCCACCGGCCGACGGCACGACCCGACCAGCGTACGGGGCGCAGGGTGGGCGTCCGCACCGCCTG
Source organism: Nitriliruptoraceae bacterium (assembly GCA_041685505.1). GTDB lineage: Bacteria > Actinomycetota > Nitriliruptoria > Nitriliruptorales > Nitriliruptoraceae > T1Sed10-7. Next base: position 13,964 of record JAWLFQ010000034.1, read on the forward strand.
ACACCTGCGTCACGTTGGTCGTGGGGGTGGCCGCTCGTACACTGCCTCCGGCGTGTGGCGGGGTCCGGGAGCCGTCCCCCGCCACCACAGACGAGGGAGCGCACCCCGTGACCGACGAGACCCTGCTCACGTTGTTCCGCGTCATCGCCGGCACCGCGACGCTGGCCTTCTTCGGCGCCTGGGCGGTGCGACGGGGCACCTACCTCGTGCAGCTCGTCCGCGCCGCCCAGCCCAACCCCGAACGCAACATCGGGCGCGCCTTCCGGGCCAACATCCGTCACGCGCTGGTCAACATCCTCGGGCACAAGAAGCTGCTCAAGTGGACCCTGTCGGGGGTCGCCCACTTCTGGGTGTTCTACGCCTTCTTCGTGCTCCAGACCACGGTGCTCGAGGCGATCGGCGAGCTGTACGTCGGTCCCTCCTTCCAGCTCCCGCTGCTCAACGCCGTCGAACTGTTCGGTGTCACCGCCTACGACGTGCTCGGCTTCTCCCAGGATCTGCTCGGCCTGCTGTCGCTGACCGGTATCGCGATCTTCGCCGGCATCCGCTTCGCCCAGAGCCCGGCGGGCAAGGGCCGCAGTTCCCGCTTCGCCGGCTCCAACCTCAACCAGGGCTGGTGGGTGCTCAGCGCCGAGGTCCTGGTCGTGTGGACGCTGTGGACCGCGCACGGCGTGCGGTACGCCAAGGGCTTCGCGCCCACCGACGCGGCACTGATCTCCAACAACATCTTCGGCGAGGCGCTGCTCGGCATCCCGTCACTGACGCTGGAGTGGATCGGGGCCATCAACCTCGTCGCCCACCTCGCCATCGTCGGCGGGTTCCTGATCTTCACCCTGCACTCCAAGCACCTGCACATCGTCACCATCCCCTTCCAGGAGCTCACCCGCGACCCCAACCGGGACACCGCGCTGGGCAAGCTCACGTCGGAACCGATCGACCTCGAGTCGATGACCGAGGACACCGTGCTCGGGGTGGGGGCGATCGAGCAGTTCACCTTCGACCGCTTCCTGGACTTCCAGACCTGTACCGAGTGCGGTCGGTGCCAGTCCCAGTGCCCGGCCTGGAACACCGGCAAACCGCTGAGCCCGAAGATGCTGATCCAGGACCTGCGCGACCACATGTACGCCAAGGGGCCCTTCCTGCTCGGCAAGGTCGACGAGGCCGAGGCCGGCGACGTGATCGACATCCCACTGGTCGGCGACGCTCCCGGCCAGGCCAGCGTCATCGACTACGACGTGCTGTGGTCCTGCACCACCTGCGGGGCCTGCGTCGAGGAGTGCCCGGTCGACATCCAGCACGTCGACACCATCGTGGACATGCGCCGTTACAAGGCCATGATGGAGTCGAGCTTCCCGCAGGAAGCGGGCGTGATGCTCAAGAACGTGGAGAACGCCGGAGATCCGTGGGGGGTCGGCCAGGCCAAGCGCGAGGAGTGGACCGAGAAGCTGGACTTCGACATCCCCGTGCTGGAGCCGGGTGAGGAACAGGGCGGCGAGTTCGAGTACATCTTCTGGACCGGGTGCGCCGGCGCGGTCGACGACCGCTCCCGCAAGATCACCCAGGCCACCGCGCAGCTCCTCCACGACGCCGGGGTGTCCTTCGCGATCCTGGGCAAGCACGAGACGTGCACCGGTGACCCGGCGCGCCGGCTCGGCATGGAGTACCTGTTCCAGAACCTCGCGGCGCGCAACGTGGAGATGCTCAACAGCGTGGGAGCCGACCGGACCAAGATCGTCGCGTGGTGCCCCCACTGCTTCAACACCCTGAAGAACGAGTACCCCGACTTCGACGGCCACTTCGAGGTGCTGCACCACTCCGAGGTGCTCGCCAAGCTGATCGATGAGGGTCGGTTGGTGGCCACCAACCAGCTCGACAAGCGCGTCACCTACCACGACCCCTGCTACCTCGGCAGGCACAACGAGGTCTACTCCACCCCCCGACAGGTCGTGAACGCCGTCCCGGGTCTGCAGCCGACGGAGATGACCCGGTGCCGCTCCAACGGCTTCTGCTGCGGCGCCGGAGGCGCGCGCATGTGGATGGAGGAGAACATCGGCAAGCGCGTCAACATGGAGCGGGTTGACGAGGCGCTCGAGCTCGACCCGGAGCTGATCACCACCGCCTGTCCCTACTGCACGACGATGCTCGAGGACGGGATCGCGCAGAAGTCCCAGGAGGGCGTGCTCAGTGACGGTCAGGTCGAGGTGCTCGACATCTCCGAGGTACTGCAGCGCGGGCGCATGCTGCCGCTGGCCGCACAGGGCGTCACGCCGGTGACCGGGGAGGCGGCGGGCGAGCAGGACTGAGCCCGGGTCCCTCGCCGGTCCCCGCAGGCCAGGGGCAGGGGCAGCAGGACCTGACCCGCGCACCGACGCCGGTCGGACCGCGGGCGTCAGCGGGAGCCGGTCGGACCGCGGTGTTGCTCGATCTCCTCGAGGACCGCGGCCAGCATCTCGGGCTCGTAGCCACGGACCCGGGCCTTGCCCGCGTCCTTCGCCGCGTACATCGCCAGGTCGGCCGCCCGCAGCACCGCGTCCGGGGTGTCGCCATCGGCGAGCAGGGCGACACCGATGCTGGCTCCGCTGACCACGTCCGGCGCCTGTGCACCGAGGTCGTAGGGTTCGGTCAGCCGCGACCGGACCCGCTCGGCCACGCCGAGCGCCTGGTCACGATCGATGACCTCGTCGAGCAGGACCGCGAACTCGTCACCGCCGAGCCGACCGGCCGTGTCGGCCGGACGCAGGCAGGCACGGATCCGCTGCGCCGCCTCCTCCAGGAGCTGATCACCGGCAGCGTGGCCGAGGCTGTCGTTGACCGTCTTGAACCCGTCCAGATCGAGGAACAGCACCGCGCCGCTACGGGGTGGTCGTCGACGCAGCCGATCGTCGATCCGCATGCGGAACAGCCGCAGGTTCGCCAGTTGGGTGAGTGGATCGTGGAAGGCCTGGTGCTCGAGTTCCTCCTCGAGCTGCTTCTCACGGGTGACGTCGACCAGCACGCCGCGTTGCCAACGCTCACCCTGCTCGCCGGAGGAGACGGTCAGCTGGTCGCGCAGCCACACCACCGCACCGTCGCGGCGGTGCATGCGGTAGGTGAGCGTCAGCGGCTCCGGCGAGCCGCTGCGCAGGTGCGCCTGGTAGCGCGCCAGGACGCCGTCACGGTCCTCAGGGTGCAGCTGTTGGAGCCACAGGCCGGGGGTGCTGGTCCACACCTCGGGGTGGAAGCCGAGCAGCTCCAGCAGCCGCGGGCTGATGTAGTCCGCGCTCTGGCCAGGGTCGGGGTCACCGGCGTACACGACCGCCGGCACCTGCTCCACCATGTGGCGGTAGCTGGCTTCCGCCGCCTCGAGCTCCCCCTGCAGCCGGCGCTCCTCGGTCACGTCCTGGAGGAGGCCGATCGCCATGCGCCGGCCGTCGTCATCGTCCATGCTGGCCACGAGCAGCCGCCCCCACACCACGTGGCCATCGCGATGGAAGAACCGTTTGTCGAGGTCGAAGCGGTCGATCTCGCCGGCCATCAGGGCGTCGAAGAGCTCGTCGTTGCGGGTGATGTCCTCGGGGTGGGTGAACACCTCGAAGGGCAGCGTGGCGAACTCGTCCTCGCTGTAGCCGAGCATGCGCCGCAACACGTCGTTGGTCAGGACCGTACGACGCTGGTCGTCGACGATGCCCACACCGATGGGTGCGAGGGAGATGATGCGTGCCAGCAGGGCGTGCGGTGCCTGCGCGAACGCGGCGGCGAAGCTGGTCACCTCTCCCACCGGCTTCCTCCTCGACCCACTCCGCGGGCACGCCGGCGTCGCGAGCCGTCAGACGACGACGCGCCGCGGCGCGTCGTCGCGGAGCCTAGATGACGACCGGCTGGGCGCGACGGGTGTCCCGGCCGCTACCGTAGTTCGGCGCAGGACGCATCAGCCTGCGCAGGCCGCGGAGGAGCACGCCCCAGGGAGGTCGAGGTGGCAGCTGAGCAGCCCCGCTCGGCCAACGACGCCATCGCGGAGCCGCCAGCGCGCGATCGCGCGGACCGGCTCGCGGAGCGCCTGGCGATCCCCGTGCTGGTGGCAGCGCTCGCCAGCGTGCCGGCGGTCTTCCTCACCCTTCTGGAGGATCCCTACGCCACGATCGGCAACGGACTCAACACCTTCTCGGGAGTCGTGCTGATCGCCGAGACAGTGGTGCTGTTCGCCGTCTCGGAGAACCGGCTGGCATGGGTACGGCGCAACAAGTGGCTGCTCCTGCTCGCACTGGCGATCATCCCCGCGGTGATCTTCACCGTGGGCCCGGTGCAGCTGCTACGGCTCACCCGTGTCGCGCACGCCATCCGCATGGTCGGCGCCATCCGCATCATCCGTGTGGGGCGCATCATGAAAGCCGGTCGCATCCTCAGGGAACGTGCGGGGTTGGATGCCCGCTGGCAGAAGGTGATCGCGGCGGCCGTGACGGTGCTCGCAGCAGCCTTCGTCGGCATCATCCTGGCCGACCCCACCTCGGCATCCGGCGGGGCGTTGCGCAGCGCGGTGGACGTGGTGGGCGTGCCGGGCGTCATCCTGGCCGGGGTCATCCTGGGCGGCGCGACCTACGTGGTGCGCACCAACCTGCGTGCCGGCGAGGAGGAGCAGGAGCCTCCGACCCCCGGGTGACGCCACCGCTGCGGCGGCGCAACCGTGCCGAGGTGGTGGGTGCCGTCGGCTGGCTCCGCCTCACTGCTGCAGCAGGTCACGCTCCGCAAGCCAGTCCCCGAGGTTCTCGGGGGCCGCGCCGAGGGCGATGGCCACGGTGCGTAGATCGTCCGCACGCAAGCTGAGCACCCGACCGTTGTAGTCGTCGCGGAGCCACTGGACGTGCCTGACCAGCCGCAGCAGCGGCTGGAGCTCAGGGTCGTCCCCGCGGTCGCGCAGGCGCCCGAGCGCGATCGCGAAGGTGACTGCGCCAGAGCTGCGCGGCCGCTCCTCCTCAGGAAGGAGCTCGACCACCGGGACCTCGTAGAAGGCCGCCAGAGCCGCCAGCTTGTGCGCCGAGACGGCGCGATCTCCGCGCTCGTAGGAGCCCACGACCACGGCCTTGAAACGGCCCTCGCTGCGTTCCTCCACGTCCTGGAGTCGCAGCCCCTGGGCTCTGCGAACGGAGCGCAGGCGGCTGCCGAGACGCTGCTGGTAGTGCGCAGGATCAGCCGCGTCATCCGGCTCGGGCGCCGGCTGCTGTGCGGCGGCCTCGGGTCCCGCGGCCGAGTGGCGCACCTGGGGTGTGCCCTCGTCACCGACCAGGACGAGGTCGTCGGTCTGCGCGATCTCGCACGCCATGGTCATCGCTTCCCCCTCGCTCGAGGCCGTGCGTGTGCACGTGACGGCCCCCGTCTGTGACGGTCAGCGACGAGGGGGCGAAGGGGGTCACGGCCCGTCACTGCGATGTGCGATGCGCGCGCGGGTGCGATCCTGGGATCCTGGACGTCGTAGGGCACAGAGAAGCCCCCGGCGTGGGGACGCCGGGGGCGGAAGATCCAGGGCAGGGGACCGGCACGATCGAAGGGGACGGACGACTGTGCTGGCCGGCACGAGGCCGGAACCTGGATCCCGTCTCGCTGACCCGAGGGACTCGGGTCGGGGATCGCTCCCCTCACCCCCCGGAGCCTCGAACGATACGCGCCATGTCACTGGCTGTCACCCGGTTCCCTGCTCTTGCCGACCACTTCGTCACGCTCTGCGGTGAGCGGTCCAACGACACCACGCTGCGTTCACACATGAGGCCGCAACGCGCGCGCGCAACGCACCCAGGCGCCAGGCCTCTCGTGCGCCCGCCACCACCGACCGGTACTACGGCGAGTGACCCGGCAACGGTGTCGAGCTCAGCTGCGCAGCACGTTGCCGAAGACCAACCAGGCCAGCAACGTCTTCGCTGCGAGGCTGAGGACGATGTAGGCGTACTCGCCGAAGATGTAGTCCTTCCAGCGACCGACCTGGGCGTACTGCAGCGCCATGTTCAGCGCGAAGGTGAAGAACAGCACGAACTGGATCCCGTAGATCGCGTACACGAAGCCCGGTACCTCACCCCCACCAGCGAACAGGTAGTAGCCGAGGATCCCCCACGGCACCAGACCAGCGAAGGTCCCGTACCAGAACGCGGACCAGTCGGCGCCCTTGCCGGGCTTCTCCGTGCGCTCCCACAGCAGGCCGAACAGGATCATCGAGGTGTTGAGCGCGAAGATCGCCACGACCGCCGCCAGGTCCCAGATGCCGACGAAGGCGGCGATCAGCACGACCATGATCGAGGAGCTGATCGAGTACTCGATCCAGCGGGCGTAGTTCTCCTTCTTGTCCAGTTGACGCTCGTACCAGTCCCTGATCCCCGGAAGCGTCATGAGCAGGTGATCGGCCGCGGCGAAGAAGACGAACACCGCCACCAGGATCGCGATGGGCAGCTCGAAGATCACCTCGGGGACGGCCTGCTGCTGCTGGATCGGATCGTCAGCGAGGAAGGTGGCCAGGATCGGCAGAGAGAGGTCGTTGGCCAGCACCAGCAGCACGATGCCCTGGACGAGATGGATCAGCCCGACGCCCAGGTTGAAGCGGCGGAGACGGGCGTAGCGGGTGGTCCTGTCCGGGGTGGTCGCGGTCGCGCCCATGATGGCTCCTCGCGCGTCTGCAGTTGGTTGCATGACGCAGTCAACCGTCTTCGGAGCCGGTGTGCACCCTGGCCGACACGGACCTCCGTCCGACGGTCGGACGCCGCTCTTCGCCCACCCTGCGCTGCAGCGATCGGTGTGGGGCGACGCCCGCGCCCCCGCGGTCAGCGAGCGGGGTCGTGGGGATCCGCCGGAGGCGGCGGCACCAGGTTGAGGTGGTAGCGCGAGGCGGTCGGCCCGGCCTGACCCTGGTACTTCGAACCCGACGCGCCGCTGCCGTAGGGATGCTCGGCCGGCTTGTCGAGCGCGAAGAACGCGAACTGGGCCACCTTCATCCCCGGATACAGCAGGATCGGCAACGTGGCGACGTTGGACAGCTCAAGGGTCACGTCACCGTCGAAGCCGGCGTCGATGAAGCCGGCGGTGGAGTGGATCACCAGACCCAAGCGCGCCAGTGAGCTCTTGCCCTCGAGCCGGGCCACGATGTCGGCGGGCAGGGTGATGCGTTCCAGGGTCGAGCCCAGGACGAACTCGCCGGGGTGGAGGATGAAGGGTTCGCTGCCGGCCTCGACGACCTCGGTGAGCTCCGGCTGCTCCTGCCGAACGTCGATGTAGGCGTAGCGGTGGTTGGCGAACACGCGGAAGGAACTCCCCAGGCGCACATCGACGCTGGAGGGCTGGATGCCGTCGTCGAGCAGCGGATCGATTCCGATACGGCCCTCGGCGATGGCTGCTCGGATCGTGCCGTCGGACAGGATCATGCACGCCTCCGGCGTCTCTCGGGATCCGGACGACCGTCTCGCGTTGCGGCCTCTAGCGGCCAGCGAGTACGTTCCACCCCTCCGCGGGTGTAGTTCAATGGTAGAACACGAGCTTCCCAAGCTCGGAACGGGGGTTCGATTCCCCTCACCCGCTCTTCGGGGTCTTGGCGAAAAGACCCGCAAGTAGGTAGCGAAAAGATCGTGTGATGCCCCCTCCGCGGGGTCAGGCCGTCGCGAGCCGCTGGCAGAGCTTGCGACCGTCGGCGTCAGAACGTCGTTCTCAGCGACGGCGACGTTCACTGGGCCCCGTGCCGCGGCGCGATCCGCAGCTACACCCGTCGTGGCACGTCGGGCCGACGATCACGGCGAGTTGGTGACCGCCAGCGTGTGGTAGTCGCCAGCGGCGATGCGGATGACCTCCGCTCCGGCCAGGCTGCCACCGGACACCTGCTGCGGGGACGTGACATGGCCGGGCCCGGTGCCAGTGCCGATCTGTGCCGAATAGTTGTGGCCCCAGGCGTGCATGTCTCCGCCGTAGGTGAGCGCGACGGTGTGCATCTGGCCGCCGGCGACATCGATGACGGTTTCACCGGCCAGGCTGCCACCCGACACCTGCTGCGGGGACGTTACGCCCGAGTTGAGTGGTCCGGTGCTGCCGTTGCCGATCTGTCCCGCTTGGTTGTCCCCCCAGGCGTGCATGGTGTTGTCTGAGGTGATCGCGACCGTGTGGTTGTAGCCGGCAGCGATCTGGATGACGGGTTCACCGGCCAGGCTGCCACCCGACACCTGCTGCGGCGTCGTGACAGCGCTGATGAAGGTGCCGGTGCCGATCTGCCCGTTGTTGCTGCTCCCCCAGGCATACAGGTCGCCATCGAAGGTGACCGCGATTGTGTGGGCGCCACCTGCGTCGATCCTGGTGACGTTCTCGCCGGCGAGGCCGCCGCCGGTGACCGGATGTGGCGTCGTTACGGGGGACGAACCGGAGGTGCCGTTGCCGATCTGCCCGGCGTTGTTGCGTCCCCACGTGTACACGGTGCCGTCGTCGGTGAACACGACCGTGTGGAAGTCGCCGGCGGCGATCCGGACGATGCTCGCACCACCGAAGCTGCTGGTGGGCACCTGCTGTGGGGACGTGACCGCGGCGCCGGAGGTGCCGTTGCCGATCTGCCCGCCTTGGTTGTGCCCCCAGGTGTGCACGGTGCCGTCGGCAGCCAGCGCCACCGTGTGGAGGCGGCCGGCGGCGATCTGGATGACGGTTTCACCGGCCAAGCTGCCGCCCGACACCTGCTGCGGGGACGTGACCGGGCTGGAGGTGGTGCCGTTGCCGACCTGGCCGGAGCTGTTCGTTCCCCAGGTGTGCACGGTGCCGTCGTCAGCCAGCACGACCGTGTGGTATCGACCGTCGACGTCGACGATCTGGCGGCCGACCAACGACCCGCCCATGATGGGCTGCGGGTACGTCTGGAAGTTCCCCGACGTGCCATCGCCGAGCTCCCCACTGAAGTTGCTCCCCCAGCCATGCAGGTCACCGACGGTCAGCACCCGGAAGCCATCGACGTCCTCCAGCGCCCGGTAGAGCATCGACGCGGCCTGCGCCCGGCTGATCGGCTCAGCTGGACCGAACGTGCCGTCGGCGTACCCGGAGATCACACCGGCCCCGCCAAGACGTCCGATCGCGTCCGCATGCGTGCTGTCTCGATCCACGTCGGCGTAGGAGGCCGGATCGACGTCCGACAGGTCGAACACCCGGTCGACGAGCGACGCGAACTGTCCGCGGCTGATCGGCTCAGCTGGACCGAACGTCCCGTCGGCGTACCCGGCGATCACACCAACCCCCGCAAGGACCCTGATCGCTTCCGAATGCGTGCTTCCAACCGAGACGTCGGAGAAGCCGAGCTCGGGTCCGGCCGGACGTCCGACCGCCCGGTGCAGCACCGACGCGACCTGCGCCCGGCTGATCTCGTCATCCGGACCGAACCGCCCGTCGGTGTAGCCGCTGATGACGCCGGCGTCCGCCACGACAGCGACCGCTTCCGCATGCGTCGAGCCGTCCGCAACATCGGGGAATGGCAGCGGCGGCACACCCGGGTCTGGCTCTGGATCGGGTTCCGGGGCGGGCTCTGGATCGGGTTCCGGATCGGGCTGCTGGCGATGCTCGTCGTTGTCGGTCACCTCGAACGTGACCGGCTCGGACGGGTTGCTGGATACACCGTCTTCGTTGATCGCGGTCACGGCGAGAGTCCAGGTGCCGTTCGGGAAGGTCGTGATCAACCGCGTCTGCGCGACCTGGTCGAAGTCGAGCTGCCGTTCCCCGTCTTCGAGCAGGGAAGGTCGGTACCCGGAGATCGCGGCCGACCCGGTGTCGTTCGGCGCTGCCCAGGTCAGTGTGACCTCGCCGCCGTCAACCGTGGCTGCCAGGTTGGCGGGCGGGTCGGGTGCGACACGCTCGTCAGCGCGCACGCTCGGCGGTGCCAGCCACACCATCACCGCCAGAACCGTGGCGAGAACACAGAGCCGTTGCCAGACCGACCGTGACGTCACAACGGTCGGCGGGGTGGCGTCTGCGCGATCCATCGTG
>JAWLFQ010000035.1:0-8246 GCA_041685505.1 Nitriliruptoraceae bacterium
GCCGACGCCGAGTTGCGCTTCATGGCCGACGACGCCGAACCGCCGTTCATGAACGTGCGTGTCACCATCAGTCCTTTCGTGCGCTGACAGCGGTGGGCGCACCTCGCACCGCGGCTGTCAGCTGGGCGACGCGACCGTGGACGACCGCGACCGGTGTCGCAGGCCTCCGTTATGGTCGTACACATGTTCGACGCTGCTACGGCCCACTGCGGGCCCGACCATCACCACGGGGTTGCCGGTCCATGGCACCTCGGTGCCGTCGTGTGCGAGCCAACCGGTCCCTACACCGCCGGTGACGCGCCGGCGGCTGGAACCCTCTGCGAGGAACTCGCCCGCCTGCACCGGGACATCGTGGAGGTCGCCGAAGCGGTCCCTGACCGCGCACCGGCCGGCGAGGTGGATGCGCTGTTCGCGGCGTTCCGCCGCGTCCAGGGCGCTGTCGCCTCCGTCGGTGCGAAGCTGGTCCGTTGCGCGCAGACCTCTCGTGCTCCGGAGGAGAACGGTCACGCCGGAGCGACGAGCTATCTCAAGGAACAGCTCGGTCTGAGTGGCAACGACGCGGCGAAACAGGACAAGCTCGCGCGGGACCTGGAACGCCTGCCCGGTACTGCCGCGGCGCTGGCCGCGGGACAGCTCGGCGCTGATCAGGCCGCGGCCATCGGCCAGGCCGCACGGCGGGGCGCGTTGGGCGATCCGGAGCGCACCGAGGAGCAGCTGCTCGACATCGCGAGGTCCACGGACACCGACGGGCTCCGGCGCCGGATCCGCGTGGAGGAACAACGTGCCGACCGCGATCGGCTTGCCCGTGACGAACGACTGGCCCACAGTCGGCGCCGGGCGAGCCTCTCGCAGCGCGGTGACGGCATGTGGGATCTGCATGCGCAGCTGACGGGCGAGCAGGGCGAGTTGCTGGCCGTGGCCCTCGATGCGTACCGCACCAAGGACGGCCCTGATGTGCCGATCCCTCAGCAGCGCTCCTTCGAGCAACGTACCGCCGATGCGCTGAGAGCCGTCATCGCCACCGCTCTCGACGGCGGCGGTTCGGTAACCCAGGGTGGCGCACGCCCCCAGCTCCACGTCGTCGTACCCCATGACGTCCTCGATGAGGACGGTGTGGGCGTGGCACGTACGGACCGGGGCAACCCGGTCTCGCACGCCCTCATCGAACGCCTCCTGTGCGATACGCAGATGCGTCGTGTCCTGACCGACGGCAACAGCGAGGTACTCGACCTCGGACGTGCGCGTGAGAAGTGGACGGTCGGGCAGCGACGTGCACTTCACGTGCGTGACGGTGGTTGCCGTGGACCGGGCTGCGACCGTCCGGCGACCAGTTGCCACGCCCACCACGTGCGATGGTGGTCCAAGGGTGGCGCGACGGCGGTCAGCAACGGGATCCTGCTGTGCAGCTTCCACCATCACCTGGTCCACGAAGGCGGCTGGGGACTGCAGGTCGACGGCCGCAGTGGCGACGCGGTCTTCACCGCGCCGGGTGGACGTGAGCTTCGGACCACGCCCAAGGGCCTTCCCGCGACCGGTCCCCGGACGTCCGCGGCGCCGGTCGCGCCCTCGCAGCTTGCCCTCGACCGACCGGGGCGTTCACCACCGTGATCGGGGAGAGCGGTGTGGCCGGGTTCGATGCCTCCATCGGCGGTTGGACGCGCTCGCGCCGCAGTTGATCTCGCAACGCCCCCTCGCCCCCGGCGATCGTGCGGAACGATCCGGCCGGGCGCATGGACACACCGACTCACCGCGGCATCGGTGCGTGTTCGGCGTGCTCGCGATGCCGTCTGCCTGCCCGTCTGGCGACCGCCTCGCTGTCGGGCAGGTGTGCGGTGTGCGCTGTGGCGACCAGGACACGATCAAGCCCCTACGTGGGGGTGACGACGATCAGGGGCACGAGAGCGATCGGTGCGGACCGAGGGTGCCCGAGCTGATCGCCAGCAGGGAGGCGTGCGTTGATCGCTCACTGCGGTGACGGAGCGTAACCGATCTGCCGGCTGACGCGCTTATCACTAAGAGTGTGTGCATGAACTCTAAGAGTAGTATCTTCACCGATCGCCACCGAGAGGAAGAACGATGGCCGTAGTCGAGACCGTGAGTGCGCTGCTCACGGGGAAGCTGTTGGCGGGATCGACCGCTGCGCTGGTGGTCGCGGGTAGCGGTGTCGCGGGAGCCGCCGGGGTCCTGCCGTCCGATGTGCAGGTTGCCTTCGATCAGGTCGTGAGCGTCGCGCAGGAGGACGTCGGTGACGACGGCGTCGAGTCGCTCGATGCAGAGATGGAGGACGGCGCGGAAGCTGGCGGGGCGGAGGACCCGTCGGATGGCGAGGTGGACGGGGACACCCCGGAGGGTGAGGAGGAGCAGGACGCCTCGGCCAGCGAGGAGGACGAGGACGCCTCGGCCAGCGAGGAGGACGAGGACGCTCCGGCCAGCGAGGAGGAGGACGGAGTCGACGCTGGGAGCGAGGAAGGCGAGGAGTCTACGGACGGGGTCGAGGACCCGACAGAGGAGGAGTCCGACGACGACGCCGAGGGTCGTAGTGCCAGGGCCGAGGAGGTGCTCACCGAGCTCGGCACCCGTGACGGCGTGGAGTGCATGCCGGGTTCCGACGAGTGTGACTTCGGCCAGGCCGTCTCCGCCAACGCGCGCGAACGGGCAGCCGAGAACGCCGAACGTGGTCGCGCCAGGGCCGAGGAGCGTTCCAACGGCAGGAAGGGCGCTGAGGCGGACGACGAACCGGTGAACGAGGATCCGGTGAACGAGGATCCGGTGAACGAGGATCCGGTGGACGAGGAACCCGTCAGCGAAGAGCCCGAGGGCGAGGACAGCACGGGCGAGGCGTCGGACGATGATGCGGAGGATGAGGACGGCGCTGCGACGGCGGAGATCAGCAACGAGGATGTCGCCGGGACGGACGAGGGCGCTGGACCGCCGGCGGGCGTCGGGAAGCCAGGCGGCGTCGGCCGCTGACAGCGGGCTCTTCCTGCTCGATCGGCTCGGCTACGACCGCGAGGGCAGCGCTCGGAGCACGGGAGGGGCGACGGCGCCGTTGCCCCTCCCGTCGTCTCCACCTCAGCGGGCGTGAGCCGTTCCGGCTGCCGCGCGCCGCGATGCTCTACCGTGGCCGTGTCCCGACCCTGCGGCGACCGTCGGTCGGGCCTGTAGCCCCGGGCGAGGGAGAACGACGACGTGCGCCAGCTGCTCCTCCTCCATGGACCGAACCTGTCACAGCTCGGCGCGCGTGACCCCGCGCAGTACGGCCACGCGACACTGGACGACGTCGTCGCCGCGGCGCGGGCGGAGGCCGTCGACCACGGGGTGGCGCTGGAACACCTGCAGACCGAGCACGAGGGGGTACTGCTCGAGCGCATCCATAGCGCTCGTACCGACGGCACCGATGCGGTGCTCATCAACGCCGGTGCCTGGACCCACAGCAGCTACGCCCTCCGTGACGCGCTCGAGCTCCTCAGCTGCCCCAGGATCGAGCTCCACCTGTCGAACATCCACGCACGGGAAGCCTTCCGCGCGACGAGCGTGCTCGCGCCGGTCTGTGACGGATCGATCGTCGGCTTCGGGATCGATGGCTACCCCCTCGCCGTCCGGGCGGCGGTGGCGTTGCTCGACCGGCGGGGCTGACCTGCGCGGCCGCGCCGTGGGCCGCGGGCGGAGCGACGGGGGTCCGCACCGGCCGCGCCGGCCAGCGCCGGCCAGCGCCAGCCGCGCCGGCCAGCGCCAGCGCGAGCGCCAGCGCTATGGCTGCTCGCACCAGCGCCCACCAGCACCAGCGCTCGCCGTCACCCCATCCGACCCGGACCATCGCCGATCGATCCCGCCCACCAGCGCACATCGGAGGCCCGTCGTGCCCCCATCCGACCCGCTCCCACCCCACGATCACGGCGCACGCCGCGAGCGGGCCCGGCAGCAGCTGCTCGCCCGGGACGCCAGCCACCTGCTGGTGACCGACCCGGTCAACATGCGCTACCTCACCGGCTTCACCGGCTCCAACGGTCAGTTGCTGCTCGCGGCACGGGCGGATGATGACCGCCTCATAACCGACCCTCGCTACGACGAGCGCGCGGCCGCCGCGTGCCCGGATCTCGTGCGCGTTCTCGACCGCGATCACCTCGGTGCGGCGCTGTCGGCGGCGCCCTCGGCCGCGCTGCTGGTCGAGGCCGGCCACCTCACCTGGCAGCAGGGACGCGACCTCTCCGAGCGTGCCGCACAGGTGGGAACGCGTGTCGGCGATGCAGACGGGATCGTCGAGCAACTGCGGCTCAGCAAGGATCACGCCGAGCTCGCCCGGCTCGCACTGGCCTGCCGCATCACCCAGGAGACCCTGTCGTGGGTGCTGGCCGAGGTCGCGGCGGCGGGCCGCTCGGAGCGGGAGCTCGCCATCACCCTCGAGCGTGCCTTCGTCGATGCCGGTGCCGATGGTGCGGCGTTCCCATCCATCGTTGCCAGCGGCCCGAACAGCGCGATCCCCCACCATGAGCCGACGGATCGACGGTTGCGGGCCGGGGACCTACTCACCATCGACTGCGGCGCCGAGGTGGACGGCTACCACGCTGACCACACCCGCACCGTGGCCATCGGCCATCTCGATGACGGGTTCCGTGAGGTGCACGACATCGTGCGTCGCGCGCAGGCCGACGGCATGGACGCGGTCCGGGACGGGACGCCCGCCGGGGACGTCGACGCGGCGGCCCGTGCGGTCATCGAGGAGGCGGGGTACGCGGACGCGTTCCTGCACGGCACGGGCCACGGGGTCGGCCTGCGGATCCACGAGGCACCATCGGTCGGTCGTGGTGCCGGTGCTACCCTGCGACCGAGCATGGTGCTGACCGTCGAACCCGGGATCTACCTCCCCGGTCGCGGCGGCGTCCGCATCGAGGACACCCTGGTGGTCACCGCTCAGGCCCCGGCCCGTGCCCTGACCGACACGCCCCGCGAGCTGCGCATCCTGTGACGTCACCGCCGCGACGGGGTGCTGTCTGCGTCGCCCGCGACCGACCCGCGACCGACCCGCGACCGACCCGCGACCGACCCCGCGTCGCAGCCGCACGGATGTCCGCGGCAGCCCCCGACCGGCCCCGACCTGGAGTCCCTACCGTGGTCTCGACCAACAACCTCAAGAACGGCATGACGCTGCTGCTCGACGGCAAGCTCCAGCAGGTCGTCGACTGGAACCACCACAAGCCCGGCAAGGGCGGTGCGGTCGTGCGTACCAAGCTCAAGGAGGTCGAGACGGGCAAGGTGGTCGATCGCACCTTCCGTGCCGGTGAGGACGTCGAGCAGGCCATCGTCACCCGCACGACGCTGCAGTTCCTGTACCGCGAGGGCACCGATTTCGTCCTCATGGACACCGAGACCTACGAGCAGTCCATCGCCCCGGCGGAGGCGATCGGCGAGGCGGCCGACTACCTCCTCGAGGGCGACGAGCTCGGTGTCCAGCTCTACGACGGTCGCATCGTCGGCGTCGAGCTGCCGGCGTCCAAGGAGCTCGAGATCACCCAGACCGACCCGGGCTTCGCGGGCAACACCGCCACCTCCGCCACCAAGCCGGCCACGCTGGAGACCGGCAAGCAGATCCAGGTCCCGTTGTTCATCGAGCCCGGCGAGAAGGTCAAGGTCGACACCCGCTCCGGTAACTACATCTCCCGCGCCTGATGGCACGGCTGAGCCGCACCGCCGCCGCCCGACGGTCCGCCGCCGCACGGCGCACCGACACCGACGACCCGTCCCGTTCCCGCGAACGCGCCCTGCGGATCCTGTTCCAGGCGGATGTCCGTGGTGTCGCCCCCTCGGTGACCCTCGCACGGCTCGACGGTGATCCCGCCGCGCGTGCGCTGCTCGATGAGCGCGACGTGCTCACCGAGGGCGAACCGGTGCTGCCGGAGCCGCGGGAGGATCCGGGACCGCACCATGACCCCGGCACGTCCACGGGGCCCCGCGAGTCCGGGGTGTCGTCCGATGCGCGGTCCGGTGCGCCGTCCGGTGCGCCGTCCGGGGCACCGTCCGAGTCGGCCCGGGCGGCCTCGGGTGGCGGGGGCACCGGTGCGAGCGGCTGGAGCGACACGTCGTCAGCCGCCGAGCCCGCACCGCTCGATGGCTTCACCCGGACCCTGGTCACCGGCGTCGAGCAGCACCGCGTTGAGGTGGAAGCGCTGATCGCCCGCTACGCCCGGCGCTGGGCGATCTCGCGTATGCCCGTGGTCGACCGCAACGTCCTGCGGCTGGCGACCTACGAGCTGCTCTACGAGCCGACACCCCCCGCGGTCGTGCTCGACGAGGCCATCGGTCTGGCCAAGCGCATGTCGACCGACGACTCCGGACGCTTCGTCAACGGCGTGCTGGAGTCGATCCGCCAGCAGTTGGCCGCGGACGCGGGAGGGGCGGCGGACGGCGCCGAGGTCACGGAGGCCGCGCACGGCGACGATCCGACGCCGGGCGGCGCACAACCCGGGCCGGGTGAGACTTCCGGCCGCCGCGACGTCGGCTGACGCGCTCCGACGGTGACGGGCGGGCCTGCTAGCGTTCGCTGCGCCAGCCCGCTGCGCACCCCGACGATCAGGGCCGCATCCCGTCCCCGGTCCGTCGGCCCGCAGCACCTCCTTTAACGACCGGTCCCGTGAGGCCGGCAAGGAGCCACAGTGACCGGCCCTGCGCGCATCCTCGAAACCGACGACCTGGCGCGGATGTTGCGACGCCTCGCACATGAGCTGCTGGAGGCCAACCACGGGGCGGCCGATCTGGTGCTGGTGGGGATCCAGACCCGGGGGCTGCCACTGGCCGCGCGGCTCGCGGCGCTGATCGCACGGATCGAGGGGACCGAGGTCCCCGTCGGTGCCCTCGATACGACCCTGTACCGCGACGACCTCGGTCGTCGACAGCCGAAGTCGTTGCACCCCACCGACGTCCCCGTCGACATCTCCGGACGCACCGTTGTCCTCGTCGACGACGTGCTCTACACCGGACGCACGATCCGTGCCGCACTGGACGCGCTCAACGAGTTCGGCCGGCCCGCCCGGATCCGGTTGGTCACCCTGGTCGACCGTGGTCACCGGGAGCTGCCGATCCGCGCGGACCACGTGGGCAAGAACCTGCCCACCGCCTACGGCGATCGCATCCGGGTGCTGGTGGAGGAGCTCGACGGCGAGGACGCCGTGCTCGCCGAGCCCGGCGCCGAAGGGCCGGGCCGATGACCGCGGTCGCAGGAGCAGCCGACGCCGAGGTGACCCGATGAGTACGAGCGTCCACACGACGACGAACGGGACCGCCCGGTCGGAGGATCCCGTCGACCGCGCGGACCCGGCGCCCATGTCGCACCTGCTCGGTATCGACGACCTCGACACCGCCCAGGTGGTGCGGATCCTCGACACCGCCGAGCAGCTCCTGCCCATCGCCACCCGGGAGCGCAACACCGTCCCGACCCTGCGGGGCAAGGTGGTGTGCAACCTCTTCCTGGAGGACTCCACCCGGACCCGCATCAGCTTCGACCTCGCGGCCAAGCGACTGTCCGCCGAGGTCCTGAACTTCTCCGCCAAGGGCTCCTCGGTGTCCAAGGGCGAGTCCTTCAAGGACACCGCACTGACCCTCGATGCGATGGGCGTGGACTGCGTGGTGGTGCGCTCCGGCAGTTCCGGTGCACCCCGCCAGCTCGCCCGCTACCTCGACGTCCCCATCCTCAACGCCGGGGACGGCTGGCACCAGCACCCCACCCAGGCGCTGCTCGACGTGTTCACCATGCGCCGCCACCTCGGGGATCTCGACGGTCGGCACGTGGTCATCGTGGGTGACCTGCTCCACTCCCGGGTCGCCCGCAGCGAGGTGCAGGCGCTCGCGCTGCTCGGTGCACGGGTCAGCGTCGTGGCACCCCCCACCCTGCTGCCACCCCAGGTGGAGGGGTGGGGTGTGGAGCTCGTCAGCGATCTCGACGACGTGCTGCCCGAGGCCGACGTCGTGTACCTGCTCAGGGTGCAGCGCGAACGCATGCACCGGGCCTTCTTCCCCTCCAGCCGTGAGTACTCGCGGCTGTGGGGGATGGACGGCCGCCGCCTCGCCCTGCTCGGCGCACACGCCATCGTGATGCACCCGGGGCCGATGAACCGCGGTGTGGAGATCACCGGCGAGGTCGCCGACTCCGAGCGGGCCGTGATCACCGAGCAGGTGACCAACGGGATCGCGGTGCGCATGGCCTGCCTGTACCTGCTGCTGGCTGCGGCGGGTGCCGGCGACAGCGAGGAGCG
>JAWLFQ010000035.1:8346-23742 GCA_041685505.1 Nitriliruptoraceae bacterium
GGCCGTGATCACCGAGCAGGTGACCAACGGGATCGCGGTGCGCATGGCCTGCCTGTACCTGCTGCTGGCTGCGGCGGGTGCCGGCGACAGCGAGGAGCGCCGATGAGCACCCACCCACCGGCGGTCACCGGCCGGGGCCGCATCCTGCTCACCGGCGGCCGGGTGCTCGACCCCGCGAGCGGCACCGACGACCACCTCGACGTCGCCATCGCCGACGGGCGGATCGTGGCGCTGGGCGTCCACGCGCGCACGGTGCTGGAGGGCCACGGCGGCGACATCGAGGTGGTGGACTGCACCGGCCGCTGGGTGGCACCCGGTTTCGTGGACGTCCACACCCACCTGCGCGAGCCCGGCGGTGAAGCGGCCGAGGACATCGCCACGGGCTCGGCGGCGGGTGCGGCCGGGGGGTACACGGCGCTGTGCGCCATGGCCAACACCAACCCGGTGTGCGACACCGCCGCCATCGCGGAGCTGGTGTGGCGCCGGGGCCGCGAGGTGGCCCTCGTGGACGTCTTCCCCGTCGGGTCGATCACCCGGGGGCTCGAGGGCCGCGAGCTGACCGAGCTCGGTGCCCTCAACGCCTGCGCGGCACGGGTGGACTTCTTCTCCGACGACGGCATCCCGCTGGCCGACAGCCTGGTGATGCGCCGCGCCCTGCAGTACGCCACCGCCTTCGACGTGGTGATCTGCAACCACGCCGAGGACCCGGATCTCACCGCCGGCGCGCAGATGAACGAGGGCGCGATGTCCTCGGTGCTGGGACTGGCGGGCTGGCCCCACGAGGCCGAGGAGGTGATGCTGGCCCGCGACCTCATCCTCGCCGGAGGCACGGGTGCCCGGCTGCACGTGCCCCACGTGACCACGGCCGGCGCCGTCGCCCTGATCGCCCAGGCCAAGCGCGCGGGTGTGCGGGTCACCGCGGAGGCCACCCCCCACCACCTGCTGCTCACCGACGACCTCGTGGCCGAGTACGACGCGGTGATGAAGGTCAACCCTCCCGTGCGCACGAGCACCGACGTCGAGGCGGTCCGGGCAGCCCTGGCCGACGGCACGCTCGACGTGGTCGGCACCGACCACGCCCCCCACGCGCCGGAGTTCAAGGACCAGGAGTGGGAGCACGCACCCTGCGGCATGCTGGGCCTGGAGACCGCCTTCGCCGTGGTCAACACGACCATGGTCGCCACCGGTCAGCTCGATCCGCTGACCGCGATCGCCCGCTTCACCACCGGTCCGGCGGCGGTGCGCGACCTCGGTGGACACGGTCGCGCCATCGCCGCGGGTGAGGACGCCAACATCGTGGTGCTCGACCCGGACGCCACCTGGACGGTGGACGCCACGGCGCTCCACAGCCGGGCACGCAACAGCCCCTACCACGGCCGTGAGCTGACCGGCCGACCCGTGCACACCCTGCTGCGCGGACGCTTCACACTACGCGACGGCGTGGTGGCACCACCCGCCGACCTCGGACCTGGAACGGAGAACGCGTGAGCGAGCACGACCCTGGCGCGGCCAGCACGCCGGCCCCCACCGCGGCGAGCGCACCGCCCCCGCACCCGTCCGCGGCCACGACCAGCGGGCCGAGCCCCCACACCGGGCCCGCGCTGCTGGTGCTGGAGGACGGCACCCACTTCCGGGGCCGCTCGATCGGTGCCGCCGGCACCGTGACCGGAGAGGCGGTCTTCAACACCGGCATGGCCGGCTACCAGGAGGTGCTGACCGATCCCTCCTACCGCCGTCAGATCGTGGCCATGACCGCGCCGCACGTCGGCAACTACGGGCTCAACGCCGCGGACATGGAGTCCGACCGGATCCAGGTCGCCGGCTACGTGGTCAAGGAGGCGGCACGGCGGCCCTCCTCGTGGCGTGCGGAAGAGGACCTGCGGACGGCGCTCGCCGCGGCCGGGGTCGTCGGGATCGAGGGCATCGACACCCGCCGCCTCACCCGCCACCTGCGCGAGCGCGGCGCCATGCGGGCGGGGTTGTCGACGCAGGTGCTCGACGTCGATGCCCTGCGCACCCAGGTGCAGGACGCGCCCGGGATGGAGGGTCTCGAGCTCGCCAGCGAGGTCACCACCCCACGGACCTACGTCGTGCCGGCCAGCGGTACGCGCCGCTTCCGGGTCGCGGCCATCGACTTCGGTATGAAGCGCTCGATCGCCCGCTACCTCGCCGCGCAGGGGGTCGAGGTCCACGTGCTGCCCGCCACCACCACCGCCGACCAGGTGCGCGCGATCGAGCCCGACGGGCTGTTCCTGTCCAACGGACCCGGCGACCCCAGCACCGTCGCCACGGGGATCGCGACGACCAACGCGCTGCTGGGCGAGATCCCCACCTTCGGGATCTGCCTCGGTTCGCAGCTGCTCGGCCACGCGCTCGGCGCCGACACCTACAAGCTCACCTTCGGTCACCGCGGGGTGAACCAGCCGGTGCTGCGCCGGGCCGACGGGGTGGTCGAGATCACCAGCCACAACCACGGCTTCGCGGTCCGCGCGAGCTCCCTGGGCGAACAGGTCGAGGAGCACGCCTTCGCCACCGCCGACCACGGCATCGTCGAGGTCTCCCACATCAACCTCAACGACGACGTGGTCGAGGGGCTGACCGCACGGGACATCCCCGCCTTCAGCGTGCAGTACCACCCGGAGTCCGCACCCGGCCCCTCCGACGCCCGCTACCTCTTCGCCCGGTTCGTTGCCCTGCTCGAGCGCACCCAGGAAGGCGCCGCCTGATGCCCCGCCGTGATGATGTGACCAGCGTGCTCGTGCTCGGCTCCGGACCGATCGTGATCGGCCAGGCCTGCGAGTTCGACTACTCCGGGACCCAGGCCTGCAAGGTCCTCCGCGAGGAGGGCCTGCGCGTCATCCTGGTGAACTCCAACCCCGCAACCATCATGACCGACCCGGACTTCGCCGACGCGACCTATGTGGAACCGCTGACCCTGGAGGCGGTCCGGGCGGTGATCGAGCGGGAGCGCCCCGACGCGCTGCTGCCCACCCTCGGCGGCCAGACCGCCCTCAACCTCTCCGTCGAACTGCAGCGCGCCGGGGTACTGGAGGAGTTCGGCGTCGAGGTGCTCGGCGCGGACCTCGAAGCGATCCAGACCGCCGAGGACCGCCAGCGCTTCAAGGACGCCATGACCGAGATCGGGCTCGAGTCGCCCCGCTCCACCTACGTCGACGCCGCCGAGCAGGCCTTCGAGGCCGCTGAGGAGTACGGCTACCCGGTGGTGCTGCGCCCGAGCTACACCCTCGGCGGCAAGGGCGGCGGTATCGCCTACGACCGTCCGCAGCTCGAGGCGATGATCCGTCAGGGCCTGTACGACTCGCCGGTGCACCAGGTGCTGGTCGAGGAGTCCGTGCTCGGCTGGAAGGAGTTCGAGCTCGAGGTGATGCGCGACGCGCACGACAACTGCGTCATCATCTGCTCGATCGAGAACGTGGACGGCATGGGCGTACACACCGGCGACTCCATGACCGTGGCCCCCATCATGACCCTGTCCGACCCCGAGTACCAGCGGATGCGCGACGCGGCCTTCAAGGTGCTGCGCCGCATCGGGGTCGAGACCGGCGGCTCCAACGTGCAGTTCGCCGTGGAGCCTGCCACGGGTCGCATGGTCGTGATCGAGATGAACCCGCGGGTCTCGCGCTCCTCGGCGTTGGCCTCGAAGGCCACCGGCTTCCCGATCGCCAAGATCGCCGCCCGGTTGGCGATCGGCTACACCCTGGACGAGATCGCCAACGACATCACCCGCGAGACCAAGGCCGCCTTCGAGCCCACGATCGACTACGTGGTGGTCAAGGTCCCGCGTTTCACCTTCGAGAAGTTCGTCGGTACCGACGACACGCTCACCACCCGGATGAAGTCCGTCGGCGAGGTCATGGCGATCGGCCGGACCTTCAAGGAGGCGGTCAACAAGGCCCTACGCAGTCTGGAGGACGGCCGCACCGGCTTCGGTGCCGGCGCGCCGGTGGAGGTGGATGACGACACCCTCGCCGGACTGCTCGTCCGCCCGACCGCCCACCGTCTCGAGGCCCTGGACGAGGCATTGACCCGCGGCTGGTCGGTGGAGCACATCAGCGAGCTGGCCGGGATCGATCCCTGGTTCACGGACCAGCTGCTCCAGATCGTGGAACGCCGCCGTCAGCTGCGCAGCTACGAGCACGTCGCCGCCCTCCCGGACCACGTGCTGCACGACGCCAAGCGCGAGGGCTTCGCCGACAGCCACATCGCGGCCCTGGTCCAGACCTCGGAGCAGGCGGTGCGCGAACGCCGCCGCGCTGCGGGGATCGGACCGGTGTTCAAGACCGTGGACACCTGTGCGGCGGAGTTCCGCGCCTACACGCCCTACCACTACTCCACCTACGAGGACGAGGACGAGGTCACCGACGCCACCCGTGACCGGGTGATCGTGCTCGGCTCCGGACCCAACCGGATCGGGCAGGGCGTGGAGTTCGACTACTGCTGCGTCCACGCGGTCCTGGCCCTCAAGGACGCCGGCTACGAGACGGTGATGGTCAACTGCAACCCCGAGACCGTCTCCACCGACTACGACACCGCGGATCGGCTCTACTTCGAGCCGCTGACGGTCGAGGACGTCCTCGAGGTGTGCGAGCGCGAACAGCCCGCGGGGGTGCTGGTCCAGCTCGGTGGCCAGACGCCCCTGAAGCTGGCGCGCGAGCTCGAGGCCAACGGCGTGCCCATCTGGGGCACCTCACCCGACGCGATCGATGCGGCGGAGGATCGGGGCCGGTTCGGGGCGTTGATGGCGGAGCTCGGCGTCCCGATGCCGCCGGGAGGCATCGCCCGCAGCTTCGACGAGGCCCGTGAGGTCGCCGCGCGCATCGGCTACCCGGTCCTGGTGCGCCCCTCCTACGTGCTCGGCGGGCGCGCGATGCAGATCGTGGACGACGACGCCGGGCTGCAGCGCTACCTGACCGATGCGGTGGCGGCCGCTCCCGACCAGCCCATCCTCGTGGACCGCTTCCTCGAGGGCGCCATCGAGGTGGATGTCGACGCGGTGTACGACGGCAGCGAACTCTTCGTCGGCGGGGTGCTCGAGCACATCGAGGAGGCCGGGGTCCACTCCGGTGACTCCGCCTGCACCCTCCCGCCGTTGACGCTGGGTCCTGCCCAGGAGGAGCACATCCGGCGGGTCACCCTCGGCATCGCCCGCGGGCTGAACGTCCGGGGGCTGCTCAACGTCCAGTTCGCCTACAAGGACGATGTCCTGTACTGCATCGAGGCCAACCCGCGGGCTTCGCGGACGGTGCCCTTCACCTCCAAGGCCACCGGCGTGCCGCTGGCCAAGGTGGCGGCGATGGTCATGGCGGGGCGCTCGATCGCGGCGTTGCGCCGTGAGGGGTGGCTCCCGGCGGCCGACGCGGTGCAGGGGCCGCGTCCCGGCCACGTCGCGGTCAAGGAGGCGGTGCTGCCCTTCGACCGCTTCCCGGGGGTCGATGCGGTGCTGGGGCCGGAGATGCGCTCCACCGGTGAGGTGATGGGCATCGACCGCGACTTCGGCGCGGCCTTCGCCAAGTCGCAGGCAGGGACCGGCTCGATGGTCCTGCCGACGGGCGGCAAGGTGTTCGTGTCGGTCTCCAACCGGGACAAACGTGCCATCGTCTTCCCCGTGATGCGGTTGGTGGACCTCGGCTTCGAGATCATCGCGACCGCCGGGACCGCCGACGTGCTCGGGCGTGCCGGGGTGGACGTCGAGGTGGTGGGCAAGGTCTCCGAGGGGCAGCCGCAGATCCTGCGGCTGGTGGAGTCCGGCGACGTCGGTCTGGTGCTCAACACCCCCTTCGGCTCGGGCACCCGCGGTGACGGCTACGAGATCCGCCAGGCGGCGGTGACCAACGGTGTGCCCGTGATCACCACCCTGGCCGGCATCCTGGCCGCGGTGCACGGCATCCAGGCGTTGCAGCGCGGGCCGCTGGGGGTCCGCAGCCTGCAGGAGTACCAGCAGGAGCTGCTGGGGCAGGCCACGGTGGACAGCCGGGGCGGTGCCGCGTGAGCGGCGCCCGGGTGCGCGCCGGGGTGGTCGAAGGTCGCGACCACGGTCCCGTGCACGCCACCTGCGAGGTGATCGCACGTCGGCGCGAGGGCGCGTACTGGCTCGTGTCCTTCGCCGCGCGGGAGATCGCCGAGCGTGCCCAGCCCGGGCAGTTCGTCCAGATCGCGGTGGAGGCGCCCGAGACCCTGCTGCGCAGGCCCTTCTCCATCGCCCGCGTGACGCGCACCGGTGCGTTCGCGGGCACCGTGGACGTGGTCTTCGACGCCCATGGGCCGGGGACGCGGTGGCTGACCACGATCGACCTCCACGACGTGATCGACGTGATCGGACCGCTCGGTACGCCCTTCCCGCTGCCGCAGCGCCGGGTCAACTGCCTGCTGGTGGGCGGGGGCTACGGCGCGGCGCCGCTGTACTACCTCGCGGAGATGCTGCTGCGCCAGGGGCTGCGGGTGGACATGATCAACGGCGCGGCCACCGGCGAGCGCATCATGGGGGCCATCGAGGCCAAGCGGCTGTCGGCCAGCGTGACCTTCACCACCGAGGACGGCAGCCTCGGGCGCACCGGCCGGGTCACCGACGTCATCGACGAGGTGCTGGACAGCAGCGGTGCCGGGGTGGTCTACGCCTGCGGACCGAACCCGATGCTGCGGGCGGTCTCCGAGCGGTGTGCCGCTCGCCGAGTCCCCGTCCAGGTGGCTGTCGAGGAGCGGATGGGGTGCGGCATCGGCGTGTGCTTCACCTGCGTGGTTCCCGTCGCCGGTCGGGACGGTCACGTCCGCAACAAGCGGGCGTGCGTCGACGGACCGGTGTTCAACGGTGCCCGCATCGACTGGGACCGTTGGGGCGTGCCGGGTGTGCCGGACGTGCCGGCTGCACACGGCGGGCCGGACGGGCCCGACCGACCGGACGGGCCGGCGGATGCCCCCTCACCACCGCCGGGAGCGCAGCCCGATGCCGGCCAACGGGAGCGCGGTGACGATCCACTGTGGGGGCGAGCGTGAGCGACGAGGTGCGGATGATCCCCGCGGAGGAGCTGCGCGCGCGACGCCGACAGGACGGTGCGGCCGAGGCCGGCCCGGCAGCGGGGGAGGGGTCGCCCTCGCCGGAGGCGAACCCGCCGCACCCCGCCGATGCAGCGGCGACGCAGGTGGCGGCGATCGATCCCGGAGCGGTCCAGCTCGACACCCGCCTCGCCGGGATCGGGCTGCCGAACCCCATCACCTCGGCGTCGGGCTGCTTCTCCTCCGGCGCGGAGATCGAGCGTTTCCATGACGTCGCCGACCTCGGCGCGGTGGTCGTGAAGTCGATCACGCTCGAGCCGCGTGACGGCCTGCCCACGCCCCGGATGGCCGAGACACCCTCGGGGATGCTCAACGCGATCGGGTTGCAGAACCCGGGTGTGGAGGCCTGGGTCGCCAACGACCTGCCGTGGCTGCGCGAGCGCGGCGCCCGGGTGATCGCCTCGGTGGCCGGCAACAGCGTCGAGGACTTCCGGCAGGTCGCACGGATCCTGACGGCGGTGGGGGGTGACACCATCGTCGCCATCGAGGTCAACCTGTCCTGCCCCAACGTCGAGGAGCGCGGGCTGGTCTTCGCCTGTTCCGCTCCCGACAGCGCCGAGGTGGTCCGGGCCGTGAGCGGCGAGGCGCACGTGCCGGTGCTCGCGAAGCTCACCTCCGACGTCACCGACATCGTGGCGATCGCCCGCGCGGTCGTGGCGGCGGGCGCCGACGGGTTGACCCTGATCAACACCCTGCTCGGCATGGCCATCGACCCCGACACCGGTCACCCGCAGCTGGCCAACACCTACGGCGGCCTGTCGGGCCCGGCGATCCGGCCGGTGGCCGTGCGCAACGTCCATCAGGTGCACAGCGCGCTGCCCGAGGTGCCGATCCTGGGCTGTGGTGGCGCACGCACGGTCACCGACGTGGTGCAGTTCCTGCGGGCCGGTGCCAGCGCCGTGGCGGTCGGCACCGCGACCTTCGTGGACCCCTTCGTCACCGCCCGGCTGGCGACCGATCTGCGTCGTTGGTGCGCAGACCGCGGCATCGCCGACCTCGGTGCCCTGATCGGTGCGACCCGACCGCGGTGAGCCGTGACCGTTCCGTGCCGTGCGGTCCGCGCCACGGCTGCCGACCGGCCTACGAGACCCGGAGTCCTCCATGACCTCCCCGCAGCCAGTCGCACCGCATGCACGCATCGTCGTCGCCCTCGACGTCGCCACCCTGGACGAGGCCGAGGTGCTCGCCGCGCGCCTGGCCGGCAGGGTCGGGTGGTTCAAGGTCGGTCTGGAGCTGTTCACCGCCCACGGACCGGCGGCCGTCACGGCGATCCGTGCCCACGGTCCGGTGTTCCTCGACGTCAAGCTCCACGACATCCCCACCACGGTGGAGCGCGCAGCCGCACGGGTCGCCGATCTCGGTGTGGGCCTGGTCACCGTGCACGCGGGTGGGGGAGCGGCGATGGTCGAGGCGGCGGTGCGCGGACTCGGTGCCGGTGGGGAGGTGCTCGCGGTGACGGTGCTGACCTCCACCTCCGACGAGGAGTTGGCGTCCACCGGGAGCCAGCCCGCGGCCGTCCAGGTGCCGCGGCTCGCCCGGCTGGCGACGGATGCCGGCGCGCCGGGGCTGGTGTGCGCACCCCGGGACCTGGTGGCGGTGCGTGCCGCCGTCGGCGACGACGTCCGCCTGGTCACCCCCGGTGTGCGGCCGGCAGGTGCCGGCACCGACGACCATGCGCGCGCGGCCACGCCGGCCGAGGCGCTCGCCGCCGGCGCGGACCTGCTGGTCGTGGGACGGCCCATCATCCGCGCCGCCGATCCGGCGGCCGCCGCGGCGGCGATCGCGACCGCACTGGCCTAGCCCGACCGGCGGGCCGGCCGCGAACCCCCAGCGGTACCCTCGGACCACACCCGCCGGAGGTCATACGTGAGCCGACTCAGCGTCCTGGATCTACGGGGCGACCGCCGCGACGTGCGATCGCGTCTGCCACGTCCCCGGGTGGACCTCGCCGTCGCCCGTGAGGGCGTGGAAGCCAGCCTGACCGCGGTCCGCGACCGCGGCGACGCCGCGCTGCGTGAGCTCACCGAGCGGTTCGACGGCGTCCACCTCGACGACGTCGTGGTGCCAGGAGCGGTCCTCGACGACGCCGTCGCGCACCTCGACCCGGATCTGCGTGCCACCCTCGAGCGCAGCATCGAGCGGGTGCGGTGGTTCCACGAGCGGGCGAAGCCCACCGCCTGGGAGGACACCCGCGATGGCATGCGGATGGGGGTGTGGTTCAACCCGGTCCAGCGGGTCGCGGTGTACGTGCCCGGCGGGCTGTCGCCGCTGCCCTCCAGCGCCATCATGACGGCGGTGCCGGCACAGATCGCGGGCGTCGAGGAGGTGGTGCTGTGCACCCCACCGACCGGTCTGGATGCCGCGGGGGAGCGCACGGGCTGGCCGAACGCCACCATCCTGGCGACCGCGCGGCTGCTCGGTGTGGACAAGGTGGTCGCCGTCGGTGGTGCCCAGGCCATCGCGGCCGTGGCCTACGGCACCGAGAGCGTGCCGATCTGTGACAAGGTCGTCGGTCCCGGCAACCTCTACGTCGCCCTGGCCAAGCAGCAGTTGGTGGCGGAGGGACGCATCGGCACCGAGGGTTACGCCGGGCCGACGGAGGTGGCCATCGTCGCCGACGACACCGCCGATCCCCGCTACCTCGCCGCCGATCTGATCGGTCAGGCCGAGCACGACGAGCTCGTCACCGCGCTGCTGATCACCCCCGACGAGGAGCTGATCGCCCCGGTCGAGGCCGAACTCGAGGCGCAGATCGCGCGGACCAGGCACGTGACCCGCATCTCCACGGCCCTGGCACAGCAGGGGACCGTGGCGCTGGTGGACGACATGGAGCACGCCATCGAGGTGGCGGAGGCCTTCGGTGCGGAGCACCTCGAGGTGCAGACCGCCGAGGCGCGCAAGGTCGCCGAACGCATCCGCTACGCCGGCACCACCTTCATCGGTGCGCGCACGCCGGTGAGCCTGGGCGACTACGCCGCGGGCCCGAACCACACCCTGCCGACCTCGGGGACGGCCCGGTTCAACGGCGGGCTGACGACCTCCTCCTTCCTGGTCCCGGTCAACTTCCTCGAGGTGGACGAAGCGGGCCTCGACCACCTCGCCGACGACGTGTGCCGCTTCGCTGATGCCGAGGATCTCCCCGCCCACCGTGCCGCCGTCGAGGTCCGTCGGGACGGCCCGCAGTGAGCGGGCGTGCGTCGTCAGCGGGTCGGGACAGCGGCACACGAGCGCACCTGCAGCCGGTCGGTGACGGGGCCCGGGGGCCGCAACGGGTGCCCGTGCGCGCCGACCTGCACACGGTCTCGCCCTACGGCGCCCCGCAGCTGGAGGTCCCCGTACGGCTCAACACCAACGAGACCGCCGAGGCGCCACCGCCGGGCTACCTCGCCGAGGTCGGTCGACGGATCCAGGGGCTGGAACTCAACCGGTATCCGGACCGTTCCGCCACGGCGTTGCGCGACGCACTCGCCGGCCGGCTGGGAACCACCCGGGACCACCTCTGGGCTGCCAACGGCTCCAACGAGGTCCTCCAGCAGCTGCTGCAGGCCTACGGCGGGCCGGACCGGCAGGCGCTGACGGTGCGGCCGGGGTACTCGATGTACCCGGAGCTGTGCCGCACCTCCCTGACCCCTGTCGTGGAGGTCGACCTCGACGACGGCTTCCTGCTGACACCCCAGATCGCCGCCGAGGCCGTCACCCGCCACGATCCCGACGTGATCATGGTGCCCTCGCCCAACAACCCCGTCGGCACGCCCGTCGGCCACGAGGCCCTGCGCATCCTGCACGACACCTCCCGGGCGCTGCTGGTGGTGGACGAGGCCTACATCGAGTTCGCCGAGCCCGGGCAGAGCGCCTGGCCGCTGCTGGAGGAGCTGCCGCGGCTGGTCCTGGTCCGCACGCTGTCGAAGGCCTTCCGACTGGCCGGGCTGCGGCTGGGCTACCTCGTCGGGCCGCAGTGGGTCGTCGACGACCTGCAGAAGGTGCGTCTGCCCTACCACCTGGACGCGATCACGCAGATCGCCGGCATCGTGGCGGTCGAGCAGGAGGACGCTTTCCTCGAGCACCGGCGGCGCGTCGCCGACCAACGAGATCGGGTCGCGACCGCGCTGCGGGCACGCGACGGCGTCGAGGTCTTCCCCTCGGTGGCCAACTTCCTGCTGGTCCGCACGGAGCTGGAGGGGCTGTTCGACCGCCTGCTCGCGGAGGGGGTCCTGGTGCGCGACTTCTCCGACAAGCCCGGTCTGGAGCGGTGCGTCCGCATCACCATCGGTACCGAGGCGGAGAACGACGCGTTGCTGGCAGCGCTGGACCGCGTCCTGTCGGACGCGCAGTAGCCTGGACCGATGGTGCTGGACCGGTCACCCGCGCCCGGACCCCGGGCCCTCGTGGACCGGGTGACCACCACCGCAGCCGAGCGAACAGGAACCATCGTGAGCACCCGGACGGGCCGCGTCAGCCGGCAGACCCGCGAGACCACCATCACCGTCGAGGTCGACCTCGACGGCACCGGGACCAGTGATGTCGACACCGGGGTGCCCTTCTTCGACCACATGCTCGACCAGCTCGGCCGCCACGGTCGCCTCGACCTGACCGTCGCCGCCGACGGCGACCTGGAGATCGACGCCCACCACACGGTGGAGGACGTCGGCATCGCCCTGGGCCAGGCGCTCAGCGCCGCATGGGGCGATCGCACCGGCGTGGAGCGTTTCGGCGATGCCACGGTCCCCATCGACGAGGCCCTGACCCGCGTGGCCATCGATCTGTCCGGCCGCCCCTACCTGGTGTGGGACTGCACGGTGCCCATCGAGGTGATCGGTACCACCTTCGAGACCAGCCTGGTGAAGCACTTCTTCGAGGCGGTGGTCGCCAACAGCCGTATCACCCTGCACGTGCACAACCTGTCGGGCGACAACACCCACCACACCTTCGAGTCGGTGTTCAAGGCCGTGGCGGTGGCGCTGCGACGTGCCGTCGCGGTGACCGGGACCGGCACGCCCTCGACCAAGGGCGTGCTCCAGTGAGCAGCCCGCTACGGGCCGCCATCCTCGACTACGACGCCGGCAACGTCCGCTCCGCCAAGCGCGGTTTCGACGCCGCGGGCGCCGACGCCGAGGTGGTGCGGGATGCGGCGCGCGCGCGGGCGGCGGATGTGCTCGTGATCCCGGGGGTGGGCAACTTCGACAGCTGCATGGCGCAGCTGCGCCGCTCGGGGCTCGAGGAGGTCATCCGTGACGCGATCATCGCCGAGCGTCCCGTCTTCGGCATCTGTGTCGGGATGCAGTTGCTCTACGGACGTTCCGACGAGGGCGAGGAGCCCGGCCTGGGGTTGCTGCCCGGCGATGTCCAGCGTTTCCCCGCCACGGCCGTGGTGCCCCACATCGGATGGGACGTGGTCCGCGCGGCCGACGGCTCGGAGGACGACCCACTGCTGGCGGATGTCGCGGGGGAGCGGCTGTACTTCGTGCACTCCTACTACGCCGTGCCGACCCAGCGTGACCACGTGGTCGCCCGGACCACCTACGGCGGTGTGGCCTTCCCCTGCCTGGTCCGTGAGGGCAGTGTCGTGGGGACACAGTTCCACCCCGAGAAGTCCGGACCCGTCGGTGCGCGGCTGCTGCGCAACTGGCTGGACAGCCTGGTCTGATCCCGGGCGCTGGTCTGCCCGTGCTACACCCCGTGGGCGAGGGCCTGGCCGTCGGGAGCGAACACGTGGATGTGCTCCGGTGCGACCGTCAGGCGCAGCAGCTCGCCGACCACCGGCGCGGGTCGTGGGATGGTGGCGATGAGCTCGGTGCCGGACGCGTCGTCGGTGGCGAGGGCCACCTCGATCTCGGCGCCCAGGAACGCCCGCCGCGTGACCACCTCCTCGATGATCACCAGCTCGTCTCCGCGCGCACGGTGCAGGTCGGTGGGCCGGATCCCGACGGTGCAGGAGCGGTCGATCAAGCGGCTGAGCCGGGGACCCAGCGCCCCGACGGTCACGGGGCCGGCCCGCAGCTGTGCCCGGCCGGCCACCCGGTCGATGCGCCCGTCGAACAGGTTCATCGCGGGTGCACCCAGGAAGGTGGCCACGAAGGTCGTCGCCGGGGCGGCGAACAGCGCGTTGGGCGCACCCACCTGCACGATCCGCCCGCGGTGCAGCACCGCGCAGCGCTCGGCCACGCTCATCGCCACCCGTTGGTCGTTGGTGGCGATCAGCAGGGTCACGCCGTAGCCCTCCTGGATCCGGATCAGCTCCTGCACCAGCTGTGCCCGCCGGGGTGCATCCGCCTGGGAGAAGGGCTCGTCGAGCAGCAGTACCCCCCCACGCCGTACCAGCGCGCGCGCCAGGGACACCTCCTGCTGCTCACCCGCCGACAGCGTGCGCGGCTTGCGCCGCAGCAGCCCCCGCAGCGAGAAGGCCCGTGCCTCCGCCTCGACCCGACGCTGCTGCTCCTCCTCGTCCACCCCACGGACCCACAGCGGGAAGGCGACGTTGCCCGCGACGTCGAGGTGGCGGATCAACCCGCCCACCTGCCCGACCATCGAGACCTCACGCTCCCGGGTCGGCAGGGAGGTCACGTCGCGGTCGCCGAGCCGGACCTGCCCGCCGGTGACCGCATCCAGACCGGCCACCGCGCGCAGCAGCGTCGATTTCCCCGCACCGGAGGGGCCCAGCACGGCCATGCGTTCGCGGTCCGCGACGGTGAGGTCGATGCCGTGCAGGACCTCGGTGCCCTCCTTGGCGACCCTCAGGTCGTGGAGCTGGACCGTGGCCATCGGGTGCTCCCAGCGGGTCGGGGACGGTGTGGGCGGTGGGATGGCGGACGGGGCCGCCGCGGGCGCGGTCCACCCGCCTGGTAGGCCCAGCATGCCCCGGCGGCCTACGCTGCGCTCGTCGCTGTGTCGCGAGGAGCGCCGTGTTCACCCTCTACCCTGCGATCGACATCCGGGATGGCCGGGCCGTGCGCCTGACCCAGGGCCGCTCCGACGCGGAGACCGTCTACGGCGAGGACCCCGTCGAGGTGGCGCGCGGTTTCGCGGCGACCGGCACCACCTGGCTGCACGTCGTCGACCTCGATGCCGCTTTCACCGGTGAGCCGCGCAACCGGCACCTGATCGAGGCCATCGTCGACCAGACGGGCTGCCGGGTGCAGGCGTCCGGTGGCGTGCGCACCCTCGCCGACGTGGAGGCCGCCCTGGTCTACGGCGCAGAGCGGGTCGTGCTCGGCACGATGGCCCTGGCGGACCCGAGCTTCGTCCAACGCGTCCTCGACGCGGTCGGGCCCCGGATCGCCGTGGGGCTGGATGCCCGCGGCACGACCCTGCAGGCACGTGGATGGACGGAGGCGGCCGGCGACCTGTTCGCCGCCCTGGAG
Organism: Nitriliruptoraceae bacterium; assembly: GCA_041685505.1. Lineage (GTDB taxonomy): Bacteria > Actinomycetota > Nitriliruptoria > Nitriliruptorales > Nitriliruptoraceae > T1Sed10-7. Next base: position 22,776 of record JAWLFQ010000035.1, read on the forward strand.
GCCTTCACCGCCATGGGGGTGCCACGCTTCGTCTACACCGACGTGGCCCGCGACGGGATGCTGGCGGGGCCCAACATCGACATGCTGCAGCGCGTCGCCGACGCCACCACGGCGAAGGTCACCGCCAGCGGCGGGGTGAGCTCGCTCGCGGACCTCTCGGCGCTGGCCAGCTGCCACGAACGGGTGGACGCCGCCATCGTGGGCAAGGCCCTGTACAGCGATCGTTTCACCCTCTCCGACGCGCTGGCGGCGGCCGCCGGAGCGGGCCGATGAGCGTGCGACCTGCGACCTGGCCGGTCGCGGCCACGGATGAGGACGGGCTGGCCGTCCGGGTGGTCCCCTGCCTGGATGTCACCGAGGGCCGGGTGGTCAAGGGCGTGCGGTTCGTGGAGCTGCGCGACGCCGGTGATCCCGTCGAGCTCGCCAGGGCCTACGACACCGCCGGTGCCGATGAGCTGGTCTTCCTCGATATCACCGCCTCCAGCGACGACCGGGACATCATGCTGGACGTGGTGGCCCGCACCGCCGAGGAGGTCTCGATCCCCTTCGCCGTGGGCGGCGGGATGCGCACGGTCGCCGACGCCCGGCGGATGCTGCACGCCGGAGCCGACAAGATCGCCTTCAACACCGCCGCGGTCAACCGGCCCGAGCTGCTCGCCGAGGCCGCGGATGCGGTCGGGGGCCAGTCCGTGGTCGTCGCCGTCGACGCCCGCCGGCGTGTCAGCGACGACCCGGGTGCCGGGTTCGAGGTGGTGATCCACGGTGGGCGCACCCCGACGGGGCTGGACGCGGTCGCCTGGTGCGTCCGGGCCGTGGAGCTGGGAGCGGGCGAGATCCTGCTCACCTCGATGGACCGGGATGGCACCAAGAGCGGCTTCGATCTGGCGCTGCTGCGGGAGGTGACCACCGCGGTGTCGGTACCGGTGATCGCCTCAGGCGGTGCGGGTTCGGCGGATCACCTCGCCGA
>JAWLFQ010000036.1:0-23444 GCA_041685505.1 Nitriliruptoraceae bacterium
GCGGGCAGGTGGTCGGTGAGAAGGCACTGGCCTCGCCGCTGGTGCGTCGGCTGCTCCGTGAGGCGGGCATCACTCCCGGACAGGTGGAGGGCACGGGCCCCGGCGGCCGCATCACGCGCGAGGATGCCGAACGCGCCATCGCCAGCGGCGGTGAGGGCGAGCCGGCTGCCGCACCACCGCAGCCTGCGGCCGGTGCACCGTCGACCCCGGCCCAGCAACCGGCTGCGGGCGGCGTCACGCCCGCACCCGTGGTCGTGCAGGCCACGGAGGAGCGCGCACGGCCGCCGGCCTCCCCCACACAGGTGGACTTCGGCGGGCAGCGCGCCGTCACCCAGGACCTGTCACGGGTGCGCAAGGCCATCGCCCGCTCGATGATGGACTCACTGCAGACCACGGCGCAGCTCACCGCGGCGGTCGAGGTCGACATGACCGCCATCATGAACCTGCGTGCGGCGAAGAAGGACGCCTTCAAGGCCCAGGAGGGCGCCAGCCTCTCGCCCCTGCCGATGATCGCCCGGGCGGTGTGCATGGTCATGCCGCGTCACCCGGTGCTCAACTCCCAGATGGACGCCGATGCCGGCACCGTGACCTTCCACCGCAACATCAACCTCGGCCTGGCCGTGGACACCGAGCGCGGCCTGCTGGTGCCCAACATCAAGGACGCCCAGGACCTGACCGTCGCCGCCATGGCGCGGCACATCGGCGATCTGGCCACGCGTACCCGGCAGAAGAAGGTCCAGCCCGACGAGATCAGCGGCGGGACCTTCACCATCACCAACACCGGGTCGGTGGGCACCCTGTTCGACACCCCCATCCTCAACCCGCCGGAGGTCGCGATCCTGGCGACCGCCGCGATCGAGAAGCGTCCGGTGGTGGTCTCCGACGCCTACGGTGACTCGATCGCGATCCGCTGGATGAGCTACCTGTGCCTGTCCTACGACCACCGGATGGTCGACGGCGCCGACGCGGCACGCTTCCTCCAGGACCTCAAGTACGTGCTGGAGACCCACGACTTCGCCAGCGAACTCGGCGTGTGAGCACTCCTGCAGCCCAGCTGCGCCGCGACAGGGGTACCCCCCTCGCCGTGGCCCAGCTGGGCCGCGTCGGCTACCTCGAGGCGCTCGGACTGCAGCGTCGGCTGGTCGCTGAGCGGCAGCAGGGGCGTGGCCACGACACGCTGCTGCTCCTCGAGCATCCCCCGGTCTACACCCTCGGGAAGCGGGCCAGCCGCCACAACGTGCTGCTCACGCCCGACCAGCTCGCGCAGCGGGGCATCGAGGTGGTGGAGGCCGACCGGGGCGGGGACGTGACCTACCACGGCCCCGGCCAGTTGGTGGGCTATCCCGTCATCGCCCTGGCGGGCGTGCGCAGCGTCGTCGACTACGTGCGTGCGTTGGAACAGGTCCTGCTCGTCGCCCTGGCCGAGCTCGGCGTGCAGGGGCAGCGGGTACCGGACTTCACCGGAGTGTGGGTCGGCGAGGAGAAGGTCGCCGCGATCGGCGTCCGCGTGGCCAGCGGTGGGATCACCAGCCACGGGTTCGCCCTCAACGTCGCCCCGGACCTGACCGACTTCACCGGCATCGTGCCCTGCGGCATCACCGACCGGGGCGTGTGCTCCCTCGCCGGCCTCGGTGTCACCGCGGACCTCGATACCGTCACCGAGATCGTGCAGCGGGCCTTCGGCGAGGTGTTCGCCGCTACCCTGACCGACCTCGAGGCGGGCGCGCTGCCATGGGCGGACGCCCCGCCGACAGCATCCGCGAACGACCGGCCGAAGGCTTCCTGAGTGACGAGAGCAGGCGACGTCCGTGAACCCGTCATCCCCGCTGGTGCCCGCACGCTCGACGTGCTGCCCAACGGCCTGACCCGCGAACGGACCCAGCGCGCCGGGGTGGTCCGCAAGACGGTGGACACGGGTCTGGCGGACGGCCGCAAACCCGACTGGTTGAAGGTCAAGGCCAGCTACGGCGAGAACTTCACCGACGTCACGGAGCTGATGGAAGGCCTGGAACTCAACACCGTCTGTGCGCAGGCGGCCTGCCCGAACATCTACGAGTGCTGGGAGATGCGCGAGGCGACCTTCCTGATCGGTGGGGAGGACTGCACGCGTCGGTGTGGGTTCTGCCAGATCAAGACCGGCAAGCCGAAGGGCTACGACGTCGACGAACCGCGACGCGTCGCCGAGGCCGTGGAGCACCTCGGCCTGCGGTTCTCAGTGATCACGATGGTGGCCCGCGACGACCTCGACGATGGTGGTGCCTGGCTGGTCGCGGAGACGATCCGTCAGATCCGTGCCCGCACCCCCGAGGTCGGCGTCGAGGTCCTGCCGAGCGACTTCGGGTACGGCAACGACCCCGACACCGGTCGCCTCGCGCTCGAGCAGGTCGTGGCTGCGGAGCCCGACGTGTTCGCCTTCAACCTCGAGACCACACGGCGGCTGTTCCCGCTGATCCGTCCGGCCTTCGACTACGACCGCGGACTGGAGTTCCTCGCCGTGGCCCGGGACCGCTTCCCCGCCACCACCGCGGTCAAGTCGAACCTCATCGTCGGTATGGGCGAGACCGACGACGAGGTGCTCGAGTGCATGCGTGACCTGCGCAGAGCCGGGGTCGACACCCTGACGATCGGGCAGTACCTGCAACCCTCCTCGCAGCACCTGCGCCTCGAGCGGTACGTGACCCCGGAGACCTTCGCCCGCTTCCGCAGCTACGGCGAGGACGAGCTGGGGTTCGCCCACGTGGAAGCGGGACCGATGGTGCGCTCCAGCTACCACGCCGGCCAGCAGGCCATGGATGCCAAGGCCTGGCAGCCCTCCCCCGGGCAGCCCGGTGGTGGCCCGGCCTGAGGGCGACCGGGCGCCGGCGCCCGGCGCTCAGTGCGTGCGGTCGCCCTCGTCCTCGATGGACTCCGGCGGTGGCGGCTGCAGCTCCTCCATGTCCGCCGGCGGAGGCGAGGTGTCGCCCTTGACCGCCGCTGCACGGGCACGCTCTGCGCCCTGCTGGTCGATCTGGGCCGGCTCGAAACCGCCGGCATCCCCGCCACCGAGCGCGACGGACTGCTCCGTGCGCAGCCACACCGTGCGCTGGGGGAAGGGGATCTCCACCTCGGCGGCGTCGAAGGCGTTCTTGAGCCGCCGGCGGAGCTCCCGGGCGATGGCCCACTGCTTGCCGGGCTGGGTCTTGATGACCAGGCGGATGTCGACGCTGTCCGCACCGAGGTTCTCCACGCCCCAGATCTCGGGCTCGTCGAGGAAGATGGCCTCGTACTGCTCCTCGTGGGACATGTCGGAAGCGATGGTCAGGATCAACTCGCTGACCGCGTCGATGTCGCTGCCGTAGGCCACACCGACGTCGAGCAACGCGCGCGCCCACTCCTGGCTCTTGTTGGCCACCCGCGCGATCTGGCCGTTGGGCACGTGCCACAGGGTCCCCTCGACGTCGCGGATGCGCGTGGTGCGCAGTGAGACGCCCTCCACCACGCCGCTGGCGTCGCCCACGTCGACGATGTCGCCGACCCCGAACTGGTCCTCGGCGAGCATGAAGATCCCCGCGATGAAGTCGCTGACCAGCCCCTGGGCACCGAACCCGATCGCGACACCGAGGATGCCGGCACCTGCCAGCAGGGGAGCCAGGCTGATGCCGAACGCGGTCGACAGCAGGATGAGCAGGGCCACGACCCAGATCACCACGCCGAAGACGCTGCTGGCCAGTGCCCCGAGCGCCTCGGCGCGCTGCGCCCGCCGCACCGACACCGTGCCCTCGGGCGCACCTCCCTCGGTGAGGCTGCGTCGCAAGCCCATCGAGGGGGTACGCGGTTCGCTCGCCGAGACCACCGCCCGCCGGATCAGGCGCTTGACCACCACCACGGCCACCCCGGCCAGCACGAAGATCAGCACCACCTGGGCGATCACGTCGATGCTGCCTGCGAGCAGGCTGACCAGCGGGCCCTCACCGAACCAGCCCTCCAGCAGCTCCGTCAGCGGGCGAGAGGGCTCCACGATCTCGACCGTGGGCTCCTCGGCCTCCGCGTCCTGCGCCAGCAGCATCTGCACCCTTTCCCTCCACCTGTCGTGATCGTGGCGCGCAGGAGGCTAGTCGAGGCGGCGTCGCCACCGGTCCGACCACGGTCCGCCGCGTAACGCGTTCGAAACACGCGGGTAAAGGCCGGTCAACGCCCCGCTCGTAGCGTCATGCCTGCAGGACCGACCTGGGCGGCACACCGGTGTGCCGCTCTCCGGACGGGCGAGGCGCCCCACCGAGTCCCAACCGCGGCCGTGTCGCCGCGGGGAGGGTGCGTTCGGTGCCCTCTTCGGGGATCGTCCGGTCGCGTCGGTACCGGGCGCCTCGCCCACCTGCGCACGCAGCCACGCCGCGTCACGAGCCCCGAGCATCGGGAACGCTCGGGCGAGGTATCGAACATCACCACAAGGAGCGAGAAGTTGGGCAGCTCACCACAGTCAGCAGCGGACGTCATCTCGATGTTCGAGACCGAGGGGTACGAGTTCCTGGATCTCAGGTTCGTCGACCTCCCGGGTCTCGTGCAGCACTTCTCCATCCCCGCCTCGGCCGTCGAGGAGGGCGTGTTCACCAACGGCCTGTACTTCGACGGCAGCTCGGTACGCGGGTTCCAGGGCATCCAGGAGTCCGACATGCTCCTGATCCCCGACATCTCCACCGTCGGCGAGGACCGTTTCCGTGACCGCAAGACCATGATGGTCTACTGCCACGTCCATGACGCGGTCACCGGCGAGGCCTACTCCCGTGACCCACGCAACATCGTGCGCAAGGCCGCCGCCTACCTGAAGTCCACGGGTATCGCCGACACGGTCTTCATGGGACCCGAGGCGGAGTTCTTCATCTTCGACTCCATCCGGTTCAAGGGGGACCCGCACCACGCGATGTTCCAGATCGACTCGGTCGAGGGTCCCTGGACCGCAGGTGCGGACGACGATGGTCACGGCAACCTCGGGTACAAGCCGCGGACCAAGCAGGGCTACTTCCCCACCCCGCCGATGGACCACTACCAGGACCTGCGCTCGGAGATGACCGCCCAGCTGGAGGCCTTCGGCATCCCCGTCGAGGTCCAGCACCACGAGGTCGGCGCACCCGGTCAGGGTGAGATCGACATCCGTTTCGACGACATCGAGACGATCGCCGACAAGCTCATGACCTTCAAGTACGTCATCAAGAACACGGCCTGGGCCGCAGGCAAGACCGTGACCTTCATGCCGAAGCCCATCTTCGGTGACAACGGCTCCGGGATGCACACCCACCAGTCGCTGTGGAAGGACGGGGAACCGCTGTTCTACGACGAGTCGGGCTACGGCCAGATCTCGGACGTGGCACGCTGGTACATCGGTGGCCTGCTCAAGCACGCACCGACCGTGCTGGCCTTCTCCAACCCGACCACCAACTCCTACCGGCGGCTGGTACCGGGCTACGAGGCCCCGGTGAACCTGGTCTACTCGGCGCGGAACCGCTCCGCGGCCGTGCGCATCCCGGTCTCGGGTGACAGCCCCAAGGCCAAGCGCATCGAGTTCCGTGTCCCCGACCCGTCCTGCAACCCCTACCTCGCCTTCGCCGCGATGCTGATGGCCGGACTCGACGGGGTCAAGAACCGCATCGAGCCGCCGGACCCGGTCGACAAGGACATCTACGACCTGCCGCCCGAGGAGCTCTTGAACCTGCCGAGCGTGCCCCGCAGCCTCGAGGAGGCGCTGGCGGGCATCGAGGACGACCACGAGTTCCTGCTCGAGGGGGATGTCTTCACCGAGGATCTGCTCGAGACCTACGTGGAGTACAAGATGGACGAGGAGGTCGCGCAGGTGGGCCTGCGTCCGCACCCCCACGAGTTCCAGCTGTACTACGACATCTAGTCGACCGCACCCCGCACGGGGCGCCGACCCTCGGGTCGGCGCCCCGTCGCCGTGGGTGGCCAGCCGGCCCGACGGTCGCCCTCCAGCCACCGCGCCGGGCACAGCGGGCGCGGTGAGACGCGCGCTACGGTGCCCACATCCGGACATCGGGCGGGATATGGCAACGCGGTGGGGGCTCGCCAGTTCCTGGCCACGGGAGCAGTTCGATGTGGGTTGATCTGCCTCCCGACCAGCTCGCCCACTTCGCTCCCGCGGTCGCAGAGCCCGCCGACTTCGATGCGTTCTGGCAGCGGCAGCTCGCCGCGGTGGACGCCCACCCGCTGGACGTCCAGCGCAGCCAGGTCGATGCCGGCTTGTCGACCGTCGAGGTGTTCGATCTGCGCTTCCCCGGCTTCGGTGGCAGCCCGGTCGCCGCCTGGTTGCTGCTCCCCGCCCAGCGCCAGGGACGCCTTCCGGCGGTGGTGGAGTTCGCCAGCTACGGCGGAGGCCGGGGCCTGCCCCATGACCGGCTCGTGTGGTCGGCAGCCGGCTACGCCCACCTGGTGATGGACAACCGTGGCCAGGGATCCAGCTCCACGGCAGGGGTCACGGCCGATCCCCAGGATCGGGGCGCACCGGCCGCGCCCGGCTTCCTGACCCGGGGCGTGCTCGACCCCGAGCAGGCCTACCTGACCCGGCTGTTCGTCGACGCCGCCCGTGCGGTCGCGGTGGCGCGTGCGCTGGAGGAGGTCGATCCCACCCGTATCGCCACGGCGGGGGTGAGCCAGGGGGGCGGTCTCGCCCTGGCCGCCGCGCACCTCGACGGCGACACCCAGGCCGTCCTGGCCGCGGTGCCCTTCCTGGCCCACATCCGTCGGGCGGTCGACATCACCGACGAGGAGCCCTACGCAGAGGTCGCCAGTTACTGCACCACGCACCCGGACCAGCTCACCCAGGTGTTCCACACCCTGTCCTACCTCGACGTGGTCAACCACGCCCGCCGCATCACCGCACCGACCCTGCTGGCCACAGCTCTGGCCGACGCGGTGTGCCCCCCCTCCACCGTCTACGCCGTCGCCAACCACCACGGTGGGCAGGTGCGCATGCTGGCCTACCCCTTCGACGACCACGACGGTGGCGGCTCGCACCGCGTCCGTGAGGAGCTGGCCTTCGCGGCACAGCACCTGCGCTGAGGGGGCCGACGCGCTCGGCTGCCGAGGGCCGTGGGCCCGCGCTGTCGCCCTCGGTGGAAGGTCTCAGGGCTGGTCGCCGGTGTCACGTGTGGCCCAGCGCAGCCACCCGCCGACGATCCCCAGCACCACGGCCCCACCGCCCACCACGGGCCCCGCGAGCGCCTCGAAACCGAGCAGGTGGTCGAGGGAGTAGGCGCCCGGGCCCGTGACAGCGAGCGCCAGGGCCACGGCGATCAGGTAGCCGTTGAGCTCCCAGCCCTTGTGCACGGACCAGAAGCCGGACTCGGCGTTGTTGACCAGCGCAGCCGTGGTCATGGTGCCGGCCACCGCTGCCGCGCTCAGGGGTGTCACCAGGCCGGCCGCCAGACCCAGTCCACCCCCGAGCTCTCCCGCACCGGCCAGCAGCGCGGCCAGGCGCCCATCACCGAAGCCCAAGGCGGCGAACCAGCCGCTGGTGCCCCCCAGACCCCCGCCGCCGAACCAGCCGAACAGCTTCTGCGCGCCGTGCAGCGCGAAGGTCACCCCCACCAACACGCGTAGGAGCAGCAGTCCCTCGTCGATCGCCGGTCCGGTCAGTGCATCCATACCTCGGCCTCCAGATCAGCGCGGGTGAGGTGGTCCACGACCCGGTGTGCGTGCGCGAGGGCCCCACGCGGCAGGTGGCCACGGACCACCGCGACGGTGTACATCCCCGCCGCCCGCGCGCTGGTCACCCCGACGTCGCTGTCCTCGACCGCGGTGCAACGTGTGGGGGCGACACCCAGCGCATCCGCTGCCGCGAGGTAGGGGTCGGGAAGCGGCTTGTGCCGGGACACGTCATCCGCTCCGATCACCGCAGCCACCAACGACACCACCTCCGCCCGCGCCAGGACCCGCTGCACGTGGGCGTGACTGGAGGAGGACGCCACCGCGACGGGCACACCCTCCGCCGCCAGGGTGCGCACGGTCCCGATGGCGTCATCGAAGACCACGAGGTCCCGCTCGAAGCGTGCCAGGAACCGCTCCCGCAGGCGGAGACGGAAGGCCGCCGGATCGCCCAGCGCGACCCGCTGCGCGAAGTAGGCGAAGGTCACGGGATAAGGGCGGCCGAGGATGGCGCGCCGGTCCTCGGCCGTGGGTCGGTACCCGAAGGTGCCGAGCACCTCGGCCCACGCGGCATCGGAGATCGGTTCGGTGTCGGCGAGGGTGCCGTCACAGTCGAAGACGACCCCCGCCGGCCGATGCCCCGTCATCGGTCACGCCCCGGCGGCGTGGTGGCGTGCGGCGGCAGCGGACCGGGGCCCGCCAGCGCCAGTACCGCCCGCGCGAAATCATCGGGCGCCTCCTCGTGGACCAGGTGGCCGACACCGGGCAGCGCGAGGAGCTGCGCGTCGAGGTCGTGGGCCACCCGGCCGGCGAGGTGGAAGGGGGTGATGCGATCCTCCTCGCCCCAGATGACCAGGGCGGGCACCCGCAGCCGGTGCGGCTCGGGTGGCTGACCCAGCAGCGGGAGACGCTGACGCACCTTGCGCACTCCCCAGTCCAGGAGCGCCTGCCGTGACAGCGTGCGGTAGTAGGACAGCCAGGCACCGGGCGCGACGGTGACCGCGTCGGCGTAACGATCCATCGCATCGTCGTCGAAGGGCGACTGGACCACGGCCGCGTACCGGATGGCGGCGCGCGTCAGGGGCCGGCCCGCGACCCGGAAGGCGAGCTGCGGCAGCACCGGCAGGTTGAACAGCGGCACGTGCCACGAGACGGTGAGGTCCAACTGTCGGAAGGGCGAGGAGGCCACGACCAGGGCCTGCACGCGCCCCGGGTGCCGGAACGCGGTCGCCAGGGCGATCGCGCCACCCCAGTCGTGCCCCACGAGCAGCGCCTTGCGGGCGTGGAGGTTGCGGATCAGCTGCGCGATCTCATCGGCGAGGGTCGCCGGGTCGTACCCCGTACGGGGTGCGTCGGAGCGACCGAACCCCTTCAGATCCGGGCAGACGACCCGGTAACCGGCAGCCGCGAGCTGCGGAGCCACCGCCGCCCAGGACGAGCCGTCCTGGGGCCATCCGTGCAGCAGCAGCGCGAGGTCATCCGCCTGGTCCGGTGCCGCCGTCGCGCTCCCACCCGCCGCCTCGGCACCGTCGGGCGGGACCGGCTCCCGCCAGGACGGCGATCCGAGCGCACGCACGTAGAAGCGGGTCCCACCGCCACGCACGTACCCCTCACGCCACACCCGCAGCACCTCCGGGCGCGCAGCGTAGGGCTCTGCGTCGCCGTGGCCCACACCACCGGGACCGGAGCCTGTCACAGACCGTCGTAGAACACCCGCTCGCACACCGCGCGGACGCGACGGGCGTAGCGGCGCCGGTCCTCCTCCAGTTCCTGCCAGCCACCCCGCCCGTACCCCATCGCCCGCGCCAGCGTCTCCAGTTGGAGCTGCGACGACGGCAGCACGTCCACGTCGCGGTGCCGGCGGAGGTAGAGCCGGTTGCGCAGCTCGGACAGGAACCGGTAGCCGTCACGCAGCCAGTCCGCATCACGGTGTTCGAGCAGGCCGGCGTCCTGGAGCAGGTCGATCGCCACCATCGTCGACGGGGTCCGTAGGGCCGGCTGGTCGCCGCCGTGCTGTTGGAGGATGAGCTGCACCGTCCACTCGATGTCGGAGAGCCCACCGGGACCGAGCTTGAGGTGGCGCTCGGGCGACACCCGACGCGGGATGCGCTCCTTCTCCAGCCGCGCCTTCATCCGCCGCATGGGCCCGGCCACACCGCTGGGGTCGTCGGGGTAGGCGTGCGCCTGTGCCGCGGTGACCAGCCGGTGCCCGAGGTCGCGATCACCGGCCACGTGACGTGCACGCAGCAGTGCCTGGTGCTCCCACGGCTCGGCCCACCGCTGCCAGTAGGCCAGGTAGGACGACAAGGAGCGCGACAGGGGCCCGTTGCGTCCCTCTGGCCGCAGGTCGGCGTCGACCACGAAGGCCGTGCCCTCCGAGGTGATCGCCGAGAGCGAGCGCATCACGTTGGCAGCCAGCTCCAGCGCGAGCGAGGTGGCTTCACGTTCGTCGGCGTCCCCGGTGGCCTCGTGGACGAAGAGCACATCGAGATCGGAGACGTAGTGCAGCTCGCGCCCACCGAACTTGCCCATCCCGATCACGGCGATGCTGACGGGCAGCTCGTCGGGACCCGACAGCCCGCGATCGCGCGCCTGGCGGCGTAGCTCGTCGCGCAGGGCACCGGTCAGACAGGCCTCACCGAGCGCCGTGAGCTCCTCTCCGACCCCGCCGACGGTGGTGCCGCCGGAGAGATCACGCAGCACGATCCGCAGCAGTTCGTGGCGCTTGAAGCGACGCAGCGCCGCGGTGGTGTCCTGCCAGTGCAGCCGTCCCACCGCCAGCTTGACCAGCTCGTCCCGCGTGCGCGGCTGCTCGCGCACACGGTTGTCCTTCAGCCAGTCGACGCCCTGCGGCTGGCTGACCAGCAGTTCGCCGGCCACCGGGCTGGTCCCGAGCACCCGCCCCACCAGGTCCGCCGCATCCGGGTGGTCGCGCAGGTAGGCCAACAGCTCCGAGGAGGCACCTTGCGCCTCGACCAGCCGGCGGAAGGCGGTCAGGCCAGCGTCGGGGTCGGGGGTGTCCTGCAGCACCTGCAGGACCGCCGGGAGCACCGCACGGACGGTCCGGGCCAGACGGGTCACACCGCCGGTGATCGCACCGATGTCCTTGAGCGCTGCGGCTCCGTCACGGAACCCCAGCAGCCGCAGGCGCTCGATGGCCGCCGTCTCGCCGATCGCGCTGATCTCGCCCGGCACGCTGACCCCGGCCGCCCTGGCGGGCACGCTGGCGAACACCTCGAGCAGCGGGCGGTAGAACAGCCGGGCGTGGAGGTCGGAGACCTGCGCCTGGGTGCGGGTCAGCTCGGCGAGGAAGGGTTCCCGGGCCGAGACCTGCCCCTCGGCGCGGTAGCCGAGGGTGCGGGCCAGCCACTCCTGGCGGTGCTCGTCGGCCGGGATGGTGTGGGTGCGCCGCTCGTGCGCGAGCTGCAGCCGGTGTTCGACGGTGCGGAGCTGGCGGTAGGCATCGGCGAAGGCCGTGGCATCCTCCTCGTCCACGTAGCCGTTGGCGGCGAGCGCCGCGAGGGTCGGCAGGGTGCCGGTCAGCCGCAGGGAGCGGTCCCCGCGGCCGTGCACCAGCTGCAGGAGTTGGACGGTGAACTCGATGTCGCGGATCCCACCGGGACCGAGCTTGAGCTGGCGTTCCCCGTGCCGACGGACCTCCGGCTTGGCCTCGATCCGGCCCTTCATGCGCCGGATCTCGGCCACCACCTCGGGGTCGAGGTGCTCGGGCCACACGTAGGGCTCTGCCGCCGCCAGCAACCGCTCGCCCAGCTGGAGGTCGCCGGCCACCGGCCGGGCCTTGAGCAGCGCCTGGAACTCCCAGGTCTTGGCCCAACGTTCCCAGTACGCCTCGAAGCTGGCGACGGTACGCGACAGCGCACCGGAACGGCCCTCGGGGCGCAGGGTGGGATCGACGTCGTAGGCGCGGCCCATGGTGGTCGAGGCGTTCAGCAGCTCCAGTAGACGGGTGAGGACCTGTGTCGTCTCACGGTTCGCCAGCTCCTCCTCGGCGCCGTCCACTGCTTCGTGGACGAAGACCACGTCGACGTCGGAGACGTAGTTGAGCTCGCTGCCGCCGAGCTTGCCCATCCCGATCACCGCGATCCGGGCCGCGGGCTCCTCACCGGCGACGTCGTCGTGGACGGCGCGCAGTGCACCGGTCAGCACGCCCTCCGCCAACCGGGCCAGCTCCGCGCCCACCTCGTCGAGGCTCGCGTGACCGGTCAGGTCGCGCCCGGCGAGGTCGGCGGTGGCACGTCGACGGATCGCCGCGATACCCGAGGCCTGCTCCGCAGGGTCCTCGCTCGCACCGACCGCAGCGGCCACCATCCTCGCGGTGTAGTCGACCTCGACGTGATCGAGCGTCCTCAGCGCCTCGACAGCGTCCGAGAAGCGGCCCAGGAGGTCGCCGAGCGGGCGGGACGCTCCGGCGACGGCCACAACCCGCGTGAGCCAGTCCGGGCTGGCGCGCACCCGCTCGTACAGCGCCCGGTCGGTGCGCGCCAGGGTGGTCACCGACCGCAGTGCATCGTCGGGAGCAGCCGCCTCCGACATCGCCAGCAACAGGCCTTCGTCGACGTCGTCGACCAGCAGCTCGGCCTCTGCCAGGGCCCGCGTGGCCGCATCGGGGTCCAGCCCGGCTCGCACCAGGCGTGTGCGCAGGCTGGTTCGTCGCTCGTCGCTCACCAACGCCTCAGAGCAGCGGGAGGTAGCGCGACAGCTCGAAGTCGGTGACGTGGGCGGCGTACTCGTCCCACTCCGCACGCTTGTTGGCGATGAAGTGGCTGAACAGGTGCTCGCCGAGGGTCTCGGCCACCAGCTCCGAGGACTCCATCACCGACAACGCCTCACCGAGGCTCGAGGGCAGCCGGTCGATGCCGTCCGCGGCCCGCTCGGCGTCGGTCAGCTCGAAGCTGTTGTCCTCGCTCTCCTGCGGCAACTCGTAGTCCTCCTCGATGCCCTTCAGACCCGCGGAGAGCAGCAGGGCGAAGGCGAGGTAGGGGTTGCAGGCGGGGTCCGGTGCGCGGTACTCGATCCGGCTGGACGCGCCCTTGCGGGGCTTGTGCATCGGCACCCGGATCAACGCGGAACGGTTGGAGTGGCCCCAGGTGGTGAACACCGGCGCCTCACCGGAGGGCAGCGGCCCGTGCAGGCGCGAGCTCAGCCGCTTGTAGGAGTTGACCCACTGGTTGGTCACCGCCGTGATCTCGCGCGCGTGGCGCAGCAGGCCGGCGGTGAAGGAACGGGCCAGGGGGGAGAGCAGGTAGGGGTCGCTGGCATCATGGAAGGCGTTGGTGTCGCCCTCGAACAGCGACAGGTGCAGGTGCATGGCGCTGCCCCACTGCCCCTCCATCGGCTTGGGCATGAAGGAGGCGTAGATGCCGCGCTGCAGAGCGGTCTCCTTGACCACCAACCGGAAGGTCATGACGTTGTCCGCCATGGTCAGTGCGTCGGCGTAGCGCAGGTCGATCTCGTGCTGCGACGGTGCCACCTCGTGGTGGGAGAACTCCACGCTGATACCCATCCGCTCCAGGGTGTTGATGGTCTGGCGGCGGAAGTCCTGCTGGACGTCCAGGGGCGTCATGTCGAAGTAGGACCCGTTGTCCAGCGGCGTCGGGTCATCGGGTCCGGCGAAGAGGAAGAACTCCATCTCCGGATGGACGTAGAAGGTGAAGCCCATCTCCGCTGCCCGCTCCAACTGGCGCTTGAGGACCAGACGCGGGTCCGCGGCGAAGGCCTGTCCGTCGGGGGTGAGGATGTCACAGAACATCCGTGCCACGCCCTGGGACTCGGGCCGCCAGGGCAGGACCTGGAAGGTCGAGGCGTCGGGGACCAGGACCATGTCGGCTTCCTGGACACGGGCGAAGCCGTCGATGGAGGAGCCGTCGAAGCCCATCCCCTCGCTGAAGGCGTTCTCGAGCTCCGCGGCGGTGATCGCGACGCTCTTGAGGAACCCGAGCACGTCGGTGAACCACAGCCGGATGAACCGGACGTCGCGCTCCTCGACGGTACGGAGCACGTACTCCTGCTGCTTGTCCATGAGCCTCATCCTCGCATCGCCTCCGGTGCGCGGGGGCGGCAGCGGAGCTCGCCCGGGGCCGGAGGGCTGACGATGACGGCAGCGTAGTGGCGGCTCCTGCCGAGGGCCGCGGCCGTGTGCGCCGCGGTGTTCCTGCCCGTCATGGTCGACCATCCTCCCTGCCCCTCGAACCGGATCCGAGCGCCGATGTGCGACCCACGCCGGTGCCGGCGGCACGCAACCGGGCACCGGCGTGCCCCAGGGGTGGGCCGGTCCGCAGCACGACGACGAGGGTGGAGGCCACCGGTCCGTGTCGGACCGCGGCCTCCACCCTCGTCACGGGTGCGTTGGCCCGTCAGCTGCGGGCGAGCTCCGGGTAGCCCGCGACGCCGTGCTCGTGGACGTCGAGACCCTCGATCTCCTCCTCCTCGGACACGCGCAGCTGGCCCATGGCCTTGAGCACGCCGAACAGGATGGCCGAGGAGACACCGACCCACGCGGCGACACCGACGATGCCGATGACCTGCGCGATGAGCAGCTCCGCCCCGCCGCCGAAGAACAGCCCGCCCTCGGTGGCTGCGAGGCCGACCCACAGGGTGCCGAGGATGCCGCAGGTTCCGTGGACGCTGACCGCACCGACGGGATCGTCGATCTTCAGCGAGTCGATCATCTGCACGGAGACGGCCACCAGGACACCGGCCAGCAGACCCACCAGCACGGCCATGCTGAAGGACACGGAGTCGGCGCCGGCGGTGATGCCGACCAGCCCGGCCAGGATGCCGTTGGCGGTCATCGCGACGTCCCACTTGCCGTTCTTCAGACGGGTGAACACGCCCGCCGCAGCACCGCCGGCGCTGCCGGCCAGTGCGGTGGTGACGATGACGAACCCGATGAGCTCACCATCGAGCGCCAGCACCGAGCCGCCGTTGAACCCGAACCAGCCGAAGAACAGCAGCAGGGTCCCCAGCGCCGTGAGCGCGATCGAGTGGCCGGGGATGGCCCGCGCCTTGCCCGTCTTGGGGTCGAACTTGCCGATGCGGGGGCCGAGGAAGGCCGCCCCGACCAGCGCCGCGACACCTCCGGTCATGTGCACGATCGTGGAGCCCGCGAAGTCCGCGAACCCGAGCGCGTCCACCCAGCCGCCGCCCCAGGTCCAGGCGCCGACGATCGGGTAGATGATGCCGGTCATGACGATGGCCACCGCGACGTAGGCACCGAACTTCATGCGCTCCGCCACCGCACCGGAGACGATGGTCGCAGCGGTCGCCGCGAACATGGCCTGGAAGGCGAAGTCGATCTCCAGCGTGTAGCCGGTCTCCGCGGTGTCGTAGGCCGCCGTGGTGAGGAAGAAGCCATCGGCGCCGAACAGCCCGGCGACCTGCTCGCCGTACATCAGGCCCCACCCGATGGCGTAGTAGACGAGGATCCCGAGCGAGATCGTCATCAGGTTCTTGCCGATGATGTTCGCGGTGTTCTTCGAGCGGGTCAGCCCCGCCTCCAGCATCGCGAACCCTGCGTGCATGATGAAGACGAGCACCGTCGACACCATGAGGTAGAGCACGATGGTCGCGACGGCCAGATCCTCGACGCTGATGCCATCCTGCGCGTAGGCAGGCGCACCGAGCATGAGCACCAGCGCGGACGTGACCACCCCCAACTTCAACAGACGCTTCACCGTGTCCTCCAACTCGACTCGTGGGTTCGGTGGTTGTGCGGGGGGCTCGACGCGGCGTTGCGCACGGCACCCTGCCCGGTTCCACCGGTACGGTCGGAGAAGCTACGAAGCGGCGGTTTCTCCACCGTTGATCTCGCGTTTCCACCGTGTTTCGTGTCCAGGAGGTCCCCGTGTCACTGAGGGTCGCGCTCGCCCAGATCGACGCTCGGGTGGGGGATATCGACGGCAACGTCGAGCGCGTCCTCCACGCCTGGCACGCCGCAGCCGCCGCGGGCGCGGACCTGGTGGTCACCACCGAACTGACCCTCACGGGGTATCCGCCCGAGGATCTGCTGCTCAAGCCCGAGTTCGTCACCGCCAACCTCAGGGCCGTGGAACAGCTGGCGGCGTCCGGCCCGGCGGGCTGCACCGCGCTGGTCGGCTACGTGGGCGCCGGTGAGGGTGACGCCACCGACGCGGCCCACTGGGACGTCGCCCTGGCCACCCGCGACCTCACCAACTCCGTGGCGGTGCTCCGCGACGGCGA
Source organism: Nitriliruptoraceae bacterium (assembly GCA_041685505.1). Lineage (GTDB taxonomy): Bacteria > Actinomycetota > Nitriliruptoria > Nitriliruptorales > Nitriliruptoraceae > T1Sed10-7. Next base: position 15,853 of record JAWLFQ010000036.1, read on the forward strand.
GGTGGTCGCCACCTACGACAAGCTCCGGCTGCCCAACTACGGGGTCTTCGACGAGGCCCGGTACTTCACCCCACGCGACATCCCCTGCGTGGTCGAGGTCGCCGGCGTGCAGGTCGGTGTCACGGTGTGCGAGGACCTCTGGACGGAGCAGGGCCCCGTGCAGGCAGCGGTGGCGGCCGGCGCCGAGGTGGTCGCCTCCCTCAACGCCTCCCCCTACCACCGTGGCAAGCGTGCCGACCGTGAGGCCTGGGTCCGACACCACGCGCGTGTGGGCCAGGTGCCCGTGCTGTACTGCAACGTCGTCGGCGGGCAGGACGAGGTGGTCTTCGACGGAGACTCCATGGTCGCCGATGCTGGGGGGCGGATCGTGGCCCGCGGCGCGCAGTGCCGCGAGGATCTGGTCATCGTCGACCTGCCGGCCGACACCGACACCCCCGCCCGCGCCGCCGCCGGCTGGCAGCAGCTCCCCCGCCTCGACGCGGTCGGAGAGGTGTGGCACGCCCTGACGCGCGCGACCCGCGACTACTGCCAGCGCAACGGCTTCGAGCGCGCGATCGTCGCCCTGTCGGGTGGCATCGACTCGGCGGTGGTGGCGGCCCTGGCTGCCGACGCGCTCGGTGGGCAACAGCTGGTCACCGTCGCGCTGCCCTCGCGCTACTCCTCCCCCGGCTCGCTGACCGACGCGGCCGCGCTCGCGGAGGCGATCGGCAGCGAACACCACGTGCTGGACATCAGCGCACCCTTGACGGCGGTGGGCGAGATGCTCGGCGAGCTGGTGGTCACCGGCTTCGACCGTGCCGATGGACGCGAGCCCGGGGTCGCCTACGAGAACCTGCAGTCACGGCTGCGCGGTCTGGCGGTGATGGCGCTGTCGAACGAGACGGGCGCCATCGTGCTGACCACGGGCAACAAGTCGGAGTACGCCGTCGGCTACGCGACCCTCTACGGGGACATGTCCGGGGGTTTCGCACCGATCAAGGACGTCCCGAAACTGCTGGTCTACGAGCTGGCGCGGTGGCGCAACCGCGATGGCGAGGTGGTGCCGGAGGCCACGATCACCAAGCCGCCCTCCGCCGAGCTGCGGCCCGGCCAGCGTGATCAGGACTCCCTGCCGCCCTACGAGATCCTCGATGCGCTGGTGACCGGCTACGTCGAGCAGGACGAGAGCATCGACGAGCTCGTCGCACAGGGCTACGAGGAGGGCGAGGTACGCCGTGTCGTCCAGTTGATCGACCGCGCCGAGTACAAGCGGCGCCAGGCGGCTCCCGGCCCGAAGGTCACGCCGCGCGCCTTCGGGCGTGACCGGCGCGTCCCCATCACCAACGGGTGGCGGGGCTGAGCCGTCCCTGGCCGGCTTCGGTCACCGCCGTGGTGCCGAGCCCCTGCGCCGCGCGCGCGGCGAGGTCGCGTTGTGCCCCCTCCTGCGGCGCAGGTCGTGCTGCCAGCCGGGCCGGCCGCACCAGCAGCGCGACCACCCCCACCAGCGCGCCCACGAGGAGGAAGGCCACCTGCGGACCGGCGGCGTCGGCCACGCTGCCGTTGACGGCGGCGGCCAGGGGCCGCGAGCCGAGGAAGGCCACGGACCACAGGGCCATGACACGGCCCCGCAGCGCGTCGGGCAGACGGGCCTGCAGCAGGGTGGAGAAGGACGTCAGGGCGAAGGTCATCCCCGAGCCGCCGACCACGAAGCCGAACACCGCCACGCCGGGCAGCGGCGCCACGCCGGCCAGGGTGATGCCCCCCGCCAGCAGGCCGAGCCCGAGGCCGCCGAGCCGATCCAGTCCCAGCCTGCGTCGCAGCCGTCCCAGCACCACGAAGGCCAGGCCGGCACCGATACCGAAGGACGAGGCGAAGATGCCGACCAGCGTGGGATCATCGCCGAACCCCGCCGCGAGCACCGGCGTGAGGGTGATGACGGGGTCCGCGCCGACGCCGATCGCCCCCACCCCGAGCAGCAGCAGTGGGATCCCCCGGTCCTGTCGCAGGTAGCGCACACCAGCACGGACCCTACGGTCGCCCTGCCCCGCTCCCTCGGCGCGGCCCTGGATCGGGAGCGGCAGCAGCAGCAGGGCGAACAGCAGGTTGGTCGCCGCGGCCAGGGTGAAGGCGGAGGCGGGTCCGAGCGTCGCAGCCATCACCGCACCCAGCGCAGGTCCGATGGCACGTGCCACGGTGAAGGGGATCGAGTTCACGGCGATGGCTGCGGCCAACTCGTTGGGACGGACCAGATGGGGCAGCAGGGCGTTCATGGCCGGCCCACCCACCACGAAGCCGATCCCGACGATCAGCGCGGCCACCACCACGGGCCATGCGCCCGGCAGTCCGTCCACCCCGACCAGCCCGATCCAGAGGGCGAGACCACCGGAACCCACCGTGGCGATCAGCCGGCCCCAGATGAGCTGACGCCGCCGGTCGCCACGGTCGGCGAGCGCACCGCTCAGCGGGGCGAACAGCAACTGCGGTCCGAACTGGGCGACGCTGACCAGGCCGACCACGAAGGCGGAGCCCGACAGCTCCCAGGCGAGGATCGCCGCGACGATGTTGTGGACCCACATGCCCGCGGTGGACAGCGACTTCCCGACGAAGAAGGGTCCGAACACGGGGTCGGCGAGCAGGCGCCACGCGGTGCGCGGGGGTGCGTCGGCAGGCAGCTGAACAGGAGGACGACGCGCCATCAGCCGTCCTCCTCGATACCGTCGAAGCCCTCGAGGAGACGCTCCAGCCCTTCCAGCAGGCTGCTGAGCTCGGCGGCCTCCCACCCGGCGGTGGCCTCGGCGAGCACCCCGCGGCGTCGCTCGGTGACCGCAGCCAGGAGACGATGCCCCACGGCCGTGAGGTGGAGACGGGCCCGTCGACGATCCTGATCGCACGCGCGTCGTTCCAGCGTGCCGGCGTCCACGGCGCGGTCCACCAGGCGGCTGGCGGTGGAAGGATCGACCACCAGCACCTCGGCCACGGCCCCGATGGTGGGCGGCTCCTGCGCACGCTGTACGGCCCGCAGCACGCGCACGGTCGCGAGCTCGATGGTGCCTGCGAGCTCGCCGAGCAGGGCGCGGCGATACCCGGGACGTTGCAGGACACGACGGACCTCGACCAGCGCGTCATCCAGCTGATCGAGCAGAAGTCGATCAGCGCTCCCCGGGGACGGGGGCACGGCGGGGGGCAGGGACGCGGGGGTGGTGGCCATACACTTGTGTGTACCACGCACATGTCCTGCTGTCAGGGCCGGGGGCCGTCCCCCCGGCCGGGTGGTGCGAGCTGTTCCGGATCGAGCGGACCGTCGGGCAGTTCGTCGAGATCGGCCACCTCACGGACGGTGTGTGCGCCGCTGACGCGCAGCACCCGCTGCGCACGGCGTGCGGTACGTGCGTCCCCACAGCGCACGCCGACGGCCACGCCACCCGGGACCAGGGGCGAGAAGGTGCGTTCCCAGGAGTCCGCCATCGTCGGCGCGAGCAGCAGGCCCGCCAGCGATCCCACCGCCGCGCCGAAGAACGCCCCACCGCCTGCACCGGAGAGGACGACCGTGACGGTCCAACCGCCGAACACCGCGAGCAGCACGGCACCGAACGCCGCGCCCGGCACGATGCCCAGCAGCAGACCCCGCAGGACGAGACCGCCCAGCGCCAGGCTGGCGCCGCGGTCGGTCTGCCGGTCGCCGTAGCGGCCGGCCGTGACCACCTCGACGGGGCCGAGCAGTTCGATGGCGCCGCCATCGATACCGGCCCGCGACAGCCGCGCGATCGTCGCGCGTGCCGTGCGGCCGTCGTGGTGGAAGGCCACCAGATCGGGCTGTCCCCCATCCGCTGCCACGCTGCTCCTCCCCCGCTGCCATCGCTCGCGGTACGCGAGCGTGGGCCACGGTTCGCCATCCTCGGTCCGGAGCGGGCACACTAGGCGGACCGCCACCGGACGATCCGCTGGACCCGTGCCTCGGGCCGGCAGGAAGGCTCCAGAGGTGTCAGTCCACACCCCCGTGGACGGGCCCGCGTCAGCGCACCGGCCCGTCTCGATCCACGATCTCGCGGCCATGAAGGCGCGGGGTGAGCGCTTCGTCATGGTGACCGCCTACGACGCGAGCAGCGCGAGCCTGCTCGATGAGCTCGGCGTCCCCGTCCTGTTGGTCGGTGACAGCCTGGGCATGGTCGTCCTCGGCTACGACTCCACCGTGCCCGTCACCCTCGAGGAGATGCTGCACCACACCCGGGCCGTGGCGCGCGGGACCCGTACCGCCCTCGTCGTGGGCGATCTGCCCTTCGGCAGCTACCAGTCGGGCCCGACGCAGGCGCTGACCTCTGCGGTGCGGATGCTCAAGGAGGGTGGCGCCGGTGCCGTCAAGCTGGAGGGTGGCGGCCCGATGGTGGAGGTCACCTCACACCTGGTCACCGCCGGCATCCCGGTGATGGGCCACCTCGGCCTCACCCCCCAGTCGGTGCACCAGTTCGGCGGCTTCAAGGTCCAGGGACGCGACCCGGCTGCTGCCGAGCGCATCGTCAGCGACGCCGTGGACCTCGCCGCAGCGGGTGCCTTCGCCCTGGTGCTCGAGGCGGTCCCCGCAGCCATCGGGGCGCAGGTCACCGCAGCGGTCGACATCCCCACCATCGGGATCGGGGCAGGTCCCCGCACCGACGCGCAGGTGCTGGTCTGGCACGATCTGCTCGGGTTGACCGCCGGGCGGCTCCCCCGCTTCGTGAAGGCCTACGCCGATCTGCGCGGCGAGATCGCCGGCGCCATCAAGACCTTCCAGAGCGAGGTGGCCGACGGGGAGTACCCAGGCCCCGAGCACACCTACTGAGCGCGCGACGGCACGTGGGTGCCCTCGACCTCACGGGCCAACACGTACAGGTAGTCGGCGCACCGGTTGAGGTAGCGGACCGGGGTGTCGTCGGGCAGCAGCTCCGCACGATCCATCGCCACCGTGTGCCGCTCCGCGCGCCGGCACACCGTTCGGGCCAGGTCGAGCGCCGCAGCCGCACGGTTGCCACCGGGTACCACGAACTCCTGCGGCAGCGGGTGACGTGCCACGCAGGCATCGATGCGGGCGTCCAGGACGTCCACCATGGCGGCGTCCACGCGGCTGACGCCCACCTCGAGGCGTTCCCAGTGATCGGCGCGGGTGGCCAGCTGGGCGCCCACGACGAACAGCTCCCGCTGCACCTCGAGGACCGCGTCGTGGAGCGCCCCCGCCAGCTCGGCACGGGCGATCCCGAGCGCGGAGCAGGTCTCGTCCACGGTGCCGTAGGCGGTCGTGCGCACGTCGTGCTTGTCCACCCGGCCGCCGTACAGCAGTCCCGTGGTGCCATCGTCACCGGTCTTGGTGTAGACCTTCACCCAGCTACCTCGCTGCTCGTCGCGTGCCGCCGCCCGGCGGGCGGGGAGCCTAGCGACCGCGCTCGTGGCACAGCCGTCCGTTGTTCGCAACCAGGCGCGGCCGGTACCGTTCGGATGTTGGACGTCCCGCACGATCCACCACGAGGCAGCCTGTGAGCGAGGACCGACCGCCCCACCGGGACTTCCGCGTGCTCACCCGCCAACGCGGCGGCTACGACGGTGCGTGGATGGTGGACGTGCAGCTCCAGGTGGTGGCCACGGGCGCGCTGGTGTGGGCACAGACCTTCTCCGACACCGCGCAGGCGGAGACCTTCCAGCACCAACTGGAGGAGGACCTCGGCGCCTTGGATGGGACGTCGTTCCGACGCAAGTACGGCGTCCCGACCAGCACATGAGCCGGCTCTCCACCGCCGGCCTCGGACCCGGTGCGTTGCGCTACGAGCGCATCGAGGCGCCGCGAGACGACCAGGGACGGGTCGACATCGACGCCTGCGTCACCGCCCTGGGGCACGTCGACGTGTTGGAGACCGCGACCGGGGACGGTTGGAGCTACCTGGTGCCCCACACGGGCTGGCGGCTCAGCGACGACGGTCACGGCACGGTGCTGCACGGGCCCGGGGGCACCCGCGACCACGTGCACGCCGACCCCTTCACCGCCCTCGACGTGGTGAGCGACCTGCTCGGGGCGAGGCCGTCGTCGTCCCTCGCGCCGGCCGATGACGCCCCACCGCTGTCCGGTGGCCTGGTCGGGGCTCTGGCCTACGACCTCGGACGCCGCAGCGAACGTCTGCCCACCATCGCCCGCGATGATCGCCGACGGGCACACCTGCACATGCGCATCGCCGAGGTGGTCTGTGCCGTGCCGCCACAGCGCGACCACCTCGTCCTGCTGGCCCGCACGCTGCCGCCTGCACTGGCAGTGGACGCCACCGCCCGTCGCGACCGACTCGCCGAGCAGGTGCGGCAACGGCTGCGGCGCGCACGCGGCCACGAGGAGGGCACGCCTCCCCCGCGCCGACCCGCGCCCCAGGTCGCCTGGACGAGCCTGTCCCGCAGCGCACACCACGCCGCGGTCGAGCGCATCCTCGGCGCCATCGCCGCCGGCGAACTGTTCCAGGCGAACCTGGCCCAGCGCCTCTCCGCGCGGTGGCCCGGGGATGTGCACGAGCTGTACCGGGCCCTGCGGGCAGCGTCACCGGCAGCCTTCGGCGCCGCACTCCCGGACGCCGGGATCGCGTCCATCTCACCCGAGACCTTCCTCGCGGTCGACGGCGATCGTGCGACCACCCGTCCCATCAAGGGCACCCGTCCCCGGGCCCGCGACGCCGCTCTGGACGCGGCGCTGGCCGACGACCTGGCCACCGCGAGCAAGGACCGGGCGGAGAACGTCATGGTCGTCGACCTCGAGCGCAACGACCTCGGGCGGGTGTGCCGGCCCGGCTCGATCACGGTCCCCGAGCTCGCCGAGGTGGAAGGCCACCCCACGGTGTGGCACCTGGTCTCCACGGTCACCGGCACCCTGCGGCCAGCGACGGGCTACGGCGCGCTGCTGCGGGCCACCTTCCCGTGCGGCTCGATCACCGGCGCGCCCAAGATCGCGGCCATGCACGCCATCGAGCACCTCGAAGAGGTACGGCGGGGGATGTACTGCGGCGCCATCGGCTTCCTCGCTCCGGGCCACGCCCGTCTGTCCGTCGCGATCCGCACCGCGGTGCTCCACCGCGACGGCGTGGTCGATCACGGGGCCGGTGGCGGCATCGTGGCGGACTCCGACCCGCAGAGCGAGCACGCCGAGACCCTGGACAAGGCCGCAGCCTTCCTGCGCGCCGTGGCGGCACTGCGCGTCGCCGCAGCGCCCGGCCCGACCCCTCACGTCGGACACGCGGACCGCGGCGTGCCGGCGCGGCCGACCCCCGCCTCCCGGGCACGATGAGCGGTCGCGTGTGGGTGGATGGGGAACTGGTCCCGGCGCGACAGGCCCGGATCAGCGCCTTGGACACCGGGTTCCGCAGTGGTGTCGGGGTGTTCGAGACCCTGCGGGTCGACCGGCATCGCCTGTTCCGGCTCGGCGCGCACCTCGACCGGCTGCAGGCGGGGGCCGACCGGCTCGGCTTCCAGCTCGATGCCGATCGGCTCCGCCGCGGTGTGACCGACACCGTCCTCGCCAACGAGACGCTCGGTCCCCATCTGGCCGTGCGCATCACCTGCTCGGCGGGTGCCATCGATGCCGACAGCCCCTTCCCCGGCGACGCCTCCCGGGG
>JAWLFQ010000114.1:0-5738 GCA_041685505.1 Nitriliruptoraceae bacterium
GGTAGTCCGCCGAGTGGAGCACGTCGCCGGTGAAGCTGTCCTGGCCCGGGTAGGACGGCTGCTTCGGGAACCAGTTGTGACCGTTGGCGATGACCAGGCGTCCGTAGCGCCGGGTGTGGCGATCACCCGAAGGGCCGGTGAGGGTCACGTCGAAGCCGCGTTGCAGCGGCGTCACCTGCTCGACGGTGGTCGAGCGCTCCACGAGCCGGTCGAGACCGAAGTGCGCGGCGTAGCGTTCCAGGTAGTCGCGGACGGCAGTGTGGTGGAGGTAGTCCGGCGCCGAGTCGGGCATGGGGAAGTCGGGGTACTGGGTGAAGGGTTTCGAGGAGATCATCCGCGTCGACTCGTAGACCCGGCTCGCCGAGCCCGCGATGTTCCAGTTCCCGCCGATGTGGGGTTCACGCTCGACGAGGTCGACCTCGAAGCCGCGCTCGCGCAGGTTCTTCGCGGCGCTCAGCCCCGAGCTGCCTGCGCCCAGCACGAGGATCCGGTCGCGGCGGTCCTCTACCCGCCGCCCGTCCGCCGTCGCAGCACCCACCATCCATCGCCCTCCGCGTGCGGGCCGGCATGATGCCACGTCGGACGGCGCGGTCGGGTCCTCGGGCTGCGCCGGTAGCATCCATCCGACACGCCGGCCCGCCGCGGCCACACGCCTCACGCCCCGCAGGAGCACCTCACGATGGCCACGAGCCACGCCGACGAGCTCACCGCCGCCCGCCGACGGGTCGAGCAGCTCGCGTCGGACCTCGACATCGCCGTCAAGCGCGACCGCCATGGGGAGTTGCAGGAGCGTGCTGCGGAGCCCGGGCTGTGGGACGATCCGGACCGGGCACGCCAGGTCACCACCCAGCTGTCGCGCCTGGAGGCCGAGCTGACGCGCTACGACGCCTTGGTGGAGCGCCTCGACGACCTCGAGGTCCTCGACCAGCTGGCGGTGGAGGAGGGGGACGCCTCCTCGGCCGCGGAGGTCGTCGCGGGGCTCGAGGTGGTCCGTGCCGAGCTCGACCGCCTCGAGGTGGCGACCATGCTCGGGGGCGAGTACGACCACGAGGACGCCATCGTCTCGATCCACGCCGGCGAGGGGGGCGTGGACGCGATGGACTGGGCCCAGATGCTGCAGAAGATGTACCTGCGCTGGGCCGAGCGACGCGGCTACGACACCGAGGTCTACGACCAGTCCTACGGCGAGGAGGCCGGGCTGAAGTCGACCTCCTTCGAGGTGCGCGGTCCCGACGCCTACGGGTGGCTGACCGTGGAGCACGGTGTGCACCGCCTGGTGCGCATCAGCCCCTTCGACTCCCAGGCCCGGCGCCAGACCTCCTTCGCGCTGGTCGACGTCGTGCCGGTGCTCCCGGAGGTCGAGTCGGACGTGGAGGTCCCCGACGAGGACATCCGTGTCGACGTCTACCGCTCCTCCGGCCCGGGCGGGCAGAGCGTGAACACCACCGACTCCGCGGTGCGCATCACCCACCTGCCCACCGGCACCGTCGTCAGCTGTCAGAACGAGAAGTCCCAGCATCAGAACAAGGCGGTGGCGCTGCGCGTGCTGAAGGCGAAGCTCGCAGAGCTGGAGCGCCAGAAGCGCGCCGAGGAACTCGACGAGCTGCGCGGCGGGGTCCAGAACGTCGGTTTCGGGTCCCAGATCCGTTCCTACGTCCTCGCGCCGTACCAGATGGCCAAGGACCTGCGCTCGGAGCACGAGACGGGCAACGTCCACGACGTGCTGGACGGCGATCTCGACCCCTTCATGGAGGCCGAGCTGCGGCGCCGGGTCCGTGAGGCCAGCGAGCGCGAGACGTGACGCACCCCCCGACGGCTGTCCGGAGCGGATGCTGGCGCGGGTGCCGGTCGGCGACGATGTACGCTCTCGCGCCGGTGAGCCGACGACCGGGCGTGCTTCCGAAGCGCAGGCGGACCACGTGATCAAGCTCGAGAACGTCACCAAGACCTACAAGCGCGGCGCCGACGACGAGGTGATCGCGCTCGACGACGTGTCCGTCGACGTCGCCAAGGGTGAGTTCGTCTTCGTGGTCGGCCCGTCCGGCTCCGGCAAGTCGACCTTCATGAAGCTCTTGACCCGCGAGCAGCTCCCCGACGATGGAGGGATCTACGTCGCCGGCAAGAACCTCGCGACGCTGCGGTCGTGGAAGGTGCCGGTGCTGCGCCGCGAGATCGGCTACGTCTTCCAGGACTTCAAGCTGCTGGACAACAAGACGGTGTACGAGAACGTCGCCTTCGCCCTGGAGGTCATCGGCAAACCGCGGCGCGAGATCGAGAAGCGCGTCCCCGAGGTCCTCGAGCTGGTGGGCCTGACGGACAAGGCCCGCGCGCACCCCCACGAGCTGTCCGGCGGACAGCAGCAGCGCGTCTCGGTCGCCCGGGCCTTCGTGAACAACCCGCGGATCCTGTTGTGCGACGAGCCGACCGGCAACCTCGACCCCTCCACCTCGGTGGGGGTGATGAAGCTGCTCGACCGGATCAACCGCACGGGCGCCACCGTGGTGATGGCCACCCACGACCAGCACATCGTCGACTCCATGCGCCGACGTGTGATCGAGCTGGAGAACGGCCACGTCGTCCGTGACCAGTCCCGTGGTGTCTACGGCTACGGCGGCTGACGGCATGTGCGCTCCCGCCACCTCGGCGGGGGCCAGTTGGAGGCAGGATGACCGCGCGCTGGACCTACGTGATCCGTGAGGCCTTCGTCGGGCTGCGCCGCAACCTGATGATGACCGTCGCGGTGATCCTGTCGGTCACGGTGTCGCTGACCCTGCTCGGTGCGAGCCTGCTGCTCTCCCAGCAGGTGGACCTCGCCACCGACGACTGGACCGGCCGTGTCGAGGTGTCGATCTACCTGTGCGACGGTCGGGTCTGCCCGGCGATCACCCCGGAGCAGCAGGAGCAGCTGCGCGAGGACCTCGAGGACCAGGAGGTCGTCGCCGAGGTGTTCTACGAGTCGAAGCAGGACGCCTACGAGCGCTTCACCGAGATGTTCGCCGACCAGGAGTCGCTGATCGAGGCCATCGATCAGGACACGCTGCCGGCATCCTTCCGCGTCCGGCTCGAGAACCCGAACCTGTTCAACGTCATCGCCGATCAGTTCTCGACCTACCCCGGGGTGGAGGAGATCGTCGACCAGCGCGAGGTACTCAACCAGTTCCTGCGCTTCACCAACGTGGTGCGCAACGCTGCGCTGGTCGTCGCCGCGATCCAGCTCGTGGCCGCCGGTGTGCTGATCGCCAACACGATCCGCGTGGCGGCCTTCGCGCGTCGCGAGCAGACCGGCATCATGCGCCTGGTGGGGGCCAGCAACTGGTACATCCGTCTGCCCTTCGTCCTGGAGGGCGTGATCGCCGGGCTGATCGGCGCGCTGGCTTCCTGGGGCCTGCTGTGGGCGACGGTGCCGCGGGTGGCGGGCAACCTGGCCCGCGACATCGAGCTGATGCCCTTCATCGGTGAGGCGCAGGTGCTCGCGGTCGGCCCCTGGCTGCTGCTGGCCGGCACCGGCATCGCCGCGCTCTCCTCGATCCTCGCCCTGCGTCGCTTCCTGGACATCTGAGGCGACCCGTCCCCGCGACGTCCACCGGCTCGCGGCGTCGACGCGTGTCCCGAGCGCTTCAGCCGGGGGCGTCGCGTGCCGATGCCTGTGGCGAGGGCCACTTCCGTGGCTCCTGTGGTTCCTGTACTCTCGTGCATCGTTGAGTGGCGTCAGAGGGTCAGGATCCGCTCACGTTCAGTTGCGCGGAGACGGTCGGTGCGGATGCAGCGAGCCCGGGGTCGGCACGTGCTCGTCGCGGCGTGCGCGCTCCTGCTGGTGCCGGTGACCGCCTGGGGGCAACCGCCCCAGCCCGGTGATCTGGTGCCTGAGCTCGATGGGGTCAGCGCGGAGCGCGACCGGGTCGAGGACCGCGTCGCATCCCTGCGCGAGCGCGAGGGTGACGCCCGCACCCAGCTCGCCGCGGTCGAACAGGAGCTGGAGGAGGCCGAGGAGGCGCTCGCCCGGCACCGCGCCGAGCTCGAGGAGGCCGAGGGGGCGCTCGCCGCCGCCGAGACGGCGACCGAGCAGGCCCGCGCGCAGCTCCGCACCGTCCTCACCGACCTCGCGGACGCCGAGGACGAGCTGGCGGCAGCCACCGCACAGCTCGAGGCCCGGGTGGTCGCGGCCTACAAGTACGGGCAGATCTCCTTCACCGAGGCCTTCGCCGGTGTCCGGGACATGGCCGACTTCATCAGCTCCAGCACGATGGTCGCCCACGTGCTCGACGGCGACCGGACCATGGTGGAGCAGTTCACGACCCTCCACCTCGAGGTCGAGGCCCAGCGCGCCACGGCCCAGCGCCTGCGGGTGGAGGCCGAGGACGAGCTGGCGGCCGCGTCCGCCGCGGCTGCGACCATCGAGTCGGCCACCCGCGCGCAGGCCGCTGCCCTGGACACCATCGAGCAGCGCCGCGCCGAGCGTGAGGAGCTGTTCCTGACGCTGCGCGACGACCGCCAGAGCGCGGAGGGCCACCTCGCCGGGCTCGAGGAGGAGTCGCAGCGCATCGCGGACCAGCTCGCGGCGATCGCGCGCCAGCAGGCCGAGGCCGAGGCGGCCGAGGCCGCCCGACGCCAGCGTGCGGCGGAAGCGGCGCAACGCGCCGAGGAGGAGGCGCGGCGCGCCGCAGCGGAGGAGGCCGCCGGCGATGACGGCGAGGGGGATGCCACCGCCGAGGAGGCGCCGGCGGCGGGCGGCGGCGACACCCAGGAGCCGGCGCCACAACCCGCGGAGCCACCGGCGACCGCGCCGAGCGGGCCGTGGCTACGGCCGGCACCGGGACCCGTCACCTCGGCGTTCGGGCCACGGTGGGGTCGCAACCACAACGGTGTCGACATCGGCGGGGCGGAGGGCACGGCCATCGTCGCAGCTCGTCCTGGCACGGTGGTGACCGTGAGCAACGGCTGCCATCCCTACAGCTCCTGGGGCTGCGGCGGCGGGTTCGGCAACTACGTCACCGTCGCCCACGCCAGCGGCATGGCCACGATCTCCGCCCATCTGGCCACGGTGTCGGTGGGAGCCGGTCAGCAGGTCGCAGCCGGGCAGGTGCTGGGCACGATGGGCAACTCCGGCAACAGCTACGGCCGCCACCTGCACTTCGAGGTGCGTGAGGCCGGGGTTCCGCGCAACCCCTGCGGCTACATCACGTGCTGACCGACCGAGCTGCCCACCGACCGGCGGGCGGCCCGGTGGACCCGAGGCAGGCAGCGGACCTCGCTACGCTGAGCAGCTATGGCGAAGAACGCGACGCAGTCCCGTGGTGACGGCACCAAGCTGATCGTCAGCAACCGCAAGGCCCGTCACGACTACCACCTCGACGAACGCTTCGAGGCCGGCCTGGTGCTGCAGGGCACCGAGGTCAAGTCCCTGCGTGGCGGCAAGGGTTCGCTGGTCGAGGCCTGGGTCAAGATCGACGACGACGGGCAGGCGTGGCTGATGCAGGCCCACATCCCCGAGTACGCCTACGGCAACCGCAACAACCACGATCCCACCCGGCCGCGCAAGCTGCTGCTGCACCGCCGCGAACTCGATGAGCTCGCCCACGCCGTGGCTGCCAAAGGGGTGACCCTGGTGCCCACCCGGCTGTACCTGCGGGAGGGACGCGTCAAGCTCGAGTTCGCGATCGGCCGGGGCAAGAACGTCGCCGACAAGCGCCAGACCGCCAAGGAGCGCGACGCCAAGCGCGAGATCGAGCGGGCCATGA
>JAWLFQ010000037.1:0-22810 GCA_041685505.1 Nitriliruptoraceae bacterium
ACCACGGTCTGGGTCCAGACGGTGGAGCCGTCGGGTCGGACGTAGCGCTTGTCGATGGTGTAGGACGAGCGGGCGCCGTCGACCAGCTCCGCCAGCAGCGCACGTTCCGCAGGCAGGTCGTCGGGATGGGTCAGGTCCTCGAAGGACAGCCCCCCGAGCAGTGCATCCTCGCTGACCCCGAACAGGCGGCACAGGGCGGGGTTGACCGCCACCCAGGGACCGTCCAGACGGGAGATGGCCATGCCGACCGGCGCGAAGTTCATCGCCAGCTCGAAGCGTTCCTCGATCTCGCGCAGCTGCGTCTGCACACCGTCATCGGCTGGTGGCTCGGTCACCGTCAGCAGGATGCGTCGCGTCGCCGGCACGATGTGGGCGCGCCACCGCAGGATCCGGTCGTCACCCACAGCGGTGAGGACCGTGACCGCGGTGTCCTGCACGCTGTGGCTGCCGAGGGCCCGCAGCTCGTTGCGGACCCGTGACCGGTCCTCGGGATGCACCAGATCGGGCCACGAACGGCCCGCGAGGTCGGCGCGTGTCCACCCCAGCAGCCGTGTCCACGCCAGGTTCGCCGCGCGGAAGGTGTGGTCGCTCGGATCGAGCACCGCCCAGGGCTCGCGGGCGTGCTGCCAGAGGCTCGACAGTTCCTGTGCGGTGGGGTGTTGCACCTGCCACCTCCCCGGCGGCCGGCTCGCCGCCCACCTGCACCTCGATCGCTGCAGGTGACGCCCACGAGCCCACGCAGCGCAGCGTAGGCGCACGCGCGTGTCGGCGGCTCCTGCGGAGGGTGCGTACCGACCGACCGTGTCCAGACGGGACCACTGTCGGTAGCCGAGGCCCTGCCATGCGTGGCAGGCTCCCACCCGAGGACCGCCGCCACACGCCGCCACAACCGGCGCCCTGGTGCCCTACGGTGCCTGACCATGGCACACACCGCGCTGCTGCGGGCGACCTTCGAAGAGGAGCACAGGATGGCAGGGGACAAGTCACAGGCCGGTCGCATCGTCGTCGGTGTGGACGGATCGCCCGCGTCGGACGAGGCGCTGGCATGGGCCTACCGGCAGGCCGCGCGCACCGGCGATGTGCTGCACATGGTCACCACCTACGAGGTCGATGCCGCCTCCAGCCCCTACTCCGGCTCCTACGCCTACGCGCCGGACGGCAGGATCGCCGCCTACCTCACCGAGGCGGAGTCACGCTGGCGTGAGGATCGTCACCGCGTGGCGCAGGAGCATGCGGAGCACATGCTCACCGACCGGGCACGCGACGCCCGCGCCGCCTTCGCCGATGCCGATGCGAAGGTGGAGATCACCACCGAGACCGTCGCGGGTGGGCGTCCCGCAGAGGTGCTGGTGGAGCACTCGCGGCGTGCGGAACTGCTGGTGGTGGGCTCCCGGGGCCGCGGTGGCTTCCGCGGTCTGCTGCTCGGCTCGGTGTCCCAGCAGTGCGTGCTCCACGCGCACTGCCCCGTGGTCGTGGTCCGTTCGGGCGCCAAGCACTGATCACACCGCGCGGCGCGGCCCGCGGTCGGCACGACATCGGCCGTGGACGTGGCCCCCTGACCGTGCGACGATCGTGCTCCGGGGACCACAGCCCCGGAAGCGGAGGCCGCGCATGGCAGCCCGGATAGAGGACATCCTCGCCGACAAGGGTGCGGAGGTGGTGACCGTCGGTTCGACCGCTACCACCGAGGAGGTGGTGGCCCTGCTCGCCCGCCACGGCATCGGTGCGGTGATGGTGGTCGACGACAGCGACGAACCCCTGGGGTTGGTCAGCGAACGCGACGTGGTCCACAGCCTGGCGCGCGAGGGCCTGACGATGCGGGCACTGCCCGTGACGGAGCTCATGCGCACCGACGTGCCCACCTGCACCCCGGCGGCGAGGGTCGACGACGTCGCCGCGCTGATGACCCGGGGTCGGCACCGACACGTCCCCGTGGTCGTCGACGGGACCCTGCTGGGCATCGTCTCGGTCGGTGACGTCGTGCGTTCGCGGTTGGAGAACCTGGCGGAGACCGCCGAGCAGCTCCAGGCCTACGTGTCGGGCGGCTACTGAACCACCGCCAGGTGCTCGCGCCACCGCCGAGGAGGTGACCCTCGACCCGTCGCAGCAGGGTCCCTCGGCGGCGTCACGGTGGGGGCCGTCACGCCATCCTGACCACGTCAGGAGGTAGCCGTGTCCGCCCTGCCCACCCGTCAGTGGCTCGACCACCGTCTCCGCGTGCTGCTGCTGGTCGTCCTCGGTGCGGCGCTGCTGGTCGTGCCCCTGGCTGGCGGCACCGCTGCATCGGCGCAGGAGCAGCCTGCCGCGGTGGCCTCGGCGGCACCGGGTGCCACCGACGACCTCGACGCGGCTGCCACGGCCGACAGCTCCGAGGTGACCGGGCTCGACGACCCCTCCGTCGAGGTGCCGCTGTTCGGTGAGGTGGACCTCGCCGGACGTTCGGCGGTCGGGGTCACGACGTTGATCGCCTTCGTGGACGGCTTCAACCCCTGTTCGCTGTGGGTGCTGGCCGTCCTGCTCGCGATGGTCCTCAACGCCGGTGCCTCCAGAGCGCGGGTGATCGCCGTCGGTGTCACCTTCCTGACCGTGACGGGCCTGATCTACGGCGCGTTCATCGTCGGGGTGTTCACCGTGGTCGGGCTGCTGGCCAACATCGAGGTCATCGGCTGGGTGGTGGGCGCGATCGCGCTGCTGTTCGGCATCGTCAACATCAAGGACTACTTCGCCTACAAGCAGGGCCTGTCCTTCACCATCCCCGACCGCTACAAACCGCGCATCTACCGCGGTGGTCGGTCCATCCGGGAGGAACATCGGCCCCTGCCCGCGGTGCTCGGCACCACCGTCGTCCTGGCGGCGGGCGTGGCGGTGATCGAACTGCCCTGCACGATGGGCTTCCCCGTGGTGTGGACCGGCACGCTGCAGACCATGGGCGTGGAGCGGGGCCCGACCTTCGCGGGTCTGCTGGCCCTCTACCTGCTGATCTACGTCGGGCTGGAGCTGGTGCTGTTCGGTGCCGTCGTGGCGACCATGCGCATCACCCGTTTCGAGGAGCGTCACGGCCGGCTGCTCAAGCTGATCGGCGGCGCGCTGATGGTGGTGCTCGGCATCACGATGGTGTGGTTCCGTCAGCTGCTCGACAGCCTCACCGGGCTGCTGTGGCTCACCCTGATCGCCGCCGGGCTGGCGGCCGGACTCGCCGGCCTCAACCGTGCGCTCGGGGGCAACCAGCGGCGCTCCCGGGTGGACCGATAGGCGGCCACGGCATGCGCCGCCGCGCACGGTGCGGCGTCAGCTCGGTGCGGCGCCGTGCTTGGTCCGCTTGGCAGCCCGGGCGCGGGTCGCCGGATCGAGCTCCACCTTGCGCAGCCGGACGTTGCCCGGGGTGACCTCGACCGCTTCGTCCTCCCGGATGAACTCCAGTGCCTGGTCCAGCGACAGCAGGCGCGGGGGTGCCAGCCGCACCAGCTCGTCGCCGGTGGCGGACCGCACGTTGGAGAGCTTCTTCTCCTTGGCCGGGTTGACGTCCATGTCCTCCGAGCGCGCGTTCTCGCCCACGATCATGCCGGCGTAGACCTCCGCGCCGGGTGCGATGAACAGCTGCCCGCGCTCCTGGAGGTTGAGCAGGGCGAACTGGGTCGCCTGCCCGTGGCGGTCGGCCACCAGGGAGCCGTTGGGGCGGGTACGCAGCTCCCCCTGCCAGGGCTCGTACCCGTCGAAGACGTGGTGGAGGATGCCGGTCCCGCGGGTCTCGGTGAGGAACTCCGTGCGGAAACCGATCAGCCCCCGTGCCGGTACGCGGTACTCGAGGCGCACCCAGCCGGTCGCGTGGTTGATCATCTGCTGCATCCGCCCCTTGCGCAGACCCAACAGTTGGCTGACCACGCCGACGTAGTCCTCGGGGATGTCGATGGACAGGTGCTCGAAGGGCTCCTGGACCTGCCCGTCCACCTCACGGGTGACCACCCGCGGCTTGCCGACGGTCAACTCGAAGCCCTCGCGGCGCATGGTCTCGACGAGCACCGCGAGCTGCAGCTCGCCGCGTCCCTGCACCTGCCAGGTGTCGGGCCGCTCGGTGGGCAGCACACGCAGGGAGACGTTGCCCACCAGCTCCTGCTCGAGGCGGGCCTGGATCAGCCGCGCGGTGAGCTGCTTGCCGTCACGGCCGGCCAGTGGCGAGGTGTTGACCCCCAGCGTCATCCCGAGGCTGGGCTCGTCGACGGTCAGGCGTGGCAGTGGTCGCGGGTCGGTGACCGCGGCGAGGGTGTCACCGATGGTCACCTCGTCGATACCGGCCACGGCGATCAGATCGCCCGGGCCGGCCCCCTCGGCCTGCACCCGGTCGAGGGCCTCGGTGAGGTACAGCTCGGAGAGCTTGACCCGCTCCACCTCGCCGTTCTCCCGGCACCAGGCCACGGTCTCGCCTCGGCGGACGTGGCCGTTCTTCACCCGGCACAGCGCGAGGCGTCCGAGGTAGGGAGAGGCGTCGAGGTTGGTGACCAGGGCCTGGAAGGGGTGATCGGGTACGTGGGTCGGGGCCGGCACGTGGTCCAGGATGGTGTCGAACAGCGGGCGCAGGTCCGTGCCGGGCTGGTCGGGATCCAGGGTGGCGGTGCCGTCCTTGGCGTTGGTGTAGAGCACGGGCAGGTCGACCTGGGCGTCGTCCGCACCGAGGTCGATCAGCAGGCTGAAGGCCTCGTCCACCACCTCCGCGATGCGGGCGTCGGGACGGTCGATCTTGTTGACCACCACGATCACGGGCAGGCCGCTCTCCAACGCCTTGCGCAGCACGAAGCGGGTCTGGGGCAGGGGCCCCTCGCTCGCGTCGATCAGCAGCAGCGCGGCGTCCACCATGGCCAGCGCCCGCTCCACCTCGCCGCCGAAGTCGGCGTGGCCGGGGGTGTCGACCACGTTCACGGTGACGGTGTCGCCACCGGGCCGGGGCACGACCACGGCGGTGTTCTTGGCCAGGATCGTGATGCCGCGCTCGCGCTCGAGGTCGCCGGAGTCCATCACCCGTTCGGCGACGTCCTGGTTGACCCGGAAGGCTCCGGACTGCCACAGCATGGCATCGACCAGGGTGGTCTTGCCGTGGTCGACGTGGGCGATGATGGCGACGTTGCGCAGGTCCGAACGGACCGCCGTCGTGGGAGAGGTCACCGGGGCACCGAGGTGGTGGGAAGGGGCGGGGGACCCCGCAGCGTACCCGTGCCGGGTGGGTGGAAGGCTGGGCGCACCCCGGTGGCGCGGCTGCGTGCCGGCGCGGCGAGCCGACCGGGGCGGTCGCCGCCGCGCGGCTCAGGGGCTGGTCGGGGCGGCGGCGCGGGCGTCGTCCAGCGCGCGCTGGGTCAACCTCGGCGACACCGTCACCAGCAGCAGCGCGTGGACGAGCACGGCGGCGACGAAGGGTGCGCGCAGGGCCAGCTCACGTGTGGCCGTGGTCTCGACGAGCTGGACGAGCGCACCGCCGAGCAGGGTGCCGATCGGCATCATCCCCCACCCGAAGAACCGGTACACGCTGTTGACGCGACCCAGCAGCGGGTCGGGGATCAGCCGCTGTCGCAGCGAGACCGTGACGACGTTCCAGGCCACGGCGGTGAAGGAGTAGGCAGCGAACGCGACCCCGGCCACGGCCGGCAGCGAGGTCAGCGCGATCGCTGCCGAACCACCGATAGGTACGACCACGGCCAGCAGCAGCGCGCGTGCGTCGCCCAAACGGGCGGTGAGGGTGGGTGCGAGCAGGCTGCCGAGGAGTCCGCCCGCGCTGCCGGTGGCCAGCAACAACCCGAACCCGAGGCCATCGAGCGCGAGGATCTCCTGCACGTAGAGCACGAAGGTCGCCATCATCGCGGCGGTGACGGCGTTCATCACCCCCAGGGCGATCGCCAGGGTCCGCAGCAGGCGGTGCTGCCACAGCCACCGCAGCCCGTCACGGATCTGGGTCCGCATGCGCGGGGCCGTCACCCCGGTGGCCCGGGGGGTGCGGAAGGAGCCCCGGATCGAGAAGATCAGCGCAGCGGACACCGCGGCGGTCGCTCCGTCGAGTGCGAAGGGCAGCGACAGGGAGAACCCGACCATCGCCCCCGCGACGGGTCGTGCCACGAAGTCCTGGATGACCAGCTGCGCGCCCATCAGGTTGCCGTTGGCACGCTCGAGTCGCTCGCGCGGCACCAGGGCCGGCAGGAGCGCCTGGGAGGTGTTGTCGAACACCACCTCGCACATCCCGAGGCCGAAGGCGGCGGCGTAGAGCACGGGCAGTGACGCCACCTCCCAGACGACGGCGGCGCTCACGGCCAGGGCGATCACCGCCCGCAGGCTGTTGGCGATGACCATCAACGACCGGCGGTCGTAGTGGTCGGACAGCGCACCGGCGTGCAGGCTGAACAGCAGCCATGGCAGCCGGCTGGCCAGGGCGACACCCGAGATCGCCAGCGGATCGCGGGTCACCAGGGAGGCGAGCCACGGCAGGGCGAGCGACACCAGGCCGTCACCGAGGTTCGAGCTCGCGACCGCGGACCACAGCCGCCAGTAGCGCTCGTCGAGCCCGGCGGTGCGGCGGCGCCAGCGGCCGGCATCTGCGGTGGTGGGCACGGCCGTCCTCGGGGTTCGGACCGGGTGGAGGTCTGCGCCGGTGGAGCGGAGCCGGCAGCGTCGGTCGCGGCGCCGCCGCGGCAGCGTCGCACGAGCGATCGAGAGAAGTCAAGTGGTGGCGCTACCCTCCGTGGCACACTGGCGCACCGACGCGCGCAGGGCGCCTGCGAGGCGCCGTTCCGGGTGGAGGCATCATGGCCGAGGACCAGGGCACCCACGACCAGGCGACGCCGGCGCCGTCCGCACGCCGGGCGATGACGGCCGACGAAGCCAAGGCCCTCGGCCACCCGACCCGCCTACGGATCCTGTTCGCCTGCCGCGAGCGGGCGATGACCAACAAGGCGCTCGCCGAGGCGCTCGGGACGACGCCCGGCACGATCCACTACCACCTGCGGCAGCTGGTCGCGCAGGGGTTCCTCGTGCCGCTGGACCCCCGGCCGGGTCCGCGTGGCACCCGGGAGCAGCCCTACCAGGCCACCGGGCGGTCCTGGGAGCTGGCCGGCGCCGATGCGACGGTGGGGGCGCTGCGCGCCGTCGCGGCCGGGGAACTGCTGGCCGCCACCGATGAAGGGGTGATCGCGCTGACCCGTGTCGGGCTGGCCCTCACCCGGCGTGAACGCGACGAGCTGGTCGCGCGGCTCGGTGCCGTGCTCGAGGAGGCGGTCGCCACCAGCCGCGCACGCGAGCGGGCCGACGCACCAGCACCGCGACCCGCCGATGTGGCCGCACCCGGGGATGCCCGCGACGAGCTGACCGTGCTGCTCGCGATCACGGCCGGCCACCCGCCGTCGGCCACGGGTGGCTGAACCCGGTCGTCGGGCCGGTCCATGCCACGCACCGTCACGGTACGGTCGTGGTCAGACCAGGGGGGATGGCACGCCAGCACGCGGGTCCACACCTGCCCGAAGAGGATGAGGATGGTCGAGCAGGACCGGCCCGCGTCGGCCCGCGCACGCGACGAGCCGCCCGCCGCTGCCGACAGCGGGTCCATCGATGC
Organism: Nitriliruptoraceae bacterium; assembly: GCA_041685505.1. GTDB lineage: Bacteria > Actinomycetota > Nitriliruptoria > Nitriliruptorales > Nitriliruptoraceae > T1Sed10-7. The sequence continues at coordinate 7,586 of JAWLFQ010000037.1, forward strand.
GGGCCCGGTGTTCGAGCAGCAGTGCAGCCCCATGCTGCTGGTCGATCCGCAGGACCAACGGATCGTGGCAGCCAACGCCGCCGCGGTCAGCTTCTACGGGTGGCCCCGCGCGCAACTGCTGCGGATGTCGGTCAGCGATCTCAACGTGCTGCCACCCGAGGAGACCGCACGCGAGATCGCGGCCGCCCAGCGTCAGGAGCGTGCCTACTTCGCCTTCCGTCACCGTACGGCTGACGGCACCGTGCGTGACGTGGAGCTCTACAGCAACCCGATCGAGATCGACGGCCGGCCCCTGCTCGCCTCGCTCATCCACGCGGCCTCGGAGCGCCACCGGGCCGTCCACGCGCTCCATACCAGCGAGGCCTTCGCCCACGCCATCGTCGACTTCGCCCCCGTCGGCATCGCGGTCGCCGATCTGGAGGGTCGCATCGTGCGGGCCAACGCCGCCATGGGGGCGATCACCGGTCGGGACGTCGAGGATCTGCTCGGGCTCGACTACTGCGAGCTGACGCGACCCGAGGACCGGCAGCGGACACGGCAGGCCGCTGCGGCGCTCCACACCCGGCAGCGCGACGCGTACCACGTCGAGAAGCGCTACCTGCGGCCCGACGGCACCACCATCGAGGTGGAGGCGTGGAGCACGCTGGTGTGCGACGGCAACGGCGAACCCCGCTTCCAGCTCGGTGTGGTCCGCGACCTCAGCGAGGAGCGTGTCGCCGCGCGGGAGGCTGAGCAGGCGGCCACGCGGCTGGCGCTGACCATGGAGGCGGTACAGGACGCGATCTTCGTCGTCACCCCGCAGTGGCGGATCAGCTACGTCAACCGACGTTTCGAGGAACTGCTGGGCGTGCCGGCGGCAGCGGTCGTCGACCGGGATCTGTGGGAGGCCTTCCCCGGCGCGGTGGGTGGGGGGTTCGAGGCGGCCTACCGACGGGCGCTGGCGACCGGGGAGCCCCAGACGGTGCTGGAGCACTACCCCCCGACCGGCCAGTGGTACGAGGCGCGTGCCTACCCGGGCGCCGAGGGGCTCGTGGTGTACTTCAGCGACGTCACGGACCGCGTCGAGCACCAACGGCGACTGGAACGCATCGCGGCGATCGAGCGCGCCAACGCCGACCGGTACCGCCAGCTCGACGAGACCAAGACCGCCTTCCTGACCGCGGTCTCCCACGAGCTGCGGACGCCGCTGACGGTGGTCAGGGGTCTGGCCGAGACCCTCGTACGGCTGCGAACGGAGCTCGACGACCGGGTGCGGGCCCACCTCGAGGACGGGTTGCTGCACCACAGCCAGCGGCTCACGAGCCTGCTGGACGAACTGCTCGACATCGACCGCCTGTCCCGTGGGACCCTGCAGACGGAGCGGCAGGAGGTCGATCTGGCCGCGCTGGTGCGCGCCACCGTGGCCGCGTCCCCGGTCGGCCACCGCTGCCACCTCCAGGTGCCCGAGCAGGAGCTGGCCTGGGTCGACGCGGTGCAGTTCGAGCACCTGCTGGCCAACCTGCTGTCCAACGTGGAGAAGTACGCACCCGAGGGTGCGGTCGAGGTGACGCTCGCGGCGCCGGCACCCGACCGACTGTGTCTGCGTGTCGCCGACCATGGCCCCGGCATCCCGGCGTCGGAGCGCGCTCGGGTGTTCGAGCCCTTCGTGCGGCTGCACGACGAGCACCCCCAGCCGGGCACCGGTGTGGGGCTGACGCTGGTCGCCGAGTTCGCACGGCTGCACGACGGGCGCGCGTGGATCGAGGGCGAGGGCGGCACCACCGTGGTGGTCGACCTGCCCCGGGGCGGAAGGGTGGACACCACCCACGAGGGCGCGGATGCGGTGGCGGACGAGGGGGCCTAGCCGCCCGACAGCAGCTCGCGGGCGAGCTCCCGGAGTCGTGCGAGGTTGGTGCCGCGCTCCGCGCTGACCCACAGCACCTCTCGCGGATCCACGCCGCAACCGCTGGCCAGGTCGCGTCGTCGCCGCTCGCGCCGGGAGGAGCGGACCTTGTCGTGCTTGGTCGCGACGATGCGGTGCGCCAGCCCGTGTCCGCGCAGCCAGGCCAGCATCTCGCGGTCCAGGTTGGTCGGGCCCACCTCGCCGTCGACCATGACCAGCGTCGCCACCAGCGGCTCGCGTTCCAGCAGGTAGCGCTCCGTGCGGCGCCACCAGGCGGCACGTTCGGTCGCTGCCACCTTGGCGTAGCCGTAGCCGGGTAGGTCCACCACGGTGGCGTCGGTCGGGGTCACGAAGCAGTTCAGCAGCCGTGTCCGACCCGGGGTCTTGGAGGTACGGGCCAGCTTCGAGGAGCCGGCCAGGGCGTTGAGCACCGTCGACTTGCCGACGTTGGAGCGCCCGGCCAGGGCGATCTCCGCGGGGCTCGACGGCAGCTCGCCGACGTCGTCGGCGCTGAGCAGGAAGCGCAGGTCGAGTGGGGGAGCCACACCCACAAGGCTAGCCACCCGGCCCCGCGCCTCGACCCGGTGCTCCGGCCATCGGATGCGCACCGTCGCCGGCGGGCCTGGCAGGATGCCGGGCCCGCGCAGGCGTCCACCCGGACAGGCGCCGCCGCAGCACCGAACCGCCACGACGCCCGAACAGGATCCCCGAGCCCATGACCGCGAGCGAGCAGACCGCCACCGACCAGCACCAGGGCATCGGCCGCGGCTACGTCGAGGACGAGTTCCGGCGCGACATGCGCTACCTCGACGACCGCATCACCGCCGACGGCGCCAGCGGCTGGCCCGTGGAACCCGGTCGCTACCGGCTCATCGTCAGCCGCGCATGCCCCTGGGCCAACCGCGCGATCATCGTGCGCCGCCTGCTCGGTCTCGAGCAGGTCCTGCCGATGGGCATCGCCGGCCCCACCCATGACTGGCGTAGCTGGACCTTCGATCTGGACCCGGAGGGTGTCGACCCGGTCCTGGGCATCCCCCGGCTCAAGGACGCCTACGAGGCCCGGGTCCCCGGCTACGAGCGCGGGATCACCGTGCCGGCGATCGTCGACGTCCCCAGCGGGGCCGTGGTGACCAACGACTTCAAGCGCATCACCCTCGACCTGTCGCTGGAGTGGGCGGCCCACCACCGTGAGGGGGCACCGGACCTGTACCCGCAGCAGCACCGTGCGGAGATCGACGAGATCATCGAGCTGGTGTTCCGCGACGTGAACAACGGCGTCTACCAGGCCGGGTTCGCCGGGACCCGGGAGGCCTACGAGCGGGCCTATACCGCGCTGTTCGCCCGTCTCGACTGGCTGTCGGACCGCCTGGCGGGGCAGCGCTACCTGGTGGGGGACCGGATCACGGAGGCCGATGTGCGGCTGTTCACCACCCTGGTGCGCTTCGACGCGGTCTACCACAACCACTTCAAGTGCAACCGCAGCAAGCTGACCGAGATGCCCGTGTTGTGGGCCTACGCCCGGGACCTGTTCCAGACCCCCGGGTTCGGTGACACGATCGACTTCATCGACATCAAGCGGCACTACTACGAGGTCCACACCGACATCAACCCCACGGGCATCGTGCCCATGGGGCCCGACCTGACGGGCTGGGCCACACCGCACTTCCGTGAGGAGCTCGGCGGGCACCCCTTCGGTGACGGCACCCCACCCGGCCCGGTCATGGTCGGCGAGGAGGTCCCCGCCGACCACAACCCCGCGCTCGATGCCGTCGGCTGAGGCGGGCGGCATCCTGCCACGCGCGCTACGCTGGCGGCGGTACGGAACCTGGTCCGCCCGCACGCTGCCGGCGTGTGCGGCGAGTCCCCGGGGTCGCGCAGGTCATCGACCGCCGCTCCTCGGGCACCACCGGGATCCGTCCGCCCGGGGGCCCTACCGTGCGAGACGACGCCCGCCTCCGGGAGCGCGGACGGCACGACCGACGCCGTCGCACTGATCGCCATCCCCGCCGCGCGCTGCCAGGTGGTCGCCGGGGATGCGCCCTCGCCACGAACCGCGCAGCGCATCGGACACGCCCCACGCCCGGCCGTCGGCCGGCGCGTGCCCACATGGAGGCACCACCATCACCGACCACCACGGCCAGCGGCGGCGACCCACGCCCGAGGACCTCCGTGAGCTCGCCCAGGCACACCTCGACGGACTCGCCTCCGATGACGACATCGAGGTGCTGCGTGGCGACGAGGAGGGGTGGGTCGACGCGCTGCGCTGGCTGCGGCGCGACGTCGGACGCACCATCGCCCGGGTGGAACGCGAGGTCACCGGTCCCGAACGCACCATGGTGCTGGCCGACTTCCAGGAGGAACGCGATCGCATCGACGATCAGCTCACAGCGCTGACCGGGCAGGATCCCCGACGCACCGATGGTGACGGGGGTAAGGAGCGCGACGACCGCCGTGGTCGCGACCGCAGCAGCGACGACAGCCCCGAAGGGGGCGAGGAACCGGCACGCGAGGTCGCCCCGCCCCGCGAGCCGAGCCCGCCGGTGCTCCAACTGTCATGGCACCGGGGCGCGATCATCGCGTGGGCTGCGGGCCGTGGGAGCGCGCCGGAGGACACCGATGCCACGGCCGCACGCCTGGTCGCCGCGGGTGCGCCCCACGCCGCCTTCGAGCCCGGCGAGCCGGTCACCCTGCCCGACGGCTCCCAGGCTGCGACGCTGCAGGCCGATGTGCACGACACGCTCGGATGGCTCGTGGCGCTCGCCGACACCCACGGCGACGACGACCTGGCTCCGAGCGTCACCTGGCTCGGCATGGCCGCCGCCCTGGCGGTGCGTCTGGTCGGGCAGGGTCGCATGGTGCCGCAGCTGCGCAAGGTCGGTGACGCGCCCGCCAACCGCTCCTACTTCGCCGTGCGGTGGGAGCCGACGCTCATCGACCACGAGGAGCTCACCGGGCTGGTCAAGGCGATGCCTGGGGCCATCGCGGCCTTCGAGGGGCGTCGCGACGCCCGCACGGTGACCCGCTCGGTGGTCGCGGGCTGCGTGGACGCCATCTGCCGTGACGCGGCCGGGCGCGTCGAGGTGCCGGCGCCCCCGCCGCAGCCGCAGCGTCCCGCCGAGATCGCCGAGGCGGCGCTCGGCCGCCTCGACGGGTCCACCTTCGAGGCACCCCACGCGCAGGGCACGGAGATCCGTCGGGGTCTGGAGTCCTGGGCGGAGGGTGTCACCGGGGCCTCCAAGCTGGAGCTGATCGTCCAGCTCGACCCGCCCGACGAGGGCGATGCCTGGCTGCTGCGGACCCTGGTGCCCGGCGGCCGCCGCAAGGACGAGGCCGTCGAGGCCGCGATGTCGCGGGCCAACCACGAACGCAAGGAGCTGATCAAGCGGGAGCTCGAGCGGCTCGAGGGCCTGTACTCCCCCCTGGAGCGCGGCAAGGACCGTCGCCGTGGTGAGGTGATCCTCAGCCAGGACGAGGCGTGGGAGCTGATGACCCAGACGGGCTCGGTGCTGACCAACGCCGGGTTCGAGGTGCGGGTCCCCCCGCTGTCGACGAAGAAGGCCAGCTCCCAGCTCAAGCTCACCTCCCTCGGCTCCTCCGAGCGGGCCGTCGGCGCACAGCAGCTCAGCGATGTGCGCTGGTCGGCGGTCTTCGGTGACGAGGAGCTCACCGCCGCACAGATCCGTGAACTGGCGACGCAGTCGCGGCCGCTGGTGCGCTCACAGGGGCAGTGGGTCGCCGTGGACCATGCGGATCTCGAGGCCGCGGCCGAGGCGCTCGAGGAACGCGCCAACCGCACCCGTCTGTCGGGTGGGGAGATGCTGCGCTACGCCCTCGGGCTCGACGGCACCGCCCTGGGGCGTCCCATCCAGCTGGAGGGCGAGGGCTGGGCAGCTGACCTGCTGCACAGCGCCGCCACCATCCCGGACCAACCGCCCACCTCGCCCGAGGGCTTCGAGGGCGAGCTGCGCAGCTACCAGGCGGACGCGCTGGCGTGGCTGCACTTCCTCGAGTCCGCGGGCCTCGGCGGGATCCTGGCGCTGGACATGGGTCTCGGCAAGACCCCGACCCTGCTGGCGTTCCTGCGTGACCGCCCTGAGGACGGGCGTCCGGCCCTGGTCATCGCCCCCCCGGCCGTGGTCGGCAACTGGGCCAACGAGGCTGCCCGTTTCGTCCCCGACCTCGAGGTGGTGGTCCATCACGGCACCAACCGCGGCGATGCCGACCAGGTCGCCGCCGACGCTGCGCGTGCCGATGTGGTCCTGACCACCTACGGCACGGCGTTGCGCGATGTCGAGGCGCTGGCCGGTATCAGCTGGTCGCGCATCGTCCTCGATGAGGCACAGGTCATCAAGAACCCCGCCAGCGAGACCGCGCAGCAGCTGCGACGGCTCGAAGGTGACACCCGGGTGGTGTTGACCGGCACACCCATCGAGAACGGGCTCGGTGACCTGTGGGCGCTGCTCGACTTCTCCAACCCCGGCCTGCTCGGTGACCGTGCCACCTTCGTCAGCCAGATGCAGCAGATCACCACCCGTGAGCAGGGTGCCGAGTCCGCCCTCGCCACCCTCAACGGCGTCCTCGTCTTCCGTCGGACCAAGGCGGAGCCGGCCATCGCCGAGGAGCTGCCCGACCGCATCGACGCGCTCGATCACTGCCCCATGACCTCCGAGCAGATCGGGCTCTACCAGGCGGTGCTCGACGAGCTGGTCGTCGACTCCAGCGACGAGGACACCAGCAAGCGCAAGGGTGCGGTGCTCGCCGCCATCACGGCCCTGAAGCAGATCTGCAACCACCCTGCCGCCTACACCGGCGACGAAGGTCCGCTCGAGGACCGCTCCGGCAAGCTGGCGCGGCTCGAGGAGATCGTCGACAACGTGTTCGAGTCCGGCGAGCGGATGCTGATCTTCACCCACTTCGCGAGCTGGGGCGAGAAGCTGGCCATGCACCTCACCGCCCGCACGGGCGTCGACATCGAGTGCTACCACGGTGGGCTCGCGCGCGGGGCTCGCGACCGGATGATCGAGCGGTTCCAGACCACCGAGGGCCCCGGGGCGCTGGTGCTGTCGCTCAAGGCCGGGGGGACCGGCCTGAACCTGACCGCGGCGAGCCACGTCGTGCTCTACGACCGCTGGTGGAACCCGGCGGTGGAGGACCAGGCCCGCGACCGGGCGTGGCGCATCGGGCAGACCCGTACCGTGGTCGCCCACCGTCTGGTCTGTCCGGGCACGGTGGACGAGCGGGTCGAGGAGGTCGTCGCCGGCAAACGCCGCATCGCCGACATCGCCCTGCCGAAGTCGAGCTCGGTCGGTGACCTCGACGAGGCCCAGCTGCGTCGGGCGTTGGGGATCGACCCCGATGCCGTCCTCACCGAGGACGTGTCCGACAGCCACACCCTACGAGGTGATGCCGCATGAGCCAGAGCGCGAAGCACCATCCCGGCGAGGACCGTCCCGGCGGGCAGTCCGCGGGCGGCCGACAGCGGGCCCGCCGCAAGCGGGGCCGCGGCCGCGGGCCCAAGCGGGGCCAGGAGCAGCAGCGCGACGGCGGTCAGGAGCCGCGTGGCGGACAGCGCCGTGACAAGCGCAACCGCAAGCGCGGCGGCAAGCCCGGCACGCGCGAGGAGGCCCCCGCACGTGAGCAGGCGGCCGGCCGCAACGATCCCGCGGGATTCTGGGGCGAGCCGGAACTGCTGCCGGCCCTGCACCGCGACGTGCGCATCACCGACGACCCCGCCGCGGTGCCACGTTCGCTGGGCGCCCCACCGCTGCCCGGACACGAAGCGGTCGCCGAGCACTACTTCACCGTGGTCTACGAGCGCGCTGTGGCCACGGCCGGTGCCCTGGCGGCCGCAGGTGGCCTGATCGACCTCAACGCCGTGGTCGATGGCGACTGACGTGCATCCCGAGCCTGCTGCGCGTCGTCTGCCGGCGCCGCAGCTGCGGGAGACCGCCGACATCTGGTTCGACACCGACCGTGATCCCGTCATCGTGTGGGACCCGACCGGCACCAGCTTCCGGCTGCAGGACCCGGTGGACGCGGGCCTCGAGCTCCACCTGGTGACCTTCCCCGGAGGCGTCGCCGATCCGGCGCGGCTCGCGGGCGTGCTCGCCGAAGGGCTCGCCGCCTGCGACTTCCCGCCCACCGGCGACGGCGCGAGCGCCCGGCACGTGGCCGCGGCTCTGCGCGCGGCCGGCGTGACCCCGCCGCCGACCGACTGAAGGACGCCGGGTCAGTCCCGCGAACCGGTGGCCCGCTCCATCCGGCCGGCTGCGGCGCGGTACAGCGGTGTGGCGACGTGCCGTGCGACCACGAAGGCGCGGTACCAGCGCGGCACGGTGCGCTCGGCCGCGCCGGAGTCGATCACGTCGTGGACGGCCCTGGCGACGTCCTCGGGACGTCCCACGATCCCTGCGAGCGGTGTGCGCTTGATCTGGGACTGGGTGAACCCCTCGGTCTCGATGAAGCCCGGGTTCAACTCGCACACGGTGACCCCGCGGGCGGCCCATGCGAAGCCCGTTGCCTCGCTGAAGCCGACGAGCCCGAACTTCGAGGCGGCGTAGGCGGCTGGTCCCACCCCGAGCTTGCCCGCGACCGACGCGATGTTGACCACCCGTGACGGGGCGCTGGACGCCAACAGGTCGGCGAAGGCCGCCATGCAGCGGATCGGACCGAGCAGGTTCACATCGATCGTGCGTACCGCGTCGTCGAGGTCGTCGCGTCCGGTGAAGCTGCCACCGCCGACCCCGGCGTTGTTGACCAGCACGTGGCAGGCCCCGTGGGTCTCGCGCACCCAGGCTGCGAGCGCGTCGACCTCCTCGGTGCGGGTGACGTCCGCCACCCGCGGTACGACGCCGGGATGGTCCGCGGCCAAGGCCTCGAGCAGCTCCGCGCGTCGGGCCACGGCGATGACGGTCATGCCGAGGGATGCCAGGCGTGCGGCCGTCGCCGCGCCGATACCGCTGGATGCGCCGGTGACCACCGCCACCTTGCCCTGGGTGTCGAAGCTCACGTGTCCTCCTGGAGGGTCATCGTCGCGGTGGCAGGTCGGTCACCGCGACGCACGGTCGTAGGATGGGCAGCGGCTCGCTCACCCCTCACCGGCGGCCAGCTCTCGCTGCAGGGCGGCGATGCGGGCCTGGAGCACCTGGCGCGTGCCGGCCCCGTGGTGCGGGGGTGCGTCGGTGAGGTAGCGCTGGGCCTCGGCGAGCTCAGCCCGGATCACCGCCGGGGAACGCGCCGGTGGGGACGTCGTGACGTCGCGGGTGTCGGCCTCGGCCGCACCCGACGGCACGCGGTCACGCTCGGATCCCATGGGACGAACGTAGCCGGGGTGCGCGCCCCACGCCCCGCCCCGTATCGCGCTGGCAGCGCTCGATAGCGTGCGTCACGTGCGCCCGACCGCCCCCACCGACCGCCTCCTGACACGGCCATTCCAGCTGGTGGTGGCCGCCACCCTGCTGTGCTTCATGGCCTTCGGGGCGACGCTTCCCGTGGTGCCACGCTTCGTGGTGGAGCGACTGGGCTACGGTGCGGGCGCGGTCGGCGTGGTCTTCGCCGTCCACGCCCTGGCCGCGGTGCTGGTACGCCCCGTCGTCGGTCGCATCGGCGATCGGTTCGGGCGCCGTCCCCTGGTGGTGCTGGGAGCGGCGGTCACCACCGTGGCCATGCTCGGCCACCTGGCGGTCGGCGACCTGGCACTGCTGCTCGTGCTGCGCGCACTGGCCGGGGCGGGTCAGGCGGCGGTGGTCGTCGGGACGGCGACCCGTGCCCTGGACATGGCGCCGGCTGACCGCCAGGGCGAAGCCTCCAGCTACGTGATGGTGGCCGTGCAGCTCGGGTTCGGTCTCGGGCCCCTGGTCGGCGAGCTCGCCCTCGGCGCCGCGGGCTACGCGGCGGTGTGGCTGGTGGGGGCCGGTGGATCGGCGCTGGTGCTGCTGGTGGGCCTGCGGATGCCGGCCGAGCCCGTCCGTGACGCGGTCACCGTCCGGGGACTGCTCCATCCCGCGGCGGTCGTGCCGGGGATGGTGCTCGCCATCGGGTCGCTCGGCTTCATCGGGTTCCTGGCCTTCGCGCCCCTCTACGCGGCAGAGCTCGGGCTTTCAGCCGTGGCACCGTTGTTCCTGCTCTGCTCGGGCACCATCGCCGCCGTGCGGGTCGTCGGTGCCCGGATCCCCGACCGACTCGGCGCGGTCACGGCCGGCAGTGCGGCCCTGGGACTGGTCGTGCTCGGCCTGCTGGCCATGGGTGCTGCCTCCACGCCCGTCGGCCTCACCCTCGGGGTCCTCGTCCTGGCAGCGGGGACCGCCATCTTCGCGCCGTCCATGGCGCTCGCGTCGGTGCAGGGGGTGCCCGCGGGTGAGCGCGCGCAGGTCATGGCGACCTTCACCCTGTTCCTCGATCTCTCCTCCGCGGTGGGCCCCGCGGTGCTCGGTGTCACCGCAGCGCGCGCCGGTTTCGGCCCCACCTTCCTGGCGGCCAGCGCAGCGGGGATCGTCGCGCTGGTGCTCCTGCGCCGTTGGTTGGCGCCGCGGCTGGCGGCAGCCGCCGTGGTCACCGGGCCCACCGATCCGCCCCCGCTGCCTCGGTGGCGGCTGCGGTCCGGCAGGGCCGGCTGATGGCCGTCCTCGTGGACCCGGCCATCTGGCCGCACCGTGGGCAGCGGTTCGCCCACCTGGTCAGCGACCGCTCCGAGGCGGAACTGCACGCCTTCGCGGCACGGCTCGGTATCGAGCGCCGCTGGTACCAGGGCGATCACTACGACGTGCCGGCACCGGTGCGCGAGCGCGCCATCGCGCTGGGCGCGGAGCCGGTCAGTGCCGTGGAGCTGGTGCGGCGCCTGCGCGCGGCCGGGTTGCGGCGCGGTTCACGCGTCCGCCGACTGCCCGGTGAGCTGGCCGGACCCGTCGACCCCTCCACCCCCGGAGCCGGGCCGACCGCACCGTGACAGGTAGGCATCGAAGGAGAAGTCGTCGAGGAACTCGTGCATCGTCGAGTACCCGTCGCTGAACAGGTCGTACTCCTGGTCGGCGTCGAGGTCGAGGGTGCCCACCTGTGAGAGGTCCACCCGCACGGTCCGCAGCTCATCGCAGGGGCTGGCCGGGGCGAGCTGGTCGCTGGTGTCGAGCAGGGCGTCGATCACCATACGGCCCAGCTCCATGGTGGACTCGGGTAGCTCGGGGCTGGCAGGGGGCCGGGGCAGCAGCCGGACACCGAAGGTCGGCCACCGTGGTGGACGGCCGTCGATGCGGTCGAGCACGTCCACGGGGAACCCCGAGGTCAGCCCCCCGTCGATCAGCAGCGCCTGGGCACCGGTGTCCCGGTTGCCGATGCGCACGGGGTCGTAGACGAAGGGGATCGACATCGATGCACGCACGGCCCGTGCGACGGACTGGGCATCGGGATCGAGGTCGAAACGCTCGTAGTCCCAGGGCAGACGCACCACCCGGCGCCCCAGGATGTCGAGGCAGCGCACCACCAGGCGGTAGCGCTGCTCGATGGGCGCGTCCTCATCGACCTCCGTGACCTTCAGGTCACCGAAGGTCTCGATGCCCTGGCCCTCGAGCACCTCGGTGATCCAGGTCAGCGGATCGGAGGTGTCGTCGCTGAACCGTGACAGCAGACGCGCCATGGCGCGGTTGTCCCGCAGACGTGCGACGACGTCCGACAGCACGAAGCGGGTCAGGTCGAGCTCGTCGAACAGCTCCCTGAGCGCGCTGGAGCCCACCCCGGCCACGGCGAAGGACCCGGCCAGCGCTCCGGCTGAGGCACCGGCCACCCGGACCACCTCGTAGCCGGACTCCTCCAGGGCGGTCAGCGCGCCGATGTGCGCCACGCCGCGGACGCCGCCACCGCCGAGCACCAGATCGCACCGCTGCGGGTTCTGCGCCATCGTCTACCTCCCCTGGCCCGAGGTCACCGGTGCGGTCACCGCCGGTGGTCGGAGCACCTTCAGCCGGTCACCACCTCGAAGCGTGGCCCGTGGGCCATGAGCCGGCTGAGGTAGGGGCGGCCGAGGCCGACGGCCGGCGTGAGCACACCGGCGGTCGATGGACCGTCATCGAGTGCCAGCGACAGCGCCGCCTCGCCGAGCATGCGCGCGGTCTCATCGTAGCCGGGGTCGCCACCGGACACCCGCGTGGTCACGGTGTGATCACCGCCACGTCCCAGGAAGGTCACGGCGAAGCTACTGCGTGCCCGCGTCGCCTCGTCGGGCCCTTCGCCGCGGGCGGGTACCACCCGCTCGAGCAGGCTGCGGGTCGGACCGAAGCTGGCGAGCGCGGCCGCGGTGCCCAGCGCCGACACCCCCGCCACGACCGTGGGGAGGCGTTGCACGTGGGCGAAGTGGCCGTAGCGGAAGGCGGAGCCGTAGCCCTCCAGCACCCGCGCGGACCGCAGCACGATCACGGGGTCGATGGTCGGCATGGGAACGGCCCACCCGCCGAGCTCGCGCACCCGGTGGATGCGTGCCGGCAGTGCCGCCGTGCGTCGGCGCACACCCGGATCGGGTCCGTCCCGGTGGTCATCGCCGTCCTCGCGGACGATCCCCTGCCCGATGGCCGCCAGGGCGGAGTGCGCCGTGCCGCCGCTGAGACGACCCCGCCCCGTCACGTACCCACGGACGGTGAGCGGGACATCATCAGGCAGGTGATCGACGGTGAACCGCACCCCGAGGTCGTGGGGGACGGAATCGAAGCCGCAGCAGGTCACGAGCTTGACGCCACGACCCGCCGCGTCGGCGTCGTAGCGACGCCGCAGGAGCGAGACGAACCCCGGTTCGCCGGTGATGTCGGCGTAGTGGGTTCCGGAGCGCACGCAGGCCTGCGCCACCAGCTCGCCCAGCTGCGCGTAGGGGCCGACCGTGGTGGCCAGTACGCGTGTGCTGGCCGTCAGCGCGAGGAGGCCGACCAGATCGGTGACGTCCACCACCTCGACGTCGGGACGGTGACGGCCGGGGCCCGCGGACACCGCTGCTGCGACCTCGTCCAGCCGCTGCCGGTCCCGGCCCGCGATGGCCCACCGCACGCCCTCGGTGCGGCCGGCGAGGTGTGCGGCCACCAGTTGTCCGGTGAAGCCCGTGGCGCCGAGCAGCACGAGGTCGTAGGCACGGTCATCGCTCATCAGGGGATCCTGGTCGGGGAGGACCGCACGGTAGAGCCCCGACCCCGACCGCGGCTAGCGTGCGGCCGCACCACGCCGCGTGGGTGGGGTCCGAGGGACGGGCTGCTGCGCGCTGGCGGGAGGAGCCCACCGTGACCACCCTGCCCAGCTCCACCGCAGCGGCCCCGGCCTTCGGCACCGTCCCGGCACCGTCGATGGTGGTCGCGGAGGCCGTAGGGGGCAGCTTCGGTCCGGCCCGTACGGAGCCGATGGGCACGCTGGCGATCCACCCCTTCGCCCACGCCCTGCACTACGGCAGCGCCTGCTTCGAGGGGCTCAAGGCCCACCGCGGCGTGGATGGCACCGTGCGGCTGTTCCGTTTCGAACGCCACGTCGCCCGGCTGCAGCGCACGGCACGACTGCTGCACCTCCCCGTCCCGCCGACGGAGCTGCTGGCCGCGATGATCCGCGAGGCCGTGGCCGCCAACCTCGAGGTGGTGCCCACCTCGCCGGGGGCGCTGTACCTGCGGCCACTGCTGTTGGGCACCGACCCCAACATCGGGGCGGCGGCGGCCCCGTCGGCGGACGCCCTGCTGCTCGTGCTCGCCTCGCCGGTCGGTGACTACTTCGCCGGTGGTGATCGCGCGCTGCGGCTGAAGGTGGAGACCGAGATCCCCCGGACCACCCCGGGTTTCGGTGAGGCCAAGGCCGGGGCCAACTACGTCCTGGCACTGGGTGTGACCCGCCAGGCCCGCGCGGAGCACGGCGTCGACCAGGTGCTGTTCGCGCCCGGAGGCGACGTCCAGGAGACGGGTGCGGCGAACTTCCTGCTGCTGTCGGAGGACCGGGTGGTGACCCGCGACCTGGACACCTCCTTCCTCCACGGTGTCACGCGTGACTCCGTCCTGCAGCTCGCCCGTGACGCCGGCCTGCACGTGGAGGAGCGTCCCGTCCACCTCGACGAGGTGATGGCGTGGCGTGGAGAAGCCGCCCTGGCGGGCACCGCGGCGGTACTCGCCGGCGTCGACACCCTGGTGCACGGCGGGCGTGCCCACACCATCGGCGAGGGTGGCGTCGGCCCCGTCACCCGCCGGCTGCGCGACGCGTTGCTGGCGATCCAGCGCGCCGAGGCCGAGGACCGCCACGGCTGGACGACGCCGGTGGACCCACCGCCGACCGACTAGCCCACGGCCTGGCACGAGCCCCCGCTCAGCGCGGTCCGTGCAGCTGCGTGGCTTCCGCGGTGAGTTCGGTGGCCGGACCCTCGACCACCGTGGCGACCCCCCGCCGGTCGAACAGGTCACGGACCGGTAGCCGCCACCCCGGGTCACCGGTCAGCTGGGCGAGCTGGCGGCTGGAGAAGGCGAACACCAGCCGACCGAGGCCCGCGTTGGCGTGGGCCACGGCACACATCGGGCAGTGTTCGCCCGAGGTGTAGACCGTGCTGCGCCGCCGTTCGTCCGCGTCGAGGGTGCGCGAGGCCCACCGGGCGACCTTCAGCTCCGGGTGCGCCGTGACGTCACGGTCGGTCAGGACGGTGTTGCGCTCCTCGAGCAGGGTCGTGCCGTCACCGGCGACCAGCAGCGAGCCGAAGGGCTGGTCACCGGCGTCGCGTGCCTCGCGGGCCAGCTCGAGGGCACGCCGCAGGTGGGTGAGATCGCCAGGGGTCACGGTCAGGTCCCGAACTCGTAGGTGACACCGGTCAACGACTCGGAAGCCTGCCACAGCGCCGCGGCCAGCGCCGGGTCCTTCGCCCGGGCCGAACGTCCCGCCGGGGCCGGGTAGCCGCGGGCCTCGAGCGGACCGTCGGGTCCCCAGTACGAGGCGCCCGGCAGCGCGGGCGCGGTGGCGGCGTACAACTGGGGGAGCACCCCCTGGCTCGCCGGCTGCGCGAAGAGCAGGTTGCTCAGCCGTGTCCCGATGCCGAACACCGCCCCGCTGATGCCCCCCTGCATCGTCGGACCGGTGGTCTGCAGCGCGGTGTCGGCGTAGCCGGGATGCGCCCCGACGGCGATCAGGGGCGCACCGGCGGCGTCCGCTCGGCGCTGCAGTTCGAGCACGTGCAGGAGGTTCGCGAGCTTGGAGTTGCCGTAGGCGACCCAGCGTTGGTAGCGGGTGTGCTCCAGGTTGAGATCGTCCACGTCCATGCGCGCAGCCCGGTGGGCGTTGGAGGACAGCACCACCACCCGGGGCTCACTGGCGGCCAGGAGCAGGGGGAGCAGCCGGCCGACCAGTGCGAAGTGCCC
>JAWLFQ010000115.1:0-5531 GCA_041685505.1 Nitriliruptoraceae bacterium
GAGGACGATCCGAGGGGCGGAAGGATCCTGTGCGTCGGACATCTGTCGTCACAGCCTAACCACGCCCCGCACAGCGCCGGGCTGTCGGGCACCCGCTAGGTTCGGTACATGACCGAGGCCGCGTACCTGCTCCAGCCCATCGGGCGCGTGGTCTCGCCGCTGCGCGACCTCGGATCGGCACCCAAACAGGGCAGCGAGGGTGGCCCGGCCGCGTGGCTGGTGTTCACGCCGGAGGTGGCTGCAGGCCTGCGCGGCCTGGCTCCCGGCGATGCGATCGTCGTGCTCACCTGGCTCCACGAGGCGGATCGCGACGTGCTCTCGGTCCACCCGCGAGGCGATGAGGCCCGGCCGGAGCGTGGGGTGTTCAGCACCCGCTCACCGCACCGACCGAACCCGATCGGGCTCCACCGGGTGACGATCACCGCGGTGGAGCCCGAAGGGCTGCGCGTCGCACCGCTGGAGGCGGTCGATGGCACCCCGGTGCTCGACGTGAAACCGGCGCAGGCCGCGGGCGAGGGCTGAGCGGTCCGCCACGCGACGGGACCCGAACCTCGGGCACGCGTAGGTGTCCGCCACTCCCACCTCGCCAGAGGTACGGGGAACCGGCGGCTGCGTCCAGAACGGGAGCGACATGCCACCGCTGCTGCGAGACGCCACCCCTGACGACCTCAGCGGCTCCCTGCGGGTGCTGGAGGAGACCGCGATCGCGGCGCAGAGCGAACCGCTCGACCTCGCGCGCATCGTGGCCGACATCCAGGACGGGGCGGTGGGTGCCACGGCGTTGGTCGACGACACGGTCGTCGGCACCGTGCTCGCCCGCATCGACGGATCCAGCGCGGAGATCACCGCCTTCGGGATCGCCGGCCGGTGGCAGGACGACGCCGTCGCCTCCTCGCTGCTCGGCCACCTCGAGTCGACCCTCTCGCAGCACGGGGTGCAACGCATCAGCGCGCTGCTCAGCCCCGAGCACCCCGGGCGGGACGCGCTGGAGGCCCGGGGCTTCGTCGCCTCGGAGGGGCTCGTGCGCTACCAGAAGCAGCAGGCGCTGGAACCCGAGGAGGTCCACATCGTCAAGGGCTGGGGTGGCGAGATGTGCTCCGCCGGCCTGTGGGACGAGGTGGCCGGCATGGAGCGGGAGAAGTCCCTGATCGAGTCCCGCATCGTCGCCCCCCTGGCGGAACCCGAGCTCGCCATGCGGGTCGGGATGCGACCACCCTCGACGGTGATCCTGTTCGGTCCACCTGGAACCGGCAAGACGACCTTCGCCCGTGCCATCGCCAGCCGACTCGACTGGCCCTTCGTCGAGCTCCTGCCGTCCAAACTCGCCAGCGGAGAGGGCAGCCTGGCCAACGAGGTCCGCGACGCCTTCGAGGACCTCGGACGGCTCGAGCACGTCGTGGTGTTCATCGACGAGTTCGAGGAGCTCGCGCCCAGCCGTGATGGCAACCCCGCCACCGCGGGTGTGGTCAACGAGCTGCTCAAGTCGATCCCGGAGTTCCGTCGCCGTCCGGGACGGCTGCTGGTGTGTGCGACCAACTTCGTCACCACCGTCGACCCCGCCGTGCTCCGGCCCGGGCGCTTCGATCTGCTGATCGCGATCGGCCCACCCGACGAGCAGGCGCTGCGCGCGCTGTGGCAGCAGGCGCTGCTGCCCCTGGCCACCTCCGACGACGTCGACCCCATCGACCTCGCCGGCCGGACCAAGGGGTTCACGCCCGGCGACGTCGATCTCGCGGCACAGCGTGCCGCCGCCACCGCCTTCGACCGCGCCCGCGCCGACAGCGACGACGGGGTCGTGACACCGAGCGACCTCCTCGACGCGGTGGCACGGACCCAGCCCTCCATCCCGACCGAACTGCTGCAGAGCTTCAACGTCGAGGCGGAGCGGTTCGGTCGGGTCTGACCCCGCCAGGCGCACGGGGTCCGCGTCGCACGGGGCGGGCACGGTCGTTGTGCCCTGGACGGCACCGGCCGGGATGTCGTTGGCTGCGATGGAGCCGTCACGACCCGTCGCCCCCGCGACCCTGGAGGTGGACCGATGAAGGTGGCACGCGTGCTCGTCGGTGCGCTCCTCGGCCTGGCACTGCTGGGGTGGGTCGGACTGCGGGTTCCTGCCGGCTCCTTCCCCACCCTGGCGCAGCCGTCCACGACACCGGCGACGGTGCCGCTGCCGCAGGGGCTGCCGGCTCCGGTCGAGCGCTTCTACCGGCAGGTCTACGGCGACGAACTTCCCGTGATCGACACCGCAGTGATGAGCGGCCGGGGCACGATGCGCATCGCCGGGGTGACGCTGCCGGTGCGGTGGCGTTTCCTGCACGACACCGGCCAGGCCTACCGTCACCGCATCGAGGCGACCTGGTTCGGCCTCCGGATGCTCACCATCGACGAGCTCTACCTCGACGGGAGCGCCCGGCTCGAACTGCCCTTCGGGGTGGTCACGGGACCCAAGACCGACCAGGGCGCCAACCTCGCCCTGTGGGCGGAAGCGGTGTGGATGCCCTCGGTCTGGATCACGGACCCCGACGTGCGCTGGGAACCGCTCGACGAGGTCACCGCCGTGCTGGTGGTGCCCGCCGACGACGAGGATGAGGAGGAGTCCTTCGTCGCACGGTTCGACCCCGAGACCGGGCTGTTGCAGCTGCTCGAATCGATGCGCTTCAAGGGCGAGGAGGCCGAGGCGCGCACGCTGTGGATCAACGAGGTGGTCGACTGGTCGCCGCTCGACAGCAGGCTCCAGCCCGTCGAGACCACCCTGACCTGGCTCGACGAGGGCAGCCCGTGGGCGCAGCTGCGCACCGAGCAGGTCGTCTACGGCGCCGACCTGACCGCCGACATCGACCTCGCCGACACGCCGTGAGCACGCGGCGGGTGGCGACCACTCATGGCGCCGGAGGCCCATGCTCGTCGACATCCGGTGCGGCCGGCCGCCGTCCGGGGCGCTCGCGCCCGACCCGGGGGTGCTGGGTGTCCAGGAGCACCAGGCCTGCATCGGCCAGTCGGTCAGCGACCCGCGGACGTTCCGCGACCTCGTGCACGGTGACGATACGCAGGCGCTCCTGGTCCTCGGGATCTATGCGGTGGAGGACCTCACCACGTGCCCCCTCGTCCCTGGCGCGCTCGACGCTGCTCGCCGCCGCCACCGCGCCACCGCCCCACGCGCCACCGAAGAGGAACACGGGGAGGGCGATCACCAGGTAGTCGCGCAGAGCCGGGACCACCAGCGCGACCACGAGGCCCACCACGGCCCCGACGCCGGCGCCGATGGCCAGTCGGACACGTCCGGTGCGCACCAGGTGGCGGAGCTCGCGGTCGGGCTGTGCATCGCGGTAGGTGCCGGGCACGGGCGCCTCCACCGCGATGGTGTCGGGGGCGAGCAACAACTCCTCCGTCAACAGCGTGCACACCTCATCGACACGGTCTCGCGGTACCAGCGCGCGGACGACGTCCTGGCGGGCCATGGATCCTCCTGTCGGCACCGGTACGCGCGAGGCCCCAGGGCCGGCGCGACCTCCCGGGATGACGCATCGAAGCGACGGTAGCGTCGAGCCGGAGCGTGCCGATCCGACGCCGACCGACCATCGTCCACGGTCGGCCGCTGCCGCATCCTGTGCCGGCCCGACGCAGCCCCGGCGGCGCGGACCTGCCATGCTGCGGGGACGGCCTCGACGGGAGACGGGCGGATGGGTTTCGACACCGATGTGGCGATCGTGGGCAGCGGGTTCGGCGGCAGCGTGTCCGCACTGCGCCTGACGGAGAAGGGCTACTCCGTCACCGTGCTCGAGTCGGGGAGGCGGTGGACCAAGGAGAGCCTGCCCGAAACCAACTGGGATCTGCGCCGCTACCTGTGGGCGCCGAAGCTCGGCCTGCGGGGCTTCCAACGGCTGACGCTGCTCCGCGATGTCTTCGTCATCTCCGGCGCGGCGGTCGGCGGCGGATCCGTGGTCTACGCCAACACCCTCTACGAACCCCTCGACGCCTACTGGGGCGACCGGCACTGGATCGCCGGCAACGACTGGAAGGCTGAGTTCGCGCCCTACTACGACCAGGCCAAGCGGATGCTGGGCGTCGCGCGGGTGCCCTTCACCAGCCCGGCGGACCGCGTGCTCAAGGGCGTCGCGCAGGACCTCGGCGTCGCCGACACCTACCACCCCACCGACGTCGGCGTGTGGTTCGGTACGCCCGGTGAACGGGTCAGCGACCCCTACTTCGGCGGGCTCGGTCCCGACCGGGTCGGCTGCATCCGCTGCGGCAACTGCATGGTCGGCTGCAAGCACGAGGCCAAGAACTCCCTCGACCACAACTACCTGCACCTCGCCGAAGGCGCGGGCGCCGAGGTGCTCGCGGAGCGGCAGGTGGTGGACCTGATCGCACTGCCCGGCGGCGGGTGGCGGGTCGTTCACGAGCGACCGGGCGCCTGGCTGCGGCGCGACCGCCGCAGCCTCACCGCCGAGCAGGTGATCCTGTCCGCGGGTGCGCTCGGGACCCAGCGACTGCTGTTCGAGCTGCGTGACCGCGGACGGCTGCCGGGACTGTCACCCGCGCTCGGGAGCCTGGTGCGGACCAACTCCGAGGCGATCGTCGGTGCGACGGCACGGCGCGTGCCCGCGGACAGCGAGGACCGCACCCCCGGTAGTGCCGGTGCGGCCGGCTACGCACCGGGGGTCGCCATCACCTCCTCGATCCACCCCGACGAGCACACCCACATCGAGCCCGTGCGCTACGGCCGGGGCTCCAACGCGATGGCGCTGACCTCGACGTTGATGGTCGACGGCGGGGGGCGGATCCCCCGCAGCCTGCGGTTCGTGCTCACCGCGCTGCGCCACCCCGTGCGGTTCCTGCGCAGCCTGTCGGCCCGGCAGTGGTCCGAGCGCACGGTGATCCTCCTGGTGATGCAGACCCTCGACAACTCGCTGCAGGTCGTCCGGCGCCGCGGGCTGTTCGGCGGTCGCCTCACGACCCGGTCCGGCCATGGCGAACCGAACCCGACCTGGATCCCGACCGCCCACCGCGCGGCCCACCACGCCGCGGCGCGCATCGACGGCCAGCCCATGGGTTCGATCTTCGAGGCCACCCTCAACACCCCCACCACGGCCCACTTCATCGGCGGCTGCCCGATGGGCGAGGACCCGGGCACGAGCGTGATCGACGCCTACCACCGCGTCCACGGCATCGCGGGCCTCCACGTGTGCGACGGCTCCACCATCACCGCCAACCTCGGCGTCAACCCCTCGCTGACGATCACCGCCATGACCGAGCGCGCCATGGCCCTGTGGCCGAACCGCGGCGAGCCCGATCCACGGCCGGCACCGGGCCACGGCTACGTGCGCATCGCCCCGGTCGCCCCGTCGGCACCCGTGGTGCCCGCGACCGCACCTGCGGCGCTCTCCTGGCAGCGACGGCCCACCGACGGAGACGCCGGGGCCAGCACCGGCGATCAGACCTCGATGCCGAGGTGATCGGCGAGCACCGCCCGCAAGCTGGGCTCACCGACCTCTTCCAACTCGTAGCGCGCCCGGCGTGCGGGGTGCCCG
>JAWLFQ010000038.1:0-14136 GCA_041685505.1 Nitriliruptoraceae bacterium
ATCCGCCGCCTCCACGGCGGCCTCCGCCTGGGCGACGATGCGCGCGGCCATGCCCTCGGCGCGGTGCTCCCACCCGCCGGTGTCGATCACCACGAAGGGGCGGCCGATCCACTCCGCCAGGTGCTCGGTGCGATCCCGGGTGACGCCCGGCTGCTCCTCGACGATCGCCACGCGGCTGCCGATGATCCGGTTGACCAGGGTCGACTTGCCCACGTTGGGTCGCCCCACCACGGCGACGCGGGGCAGGGCGCGGCGCGCCGCCAGGGGGTCGTCGGGCACGCTCGGGTCGGCGTGGTCGACCCCGGCGAGCACCTCGTGGATGCGCGCGACCACCGTGTCCACCACGTCGTCGAGCTGGGCACCGGTGGTGTCGAGGACCCAGGCGTCCTCGGCGGCCTGCATCGGCGCCACGGCACGCGAGCCGTCGCGGGCATCGCGCTCGGCGATCTGGGCCGCCAGCACGTCCACGTCGTCCCGTCCCAGCTGGCCGGCACGCCGTCGCGCCCGTTCCTCGACGCTCGCCGTGAGGTAGACCTTCACGTCGGCGTCGGGCGCGACCACGGTGCCGATGTCGCGTCCCTCCATGACCCCGCCGCCGTCGGCGAGCTGCGCGCGTTGGGTCAGCAACAGCTGGGCGCGGACCTCGGGGTGGGCCGAGACCGAGGACACCGCCGCGGTCACCGCGTCACCCCGGATCTCCTCCTCCACGTCGACACCGTCGAGGTAGGTGCGATCCCCGTGCCGTTCGATGCGGGCCGCCGCCACCGCCGCCGCGCACCCGTCACCGTCGTCCAGCGGCAACTGCGCCCGCAGGCAGGCCAGGGCCGCGGCACGGTAGATCGCACCTGTGTCGACGTGTCGCAGCCCCACCCGGTGCGACACCAGCCGGGCCACGGAGGACTTGCCGGAACCGGCGGGACCGTCGATGGCCACCACCAGTTGGTCGTAGACCGCGCCCTCGTCCCACACCGCGTCCTGGTCGGCGTCCCGATCGGGCGCGGTCGCCTCCGGCGCGAGCAGGTGCCCATCCGCACCGTCGTCGCCGGCATCGACGGCGCCCTGGCCTCGGTGGTCGCTGCGGTCCGGCACGGCTGCTCCAGGTCCTCTGCCCGGCACGCACTGGCGGGGCCGCCCGCGCATCGGGCGGGCGTCTCCGGGCGTGGCGAGCCTATCGACAGGGCGTGGTCGACCGCGGCAGCGCCGGGCCGAGCCGTACCCGCAACGGGCGTCAGCGGCGCAGCTGCTCGAGCACGGCGAAGTAGCCGGGGAAGGTCTTGGCGACGCAGCCCGGATCGGCGATCGAGATGCCCGGCACCCGCAGGCCCAGCAGCGCGAAGCTCATGGCCATGCGGTGGTCGTGGTAGGTGGCCACGGTGCCCGGCTGCGGGGTCCCCGGGTGGATCAGCAGCCCGTCCTCCTCGGCGATGGCATCGATGCCGAGCCGGCGCAGCTCGGTGACCACCGCGGCGATGCGGTCGGTCTCCTTGGCGCGGATGAAGCCGATACCGGTGATCCGTGTCGGCGTGTCGGCGAACACCGCGACCGCCGCCAGGGTCTGCGCGGTGTCCGACATCGCCGCGAGATCGACCTCGATGCCGCGCAGCACTCCCGTGCCACGGACCTCGGTGCCGTGGTCGTCGAACACCACCTCGGCGCCCATACGACCGAGGACCGCGGCGAACGCGGCGTCACCCTGGGCCGAGTCGCGGGTCAGGCCCGCCACCCGCACCCGACCACCCGTGATCGCCGCCGCGGCCAGCAGGTAGCTCGCGGCCGAGGCATCGGGCTCGATCACCGCGTCGGTGGCGCGGTAGCCGGTGCCGGGGACCACGAAGGTGCGGGCGTCGGTGCGCTCGAGGCCCGCACCGAAGCGGGTCAGCACCCCGGCGGTCATGTCCACGTAGGGCGCCGACACCAGCGCGGTGGTCAGCCGGATCGTGAGCCCGTTCGGGAAGGCGGGTGCCGCCAGGAGCAGACCGGACAGGAACTGGCTGCTGGCGTCGCCCGCGACCTCCACCGCGCCCCCGCGACAGGGACCGCCGGCGACCACGATCGGGAGGTGTCCCTGATCGCCCTGCTCGGTGACCTCGCAGCCGAGCCCACGCAGGCAGGCGATCGCGGGACCCATGGGACGACGGCGGAAGGGTGCCGCGGCATCCAGCACGCTCGGACCGGTCACCAGGGCCAGCAGCGGCGCCAGGAAGCGCGCCGTGGTCCCCGACAGGCCGACGTGGACGTGGGCCGCCGCCACCGGGGGGCGCCCCGCGGCGCCCGTCACCGTCACCGTGGTCGGATCGCGCCAGGCGACCTCGACACCCAGGGCGGTGAGCCCCTCGACCATCACCCGGGTGTCGTCGGCATCCAGCACCCCCGACAGCGTCGAGGTGCCGCGTGCCAGGGCGGCGGCGACCAGGGCACGGTTGGTCAGGCTCTTGGACCCGGGGACCTCCACGGTCGCATCGGGTGGACGCGCCAACGGCGCGACGGCGCGGGACCGTCCGGCTCCCCCGCTCACGGCGCGCCCTCGGCTGGCCCGGTGGCGGCGTCGGGTTCGACGTGGACCGTCAGGCCCGCCGCGTGCAGCACGGTGACCGCCGCATCGCGGTCCTCGGCCCCCACACGGACGAGCAGGGCGCCACGGCCACCGATCGGGGCGTGGCGCATGGTGAGGTCCTCGACGTTGATCCCGGCGGCCCCCAGCGCGGTGGTGGCCGTGGCCAGTTGCCCCGGCCGGTCGTCCATCGGCACGACCACGTCGGCCATGGCGCGCGGTGCCGGTTTCGGCACCAGGCGCTGCCGGGCGGCGCTGGCGCGCGCCAGCAGGGCGTGCAGCTCGTCCCAGCGACCCGCCCGCAGCGCGGTCCGGAACTCGGCCAGGGTGTCGTCGTAGGCGTCGAGCACCTCCAGTACCGCGGCGCGGTTGCCGCGCAGGATCGGTACCCACAGATCAGGGTCACTGGCGGCGATCCGTGTGGTGTCCCGGAAGCCCCCGCCGGCCACCGACAGCACCGCGTCGCCGGCGCTGTCGACGGCGTCGGCGGCGACCGCGGCCAGGCTGGAGGCCACGACCTGCGGGAGGTGGCTGACGATGGCGACCAGTTCGTCGTGACGTTGAGGCGGCAGCGCGACCACGCGGGCCCCCAGCCGGCGCACCAGGGCCGACAGCCGTGTCAGGGCGTGATCGGCCGTGGCCGCCGTGGGGGTGAGCACCCAGCTGGCGCCCTGGAACAGCTGCGCATCGGCGGCCTCGGGTCCACTGCGCTCGCTGCCCGCCATGGGGTGTCCACCGACGAAGCGTTCCGGCGCCAAGCCCCCATCCCTCAACCTTGACGTGACATCGAGTGTTGAGCCTGACTTGAGGCTGGCCGCGTCGGACAGGATCGCCGTGGCCGGTGCCGCAGCAGCGGCACGCAGCAGCACCTCCGGTACGGCACCGGCGGGTACGGCTGCGATGACCACGTCGGCACCAGCCACCGCGCCCTCGAGGTCGCTGGTGACCTGCGGGGCCAAGCCGAGCGCAGCAGCGCGTGCCGCGACCGCACCGTCCACCTCGACCAGGGTCACCGCGCCCATGCCCGCAGCCCGGGCGGCCAGGGCGATGGACCCGCCGACCAGCCCCGCCCCGACCACCACCAGCCGCTCGTCCGAGCTCGTCATACGACGAGCTCCTCCGCACTGGCACGGCGCTGGCTCATTCCGGCAGGTCCGTGCGCAGCTGGCGTGCGTCGTGGAGGTAGACGTGGCGCAGCTCGCGGGCGCCCCGATCGGTGTAGGCGTGGACCAGGACCCGGATGCAGCGCGCGATCCCGCCCTCGATGTCGAGCTCGCGGGTGCACAGCAGCGGCACGTGGGTGATGCCGGCCTCACGCGCGGCCTCCGCGGGGAAGGCGCTGTGGACGTCGTCGGTGGCGGTGAAGACGATGGAGATCAGATCGTCCTCCTCCAACGCGTTGCGCTCGAGCACCGCCGCCACGAGCTCCTGGGTCCGCTCGAAGAGGTGCGCGCGCTCGTCCACCTCCAGGGTGGTGGCGCCCCGCAGCGCCCGTACCCGTTGTGCCACCGTCACGATCGTCCTCCTCCACCGCGGCGCGGCCGGGGTGCACGTCCCCCACCCACCGCAGCGTGCAGTTGCGCGACCTCCGGCTGGCGCAGGAAACGCCACTTGCCCTGCCGCAGGTCCCCGAGCTCCACCCCGCCGTAGTTGACCCGGGCCAGGCGTTCCACGTGGAGCCCGAGGGCGCCCAGCATGCGCCGGACCTCGCGCTTGCGTCCTTCGGTCATGACCACCTCGAGCAGCGCCTTGCTGCGCTGGGTCTCGAGCACACGCGCGCGCGCCGGTCGGGCCAGCCCGTCGTCGAGCTCCACCCCGGCCCTGAGGGCTGCCAGGGTGCGCCCGCGGACGGGCCCGGGCACCAGCGCGACGTAGGTGCGCTCGACACCGTAGGAGGGGTGGGTCAGTGCGTTGGTCAGCTCGCCGTCGTTGGTGAGCAGCAGCAGTCCCTCGGTGTCCTGGTCGAGCCGACCCACGGGGAACAACCGTTGAGGCAGGTTGATCAGGTCCATCACCGTCGGGCGACCCTCGGGATCGTCGAGGGTGGTGACCACCCCCTGCGGCTTGTTCAACATCACGTACACGCGCTCGGGGTCGATGTTGACCCGCTCACCGTCGACGGTGACGACGTCGACCGCGGGTTCGACCTTCATCCCGAGCTCGGCGACACGCCCGTTGACCTCCACCCGTCCCTCGACGATCAGCTCCTCGCTGGCACGTCGTGACGCGATGCCGGCGGCAGCCAGCACCTTCTGCAGCCGCTGTTCAGCCATCGCTCGGCTCCTCGGGGTCGTGGTCGTCGGCCGTGCGCTGCTCCTCGGCCGCAGCCGAGACCGCCGCACGCAACCGCCCCACGGCGTTGCGCGCGGCGTCCTCGAGCCGGTCGGTGAGCTGATCGATCTCCTGATCGCCACCGGAGCCGCGGGCCGGCCCCGTCGGGGGCGGCAGGACGTCGTCGTCCTCGTCGGACTCCGCGGGGCGGCCGGCGGGGCGGCCGGCGGGGCGGCCGGTGTTGGTCTGCGCGGCGGTGCGACCCCCGAGGCTCGGCAGGTCCTCCCCGGCTGCCAGCCGGCGACGGACCTCCTTGAGGCGATCGAGATCGGGCTCGTCGGGGGCGGGTGCCTCCGGGAGGAAGGTGGTCAGCGGCGGCAGCTCGTCGAGGGAGTCCAGACCCAGGCGTTCCAGCAGGGTCCGGGTGGTGCCGTAGAGCACCGCCTGCCCCGGTCCTGCGTCGCGGCCGACGTCGCAGACGAACCCCCGGGCGACCAGGCTGCGCACGGCACCGTCGGCGTTGACCCCACGGATGTCGGAGATGGCCTGCCGGGTGATGGGCTGCTTGTAGACGATCACGGCCAGCGTCTCCAGCGCCGCCTGGGTGAGGCGACCGGTGCGGCCGAGCAGCGCGAAACGGCGTACCACAGCCGCCGCCGGGGGCGCGGTGTACAGCCGCCACCCGCCGGCGGCGCGACGCACCTCGATGCCGCTGCCCGCCGCCTCGTAGGCGGCCGCCAGCGCCGTCAGCTCCTCCTCGACCTCCTCGGGGGTGGCGTCGACCAGCTCGGCCAGCATCCCGACCTCGAGGGGTTCATCGGCCAGGAACAGCACGGCTTCCAGCCCGGGACGGCGGGCGGCGGGCGGGATCGGCTCGTCATGCCCCTCCCCCTCGAGGTCGAGCTCCACCTCGATGCCGGTGCCCTCACCCGCGGGGTCCGCCGGCCCGCTCACGAGGACGCCCCGCTCGGCACGGGGGGCTGCGCATCGAGATCGCCACCGTCGCCCTCGGACGCCTCCACCTGGTCGACGATCGCAGCGAGGTCCGTCCCGCCGGTGCGACGCGCGACGTGGAGCGGACCGTGATGGTCGCTCTGCTCCAGGTCGACGTGCCCGAGCTTGAACAGCTCCAGCAGCGCCAGGAACAGCACCACGCGGTCGCCGCGCTCGCGGTCGGCCGACAGCTCCGCGAAGGCGGCTCGGGCCCCCGGGTCGGTCAGGCGCCCGAGCACCTCCAGCGCCGCCTCGCGGATCGTGAGGTAGCTCCGACGGATGTGGCTGAGGTCGACCTCGGGATCGGGTGTGGGCTGGAGGGCCGCGGCGGCCAGGGCCGCCAGGCCCGCGGCATCGACCGACAACGGCGTGGGCGGCACCAGGCGCTGGAGCCAGCCCTCGAGCGGCACCTCGCGACCGAGCATGGCCTCGTGGTGGCGCAGACGGTGGTCGAGGATGCGGGAGACGTCGCGGAAGGCCCGGTACTCCAGCAGTCGGGCGTAGAGGCGGTCCCGGGCGTCGCCGAGCAGGTCCGCGAGCTCCTCGCGCTCCTCGGCGGGTAGCAGCCGTGCGGCCTTGAGCTCCACCAGGGTGGCGGCGACGACCAGGAAACGGGTGGCGGTGTCGAGGTCGAGCTCCTCGAGGCCTTCGCCGAGGTGGGCGACGAAGTCCGCGGTGATCTCGGCCAGGTCGATCTCGGTGACGTCGACCTGGCGCCGGGAGATCAGATGCAGCAGCAGGTCGAAGGGTCCCTCGAAGACCTCGAGCTTGACCTGGTACGGCATCGGGTCCTGGTCCCCATCTCACGCAGCGTCGGACCGCGGGAGCCTAGCCCCGATGCCGCACCCGGTCGGGGTCCTGGGTCGGACGGCGGGGTCCGTGTGGCCACGGTCGGGGTGCCGCCGGCCGCGTTACGGTCGTGTGCTCACCCGAGTGAAGCCATGCGCATGCGCACCCGATCCACGACCGATCGACGGGGGCGCGTCACGCGCCCGCAGGCCAGGCGCTCGCCCCTGCGGCGCGCCCTGGCGCTCCTCGGCGTCTCGGCGGTGGTGCTCACCGCCTGCACCGCCAGCGAGGAGCCGGAGGACGACGCCGTGCCCCCCGCGCCCTCCGACACCGAGGCCCTCGACCAGGAGGCCACCGGCAACGCCACCCCGCGAGGCGATGCCGTCACCGTGGTCGGTCACGGAGAGGCCCGCGGGGAACCCGACGTCGTCGTCGCCACCGTGGGGGTCGAGGTGTCGGCCGACTCGGCCGAGCGGGCGCTGGACACCGCCAGTACGCGGACCTCGGAGGTGATCGATGCCCTCCGGGACGCCGGCGTGGCGCAGGAGGACATCCGAACCGAGGACATCTCGCTGCGCGAGGAGCGCGACCGCCCACCGCGCCGGGCGCCGGAAGGCGAACAGCCGGGCGAGGAACGCACCGACGAGCCGGCCCCCGAACCGGAGATCGTCGCGCAGAACGTGCTCGAGGTGCGCATCCGCGACGTCGAGGACGCGGGTGCGGTCCTCTCGCAGGTCAGCGAGGCGGCCGGCGAACTCGCGCGCATCCGAGGCATCCGCTTCGAGGTGTCCGACCCCGAACCGCTGCTCGAGACCGCCCGTGAGGAGGCCTTCGCCGACGCGCGCACCCGTGCGGAGCAGTACGCACAGCTCGCCGACCGCGAACTCGGTGCCCTGCTCTCGATCCGCGAGCACGGTGCTGCACCGGGACCGGTGGGTGCACCGCGGCCCGAACAGGCTGAGGACGCGGACGTCCCGGTGGAGCCCGGGACCCAGGCGGTGAACGCGCGGATCACCGCCGTGTGGTCGCTGGGCTGACGGACCCTGGACCGAGGCCCGTGAGCGCCCGGGGCTGCGGCGGGGTCCGGCGGCGGCTCAGCCGGGCGCCTGGAATCCCGGGCGGGGGTCGCGGGCCGCAGGTGGCGGGGCCGGGACCGGTGGTGGCATCGGCGGCGGTGGTGGGACCGCACGCGCCGGCGCCGCGGGTTGCCGTACAGCGCCACCGCCGGGCCACGCCCGCGGTGCTGTCGCCGCGCTGCGCTGCTGCACCGCGGCGGCCAGCGCCTGCAGGAAGGTCGTCTGGTGCATCCCCGCGGGCGGCGGGGGCGCCACCCGGGTGAGCAGCGCCGTGGCCACCTCCGCGGCCAGCTGGTCGTGCTCGCGGGTACGCATGGTCGAGCGCCGGTTGAGGGTCTCGCGGACCAGCGCGTAGGTCGCGGCGTCGATGCGGCTGACGTCGACCTGGGCCACGTAGGGCTGGACGCCCGGCGGCACCTCGAAGGTGGCCACCCGCGGCTCGGCGCCGACGCGGCGCTCACGTACCACCAGGGTCCCGGCCGCCAGATCCCCGAGCCGCTGCGCACGCGGGCTGAGGAAGGAGGACAGGCCCGCCACCAACCCGCTGGTCAGCAGCAGTTCCACGGGTGCGGTCACGGCCCGGATCGTGGCGTGCCGCACGCCGACCGGCGCGCCCTCAACGGTCACCACCCGCAGCCCGAGCGCGGCCTTGCCGAGGGTGCGACCACCCCACAGGGTCTCGAAGCCGATCGGGTAGCCGAACTGCCATGCGAAGGCCAGCAGCAGGGCGATCGACACCCCGAGCCCCCCCTGGAACCACTCCCCGCCGAGCAGCGCGACCTGGATCAGGCTCAACACCAGCGCCACCAGCAGGAACAGCGCCAGGTCGAGCAGGTAGGCCACGCCGCGTGAGCCGACGGTGGCGACCTCGAGGTCGAGCGCCACGGCATCGGGGGTGACGAACCCGTGCTCGTCCCGGCGCACGGGCGCGCTGCTGGTCACATCTCGCCTCACCATCGGGGTGACGCAGCGTACGCTGCCGGTCCGTGCCGTCCAGCCCGCCCGAGGTCCCAGATCACCACCACCGTCGACGCCTTCATCGCCGCGCACCAGCCGGGCTGGGCGCGGCTCGATGCGCTGGTCGAGCGGGCGCGCCGCGATCCCCGCAGCCTCTCCCCCACCGAGCTCGACGAGTTGGTCGACCTGCACCTGAGGGTGAGCTCTCAGCTGTCGGTCGCACGCACCCACCTCGGTGATGCCGAGCTGACGGCTGCGCTGTCGCGACGGGTGGCACGCTCCTCCGCGGTGGTCCACGGCACCCGGCCGCGGACCTGGCGTGCGCTGGTCGAGGGCGTCACCCGGACCTTCCCGGCCGCGGTGTGGCACGCCCGTCTGCCCATCGCCGTGTCGACGCTGGTGTTCGTCGCGAGCTTCGCGGTCATGGCGGTGTGGCTGGCCACCTCCCCCGAGGCCGTGGCCGCGTCCGGCCCCGAGGAGGTGCGGCGTGCCTACCTCGAGGAGGACTTCGAGGCCTACTACTCCTCCGAACCCGGGACGGCCTTCGCCGCGCGGGTGTTCACCAACAACGCGGCCGTGGGGGCGATGGCCTTCGGGATGGGTGTGCTGTGGGGCCTGCCGACGCTCTACGTGCTCATCCTCAACGGGGTCAACGTCGGCCTGGCGGCCGGGTTGTTCCACGCCGCCGGCGACGCGCTCACCTTCTGGACCCTGATCCTGCCCCACGGGATGCTGGAGCTGACCGCGGTGTTCATCGCCGGCGGTGCGGGGCTGCGGCTCGGCTGGGCCGCGCTGGCACCCGGCGACCGCACCCGCACGGCCGCGCTGACCGAGGAGGGCCGCCGCGCGGTGGTGATCGTGCTCGGGCTGGTCCTGGTGTTCCTCGTCGCGGGCCTGCTGGAGGGCTACGTCACCGCCGCGCCGTGGCCGACCTGGGCGCGCGTGGGCACGGGTGCGGCGGTGTGGGCGGCCTTCGTGCTGTGGATGGTGGTCGCCGGGCGACGCGCGGCGGCGGACGGGCGCACCGGCGCGCTCGGCGAAGGGCCGGGGGGATGACGACCCCGCCTCACCAGCCGCCGCGGACCTTGACGTCGAGGTAGGTGTCGCACAGCCGGGCCGCCAGCTCGCCCGGCGGCGCGTCCACCACCCGCGCCCCCGCCGCACGCAGGCGGGTGGCGATGCGCTCGCGCGCGGTGAGGACGTCGCTGGCAGCGGCCGCGGCGTAGGCGTCCTCCACCCCGGCGGGCACCCGGTCGCGCAGCTCGGTGAGCGCCGGGTCGCGCACGGCCGCGACCACCACGGCGTGCTCGCGGGTCAGCAGCGGCAACGCGGGCAGCAGGGTCTCCTCCACGGCCCCCGGTGCCAGCTCGGTGAGTACGACCAGCAACGCGCGGCGCCGGAAGCGGGCCAGGGCGGCGGCGAAGGCGGCGCGGTAGCCGGCCTCCCCCAGCTCGGGTTCCAGGGTGTGCATGGCGCCCGCCAACCGGCGCAGTTGGCCGCTGTCCCGCCGCGGCGCCACCAGGGTGTGCACGCCCGCACCGAAGCCGAGCAGCCCGGTGCGGTCGCCCAGGTGGGTGGCCACCGTCGCCAGCGCCAGGGTCGCATCCATCGCGTGGTCGAGGCGGGGCACCCCCTCGACCAGCCCGGCGGTGGTCCGGGCCGTGTCCAGCAGCACCAGCACGGTCTGGTTGCGCTCGGCCCGGAAGGTGCGCACGATCGGGGTGCCGCGCCGGGCCGTCGCCGCCCAGTCGAGGTGGCGGAACTCGTCGCCCTCGACGTACTCGCGCAGGAGCTCGAACTCCGTGCCCGTGCCGCGGCCACGCACGGAGCGCACGCCCTGCTCGAGGATGCGGGCGCGCCGCACCCGCAGTTCAGCGGCATCACGGGAGCGGAAGCTCGGGTGGACCTCGATGCGTCCGGGCAGCTCGCGGCGGGCCTGCCGGGTGGCGAGCCCGGCCGGCCCCGCCACCCGCACCGTCACCGCCGCAGGGGTGAAGGTGCCACGCCGGGTCGGTGACAACGTCGAGGTGGCACGGCTGCGGCCGTGCGCAGGCACGCGGGCCCGGACCCGGCGTGCGGCGGCACCCAGCGAAGGCGCGAGTTCATCGACCACACCCACGCGCAGCCGTCTGCCCGTGGGGTTGTGCAGCCGCCAGGCCACCGCACCGGTCCGGCCCAGTGGGACGACCGCCGGCAGCTCGCGGGCGACGCCCACCCGCCACGGCGCGGGGGCGAGGAGGGCATCGACGATCCCGGCCAGCAGCACGACCGCTGCCAGGACCACGGACGCGCCGGGTGGGAGCAGCAGTGCGGCGACGGCGGCGACCATCGTCAGCGCCGCGAGCCGCCCGCTCGGCACCGGGAGCACACCCGCCCACCAGCTGCGTGACCACCTCGGCGGAGGGGAGGCCGACGCTGGCTGGGCGGTCTCGTCGGTGTCGGCCGGGGGCCCTTCGGGCGCGCCACCGGGTGCGGCGACCTCCGCGCCGCTGCCGCCGGGTGGGAGGACGTCGCTGCTCACCGGGGCACCGGGACGCTGGCCAGCAGCCCGTCGAGCACACCGTCGGCGTCGGCACCCTCGAGCTCCAGTTCGGGCCGCAGGACCAGCCGGTGGCGCAGGGTCGGCTTGGCCACGGCCTTGACCTCGTCGGGGGTGACGTAGCTGCGGCCTGCCAGCCACGCCCAGGCCTTGGCGGCGTGGAGCAGCATCGTGGCACCTCGGGGGCTGACACCGAGCTCGACCGCCGGCGCCTCGCGGGTGGCCCGCACCAGGTCGACGAGGTAGCCACGGACCTCCTCGCTGACGATCACGCCACGCACCGCGTCGCGGGCTGCAGCCAGATCCGCCGGCCCGGCCACCGCTGCCACCTCGATGTCGGCGGGTCCACCGGCGTCGCTGTCGACGGCGTGGCGCGCCACGATCTCCAGCTCCTGGTCCCGTGACGGGTAGGGCACCTGCAGTTTGAACAGGAACCGGTCGAGTTGCGCCTCGGGCAGGGGGTAGGTGCCCTCGTGCTCCACGGGGTTCTGGGTGGCGACCACCAGGAAGGGTTCGGGCAGCGGCCGGGCCGTCCCGTCGACGGAGACCTGGCGTTCCTGCATCGCCTCGAGCAGCGCCGCCTGGGTACGCGGGGGGGTGCGGTTGATCTCGTCGGCCAGCAGCAGGTTGGTGAACACCGGACCCTCGCGGAAGCGGAAGCCCTCACCGCTGCGGTCGAGGATCGTCTGCCCCGTCACGTCGGCGGGCATCAGGTCCGGGGTGAACTGCACCCGGGTCGAGCCGAGCTCCAGACTGCGGGCCAGGGTGGTGACCAGCAGGGTCTTTGCCACGCCCGGTACCCCCTCCAGCAGGACGTGACCGCGCACGAGCAGGGCGGTGACCAGCCCCGTGACCACGCCCTCCTGTCCCACGATCACCGTGCCGATCGCGGTGCGGACGCGGTCGAGGGCAGCGCGGGCCGCCACCGCGCGCTCGGCGGCGGCGGCGTCCTGGCGCGGCGGGGCGGGTGGCTTGCTGGGAAGCTCGGTGGACATCAGGACCTCGCAGGATCGGGGGACGTCGCGGTGTCGGACGGTGGGCGGCGCAGCTCGGCACGCACGCGGGTGCAGGCCTCGGCGACCTCCACCAGGGTCGCGTCGTCCTCGATGCGTCCGGTGCCCAGGGCCAGTTCGGCGGTATCGGACGGCACGCTGGTGCGCTCGGTGACCGTGCGGATCAGGGTGTGGGGCGGCGTCGCCGGATCGAGACCGAGGGTGCGGACCGCGCTGCGCCGGGTGGCCCGCCGCAGCCGCTCGCCCCCATCGTGCCGGTCGCCGGCCCGCTGCAGCAGCCCGGCGACCGATCGGGCGAGCTCCGCGCTCGGCAGCACCGGAGGGAGGCGTTCGTGGACCACCGGCCCGTCGCGCCGACCCTGCCACAGCACGGCCAGGGCGAGCGCCAGCACCACCAGGGCCATGGCGCCCCACACACGGTCCGGCACCAGCGCCAGGAGGCCGTCCCCCGTCGCGTCCGCGCCCGGATCGCGCGGGACGATGACGAGCCGGTCACCGGGTGCCGGCCCCAGCAGCGACGCCGCCAGCACGGCGTTGTCGGCCTGGTCGATCAGCGCGTTGGTCAACGGCTCGGCACCACCGAGCACCACCAGCGACCCCTCACCCCGGGCCTCGACCACCAGCCAGGCCCCCTCGTCGTCGCCGACGGGGAAACAGCGCACGGCGTCCTCCGGGACCTCCAGCCCATCCCAGCCACCCTGGCGCACCTCGGCGACCTCCGGGAGGAGCGCACACCCGGGTGCGCGCTCGTCGCGGCCCAGGAACCGGTCGCTGCCGAGCGGGCGCAGATCGGTCAGCGACGAGGCGGGATCGGCCAGTACCAGGGTCCCGCCCCGTGCGACCCACTCGCCCCAGGACGCACGCGCTGCCGCGTCCAGTCGATCGACGGGCAGCAGTGCCCGCGTGGCGGTGTCCTCGGGAGGCTCGAGCCTCACCGTCACCTCGACGTCGAGACCTTCCAGGGTCGCCACCAGTGCGCCGAGACCCTGGGGGCCGACACCCCGCGGTTCGAGGGGCAGCTCGCTGCTCGGCGGCCCCGCCACCAGCACGCCGGCCACCACAGCGGCGATCGCGACGGCGGCCGCCAGCACCCGACGGGTGCGCGAGCCCGCGCCCGGCGCGCCCGGCGGCTCGGTGGTGGTTCCGGGTGCGGTCACGGGCGCGCCCCCACCCCTACCCCGCCGCGCTGGCGGCGGGCGGCGCGCAGCGCGACCGCCGCGAGGTCCAGGTCGGCGGTGGCGGCAGGCTGGTCGCCGTACACCACGGCCTCGACCCGGCTGCCGACCCGCGACAGCTCGGAACGGATGTCGGGGGCACGGGTCGCCAGCTCCGCATCCAGCTCCCGGATCGTGCGTCCCGCGACGTCCTCGACCACGCCCTGCTCGATCAGGGTGACCACCGCCGCGATGTAGCGGGACCGCAGTGCCTGCTCCAGCTGCCCGTCAGCAGCCAGCCGATCGGCCTCGGCGGCCCACGCGGCTGCCGGGCGTGCCGCGGCCGACGACGGCACCACCGCCTCCTGACCACGCCCCAACGTCGCGCCGCGGGTCGCCCGCCACACCACCACCGCCACGACCCCGATGCCGAGGCCCGCGACCAGCCAGGCGACCGCGGGCACCGTGGCGACGGTGCCGAGCACGGTGCCGAGCAGGTCCCCGAGCGCGTCGAGGAGCTGCTGCAGCGCGCGGCGCAGCGGCCCGGGCGCGCCCGCACGGAAGGGCGGTTCGGACACCAGCTCGCGGGCCAGCTGACGGACGGCCTCGGGGTCGTGGACGAGCTCGGTCCTCACGGCCGCTGCCCCGCGGGGCCGCCGGCTCCTGCACCTGCCGCCGACGCTGCGACCTCCCGCGCCCGCACCCGCAGGTCGAGACCCTCGACCCGCACCCGGACGTCGAGGTAGATCAGCAGCGCCGCCGCCGCCGTGACGGGCACGCTCAACAGCTGGCC
>JAWLFQ010000038.1:14236-17693 GCA_041685505.1 Nitriliruptoraceae bacterium
CGCCCGCACCCGCAGGTCGAGACCCTCGACCCGCACCCGGACGTCGAGGTAGATCAGCAGCGCCGCCGCCGCCGTGACGGGCACGCTCAACAGCTGGCCGGCGACCGCCCCGAGGGACTCGACCGCCCACCCGGCCGCGCCCGCCACCTCGGAGATCAGGAGGAAGGGCAGCTGCACCGCCAGGCGCAACACCCCGACCACGATCCCCAGCAGCAGGCTCAGCCCCACGATGCGCAGCGGCGCGCGGCTGAACACCCACAGGGTGCGCGACACCGTCGCCAGCGGCCCGGTGCGCTCCACCACCGCGACGGGCACGACCAGCGAGAGCAGCGCGAGGAAGGCGGCGGTGCCGCCCAGCAGCAGCGGGAGCACCAGCAGCAGCACGATGAGGCCCAGCACCGGGACCAACGCCACCACCACGCTGAGCAGCGTCACGCCGACCAGCACCACCCCACCGAGGATGCCCAGCAGCAGCGAGGCCACGAGCACGCGCAGCAGGACCGACAGGGCGGTGCGCAACGCGACACCGAGCCCGGCGTCCTCACCCCGGTCCACGGCCAGGATCAGGGCGGTGACCGCCGCCGCGGCGATCAGGGACAGGATCGTGCCGAGCAGGCTGCTCGCCACGGTCGTGGTCAGGAGCGCGACCTCGGAGCCCATACCCGCCGCGGGGTCGAGGTCGACCAGCCCCGTGATCCCCCCACCGACGATCCCGGGGGCGATCCGGTCCAGGAGCAGGTTGGTCACCAGCTGCAACGGTCCCATGATGACCAGCACCAGCAGCACCGCGGGACCCAACACCGCCCGGAACAGCCGGTAGGCGCCGTCGAGCACATCCGCCACGGTCAGGCGCCGCAGCGGCAGCAGGCGCCCGGCGACCGGCGCGGGTGCCACACCGGCGGCGCGGGGCGCCGCCGCAGCGCTGGGGATCGGTTGCGCCACCGGTGCTCCTGGAGTGTGGTTACGGGGCGGCTGCCCGGGGGCGATCCGGTCGGGATCGGGGGCGCTGGGTAGGGTGCCAGGGGTGCGGGGTCCGGGCGTGGGTCCGGGCCGTCCGGTGCCCCTCGGGTCACGGACGGTAGCGAGCCCCGGCACGCCAGGAGCGGTCCGTGGCCCGGCAGCGCGAACACGCGGGTACCGCGAGCGAAGGGATCTCGCCGCCCGACGCCCGGGCTGAGAACCGCAGCTCGGGTGCCGCGCCCCTGTGGTTGCAACGGCCGGGGGATCGTCTCGCCAAGGGCCTGTCCGCCGTCGGGCTGGAGCGGTGGGCCCGGCTGGCGGCAGCGCTGCTGTCCGTCGTGCTGCTGTTGCTCGACGGCCGCTTCGCCGACCTCATCCTGGTCGTGCTGGGCCTCAACGTCTACGTGATCGCCACCGGTCTGGCACGACGCGACCGGTACCTGCGCAGCGCGGACCTGGTGGTGGCCGCACTGCTCGCGGTGTTCAGCGGGACCGCGACCAGCGCCTTCCTGCCCTTCCTGCTGGTGGCCGTCGCCGGCACGGCGGCCCAGGGGGGCCTGCTGGCGGGTCTGGGCACCGGCGCCACCATGGCCCTGGTGGTGGCGGTCTCCGCCGCGTTCCGCGGCCCGCCGGGGACCTGGCAGGACGACGGGGTGCTCGCCATGGTCCTGCTGCTGCCGATGATCGGTGTGCTCACCGCCAGTGCCGCGCAACTGCTCAGCGACCGCGCCGTGCGCGATCGTCTGGCCATGCAGGAGGCGAACCGGCTGCTGGCATCCCTCAGCGACATCGCCGACGACCTCCCGGGCGGGCTCGACCTCGGCACGGTGACCGCAGCCGTCGTCGCGGAACTGCGTCACCTCCCGGGTGCCGAGGCCGGTCTGGTCCTGGTGCGGTGGGGTGACGAGCTGCTGGTGTCCGCCGCGACGGGTCTGCACCCGCCTGCGGGAACGCGCCTCAGCTACAGCGAGCTCGAGGATCTGGTGGCGCGCGGTCGTCCTCTGCGCGCCGATCGCGGCGATCTGCCGGTGCAGCTGGCCGAGCTGCTCGGCACCGAGCCGGTCGCCTGGCACCTGCTCGCGCTCGGCACGGACAGACCGCCGACCGGCGTCCTGCTCGCGGGCTTCGACACCGTCGAGCACGCGCGTGCCGCCCGCACGCGGTTGCGGACCCTGGCAGCCGACGGTGGCCTGGCGCTCGAGAACGCCCGGTTGTTCGGTGGTACCCAACTGCGCGCCGCCGACGCAGCCCGCCGTCACATCGCCAGCGAACTCCACGACGGGGTCGCCCAGTCCCTGGCGCACCTCCAGCTCGAGCTCGGGCTACTGGCCCGCAACGACGGCATCGATCCCGCTGAGCTGGACCGGCTGGCGCGCGTCGCCGAAGCTGCGCTCGGGGACCTGCGCGGCACCATCGCGGGGCTGCGCGCCCCCGCCGCCTCCGACCTCGGGGCCCTGCTCTCGCGCTACCTCGACGACCTGCGCTCCCGCCACGGCCCGCTGCTCACCCTGACGCTCGACGACCGGGTGCTGCTGGCGCCCGAGCGGGCCGACGAGGTCTTCCGCATCGCCCAGGAGGCCCTGTCCAACGCGCTGCGCCACGCCGACGCCGCGCGGATCGACGTCACGCTCGGCAGCGAGGCCGGTGCAGCGACCCTGACCGTCCGCGACGATGGGGTGGGACTGCGCAGCGTCTCACCCCACCCCGGCGGCGGCGTCGGCTTGCACTCGATGCGTGACCGGGCTGCACGGCTCGGCGGGGAACTGGTTGTGCGTGACGCGCCCGGCGGCGGCACGATCGTGGCCCTAACGTTGCCGCGGGAACCGATCCTGCCGACGGGGAGCAGCTGAGATGGCCGTGCGCGTCGTCGTCGCCGACGACCACGCGCTGATCCGCCAGAGCATCGTCAAGGCGATCAGCGCGGAGGAGGGCATGGAGGTCGTCGCCGAGGTGGCGGACGGCCTGGCGGCACTCCAGGCGGTGACCACCCACGAGCCGGACCTCGTGGTGCTGGACATCGCCATGCCCGGCAAGGACGGCCTGGCCGTGGCCGAGCGCCTGCGCGCCGACCACCCGGAGGTGGCCGTGCTGCTGCTGTCGATGCATGACGACGATGCCAGCCTGCAGCGTGCCGTCTCGCTCGGGATCAAGGGGTTCGTGTCGAAGTCCGCGTCGGTGGACGAGCTGCTCGAGGCCCTGCGCGCGGTCCGCGACGGCGGCTCCTACCTCAGCTCGGGCGTGGCGACCCGGGTGATGGAGATCGCCGCGGGCCGCTCGACGACCAGCGACCTCGGCCTCACCGCGCGTGAGCGTGAGATCCTCGCGCTGCTGACCGAGGGGCAGCGCCCGGGCGAGATCGCCGACGGGCTGTTCCTGTCGATCAAGACCGTGAAGAACCACCTCACGAGCATCTACACCAAGCTCGGCGTGGAGACGGGGGCCCAGGCCGTCGCCGAGGCCTACCGCCGGGGACTGGTGCGCCGCAGCTGAGGCGCAC
>JAWLFQ010000038.1:17793-22462 GCA_041685505.1 Nitriliruptoraceae bacterium
CGGCCTCACTCCAGCCCGACCCGCCCGTGGAGCAGGGGCGGCGCCTCGACGGGATCGTCGCCGAGGCGCAGCACCTCTGGGAGATCGGCCAGCACGGCGTCGGCGGCCGCATCGCTCGCGGCGTGGACACGCACCGCCACGTCCTCGGCGGCGAGCACGTCACCGGTGCGCACCAGCACCTCGAGCCCGACGCCGAGGTCGAGCTCCTCACCGGCCCGGGACCGGCCGGCCCCCAGCCGTCGTGCGAGTTCTCCCAGACGCTGGCACCCCGTCACGGTGACGTGACCGGCACCCGGCCGCCACTCGGCGACCACGGGCGCGCGGGGCAGCAGGGCCCAGGGATCGTCGACCACCCCACGGTCGCCGCCCTGGGCCCCGACGAAGGCCCGGAAGCGCTCGAGGGCGGCACCACCGTCGAGCAGGTGCGCCGCGGTGGTCGCCGCGTCCTCGGGCGAGCGGCCCGTGAGCTCCAGGGCAGCCGCGCTGAGGGCCAGGCTCAGCTCGCGCAGCCGCCCGCCCCGCACGCCCGCCAGCACCTCGATGGCGGCACCGACCTCCAGGGCGTTGCCGATCGCGTCGCTGAGCGGCTGGGACATGTCGGTGACCAGGGCCGCGGTCCGTCGACCGCGTGCCACGCCGATGCGCACGCACAGCTCGGCGAGGGCGTGGGCCTGCTCGGGGGCGCGCAGGAACGCGCCGTCACCGAGCTTGACGTCCAGCAGCACGTGCTGCGCACCGCCGGCCAGCTTCTTGCTCATCACGCTGGAGGCGATCAGCGCGGTCGAGGCGACGGTGCCGGTCACGTCCCGCAGGGCGTAGAGCCGTTTGTCCGCGGGGACCAGGTCCGCGGTGGCGGCCGCGACCGCCATGCCGACCTCGGCGACCTGTGCTGTGAGCTCGGCCGTGCTCAGATCGACGCGGAAACCGGGGATCGCCTCCAGCTTGTCCAGGGTCCCGCCGGTGTGGCCGAGCCCACGACCCGACAGCTTCGCCAGCTGGCAGCCGGCCGCCGCCAGGATCGGCGCCACGATCAGGGTGGTGGTGTCGCCGACGCCACCGGTGGAGTGCTTGTCCACCGTCGGGCCCGCCAGCGCCGAGAGGTCCACACGGTCGCCGGAGGCGAGCAGCACGTCGGTGAGCGCGATCGCCTCCTGCTCGGAGAAGCCACGGATCACCCCGGCCATCAGCAACGCGGCCATCTGCGCGTCATCGACCCCGCCGGCGAGGTAGGCGTCCACCAGCGCGGCCAGCTCCTCGGCGCGCAACGTCCCACCGTCACGCTTGCGCCCGATCAGCACCGGTACGTCGAGCGACACCGGGTCGGTCCCCTGGTCTGCGGTCATGGCTGCTCCTGCGCCGTTGCCTGCCGTGCCGCACCCCCCTGGTGGTGCACGGTGTCGTGCGGTCTACGCACCCGATCGCGGGTGCGTGCGACGGTACACCTCGGCCAGCGCCTGACGGCTGACCAGGGTGTAGATCTGCGTGGTGGTCACGCTCGCGTGCCCGAGCAGCTCCTGCACCACGCGCACGTCCGCCCCGCCGTCGAGCAGGTGGGTGGCGAAACTGTGCCGCAGGGTGTGGGGCGAGACGCGGTCGGCCAGCTCCACCCGCGCGGCGTGGCCGGTGATCAGCTTCCACGCGCCCTGCCGGGTCAACCGCCCCCCGCGGGCGTTGAGGAAGACCGCCGGGCCACGGGGTGCGAGCGCCGGGCGGCCCTGGACCAGCCACGCGTCCACGGCCTCGGCCGCGGGCTCGCCGAAGGGCACCAGGCGCTGGGCATCGCCCTTGCCGCGCACGCGCACGAGCCGTTCCACGGCATCGAGATCATCGACATCCAGTCCCACGAGCTCGGAGATGCGCAGCCCCGCGCCGTACAGCAGCTCGAGCAGGGCCCGGTCACGCAGCACCCGGGGACCGCTCCCCGTGGGAGCGGTGAGCAGCCGTTCCACCTCCGCCACCGACAGGGCCTTGGGCAGCGGCCGGGCGGAACGTGGGGTCCCGAGGTGGGCGCTGGGGTCCTCACCGGCGAGCTCGTCGTGCAGCAGGAAGCGGTGGTAGCCACGGACCGCGACCACCAGCCGTGCCAGGGTGCTGGCGGCGTAGGGCCGCCCGCGGGTGCCGGTGCGCTGCTCGCGGAGCCATACCAGGTAGGCCTCCAGGTCCTGCGGGGTCACCGTCGTGGGGTCGGTGATGCCGACCGCTGCGAGGTAGCGGGCGTAGACCGCGAGGTCGCGTGCGTAGGCCCGTAGGGTGTTGTCCGCCAGGCCCCGCTCGACGGCGAGATGCGCCAGGTAGGCCGCGCGGTGCGGCAGCGCAGCGTCCTCGGAGGGCTCCTGGTCGCCCGGGGCGTCGGCGGGGGTGCTCACTCCTCCAGGCGGCTGTGGGCCAGCAGCAGGCCGACCATGGTCTTGGCGTCGGTGATCTCCCCGTCCCGCACCGCGGCGACCGCGTCGGTCAGGGACAGCGACACGACCTCGAGGTGGGCTTCCTCCGCCTTGGCGACGAAGCCCTCGGGCGCGTCGGCGGGCTGCAGATCCCGCCCGAGGTAGAGGTGGGTGACCTCGTCGGTCCACCCGGCGGAGTTGAAGAACACCGTGAGGGCGCGCAAGGATCCCGCCCGCATGCCGAGCTCCTCGATCAGCTCCCGCTGGGCGGTGTCGGCCGGTTCCTCGCCGTCGACGTCCATCAACCCCGCGGGGATCTCGATCAGCGGTCGCCCCGCGGGTTGGCGGTACTGGTGCAGCAGCAGGACCCTGCCGTCGGGCGCCAGGGGGACCACGCCGACAGCAGTGGGACGCTCGACCACCTCGCGCTCCACCTCCTCGCCATCGGGTGTGCGGACCCGGTCCACCCGCACGCTGGAGAACCCCTCGTAGGCCGTGCGGCTGCCGACGGTCTCGAACCATGCGGCGCTCATGCCTGACCTCCCAGGGCGGGCTCGACACGCGACGCGGCGTCGAGCTCGCCGGCGGTGGGCTCGTCCAGCTCCACCGGCAGCCGTCCGGAGGCTTCACGCTGGTGCTGCAGCGCGGCGCGCACGAAGCCGGCGAAGAGCGGATGCGGCCGGTTGGGACGTGACTTGAGCTCCGGGTGGGCCTGGGTCGCGACGAAGAAGGGATGGTCCGCGAGCTCGATGAACTCGACCAGCCGCTCGTCGGGCGACAGCCCCGGGAACCGCAACCCCGCCGCCTCGAGCTGGGCGCGGTAGCGGTTGTTGACCTCGTAGCGGTGCCGGTGCCGCTCGGTGATCACGGGCTCGTCGCCGTAGAGGGCACGCACCCTGGAACCCTCCGCGAGTCGCGCC
This sequence comes from Nitriliruptoraceae bacterium, assembly GCA_041685505.1. Taxonomy (GTDB): domain Bacteria; phylum Actinomycetota; class Nitriliruptoria; order Nitriliruptorales; family Nitriliruptoraceae; genus T1Sed10-7. The sequence continues at coordinate 21,098 of JAWLFQ010000038.1, forward strand.
GCGTAGGTCCCGAGCCGCATCGTCCCACCCTTGTCGGTGATCTCGCGCTGGTCGGGCATGAGGTCGATGACCGGGTGGGCGCAGGCGGCGTCGAACTCCGCCGAGTGCGCACCCTCGAGGCCCGCCTCGGCGCGGGCGAACTCGATCACCGCGGACTGCAGCCCGAGGCACAGCCCCAGGAAGGGCACGTCGTGGTGGCGGGCCCACCGGATGGCGGCGATCTTGCCCTCCACCCCACGGACCCCGAAGCCTCCCGGCACGAGCACCCCGTCCACACCGGACAGCAGCCGGTTGACGCCGTCCTCGGCCTCGGCGTCGGGGGGCGCCTCGGCGCCGGCGAGATCGTCGGAGGCGATCCAGCGCAGCTCCACCTCGATGCCTCCGGCGAGTCCGCCGTGGCGCAGCGCCTCCACCACCGAGAGGTAGGCGTCGGGAAGCCCCACGTACTTGCCGACGATCGCCACCGTGACACGGTCCCGGGCGGCGTGCACCCGCGCCACGAGCTGTTCCCACTCACGCAGATCCGGCTCGACCCGGGGCAGGCCCAGGCGTTGGACCACCACCTCGTCCAGACCCTCGTCACGCAGCAGCAGGGGCACCTGGTACAGCGACGGGGCGTCGACGGCGGAGATGACCGCCTCGAGGTCCACGTCGCACTGCATGGCCACCTTGCGACGCAGTTCGTCGTCCAGGGGCCGGTCGCTGCGCAGCACCAGCACGTCGGGCTGGATGCCGATGGAGCGCAGCTCCCGGACCGAGTGCTGCGCCGGCTTGGTCTTCAGCTCCCCCGACGCTGCGATGAAGGGCACCAGGGCGCAGTGCAGGTAGAGGAGGTTGTCACGGCCCACCTCGGCCCGGAACTGGCGGATGGCCTCGAGGAAGGGCAGCCCCTCGATGTCACCGACCGTGCCCCCCACCTCGACGATGACCACGTCGGCGTCCGCGTCGTGCGCCACCGCCCGGATGCGGTCCTTGATCTCGTCGGTGATGTGGGGGATCACCTGCACGGTCTTGCCGAGATAGTCCCCGCGCCGCTCCTTGTCGATCACCGACAGCCAGATCTGCCCCGAGGAGACGCTGGAACCGCGGTAGAGGTTCTCGTCGATGAACCGCTCGTAGTGGCCGAGGTCCAGATCGGTCTCGCCGCCGTCCTCGGTGACGAACACCTCACCGTGTTCGAAGGGGTTCATCGTCCCGGGATCGACGTTGAGGTAGGGATCGAGCTTCTGGAGGGTGACCTTCAGGCCCCGCGCCTTGAGGAGCCGTCCGAGCGAGGCGGCGGTGATCCCCTTGCCGAGCGCGGAGGACACCCCACCGGTGACGAAGATGTAGCGGACTGCACGTTCCACCGACACGAACGCTCCT
>JAWLFQ010000116.1:0-5487 GCA_041685505.1 Nitriliruptoraceae bacterium
CGGCCGCCAAGACCCCGTCAACCCACCCCGAGCCGCTTGGCACCGGCCACGATGCCCGCGTAGGCCCGCTCCGGACCGAGCCCGCCCGACAGCTTCGCGGCGAAGAAGGGCAGGGGGTCGCTGGCACGCACCGGGACCCGGGACAGCAGCATCCGGTCCGTCCCCGGCAGGTTGCGTCCCAGCGTGCCCGTCGCCGCGGAGCGGAACCGTTCGCGCAGCAGGGGCAACGCCCGCGGGACGGGCCTGCCCCAGGTGTAGGCGAAGTGGCGGGGCACCACGCCCAGGTGGGACTCCAGCGCGGCCGAGCACCGGTCGAGCTCCTCGGCGGACAGCTCCTCGGGCAGGGCGTGGGTGTGGGTGTGGTTGGCGAGGGTGACCAGCTCGGAGGCGGCGAGCTCCTCGAGCTGTTCCCAGCTCAGGCCCCGCCCAGGCACGCCCGTGGCCGTCGAGCCGGGCCAGCGCATGACGCCGCCGAGGTAGGCGGTGGCGAGGTAGATCGTGAAGGGCAGCCCGGCGGCGCGCAGCCGGGGCCAGGCGTGCTCGTACACCCCGTCGAAGCCGTCGTCGAAGGTCAACACCACCGACGGCGAGGTGTCCCCGCGATCCAGCGCGTCCAGGGCGTCGTCGAGGGAGCGGACGGGCTGCTCAGCCAGCAGCTCGACCTGGGCGTCGAAGACCTCGGTCGCGACGTCGAGCTCGTCGGCAGTGCCGTCACCGATCCGGTGGTAGATCAGCAGGGTCGCACCCCTCGGGGGTCGACCCGCCAACGGCGTGGCGGCGGCTGCCAGCCCGCGCTTGATGGCGCGGCGCGGGCCGTGCTCACTAGCGCGGCGCGGGCCGTGTTTGCTAGCGCGGCGCGGGCCGTGCCCACCCACCGGCTTGCCCATGCGGTCCCCTCCTTCGCCACGGCCCTGTGCGGCCCGCTCAGAACAGCTCCACGTCCCCCATGGTCAGGTCCCACTCCTCGAGCTGCGGCATCTGCGTGCTCGCCAGGGCCCGCCAGGTCAGTATCGGCCCGCCACCGGGCAGGGGCAGCTCCCTGCCGCGCAGCGACGGCTCGTCGGTGATGCGCAGCACCTGGTCGGCACCGGTGGCCTCGGCCACGCGGGCCACGAGGCGACGGGTGATCGTGCGGTCCGGGGCCAGCACGTGCCCGATCACCCCCTCCGTGGCAGGGCCACGCCGCCGCACCCGGAACAGCGCCACGCCGCCGTCCTCGGTGACGGCGCGGTAGTGCAGCGGCGCGAACCCGTACCGCCACCGCAGCACCTCGACGCTCAGGTCGGTCCGTACCCGGTCGTCGGGGAGCACCGCCAACAGGGCCTCGAGGTGGTCGTCGTCAGCGAGCGCCTCAGCGGCGGGGAGGCCGGCGTCGGTGGGCAGCGACCACTTGTCGGCGGGGACCCGGGCACGCACCGCCGAGACGGCACTGAGCGGCGAGCGGAACCGCACACCGACGGGCAGCTTGCCGACCTCCTCCCACCCCATCTTGAGGTAGCCGGGGCGGGACTGCTCGTTGGGGGTGTTGAACACGTGCGCGACGCCCTGCTCGGTCAGGGTCTGCACCGAGGAGGTGGTCAGCCGCCGGAAGATCCCCCGTCCCTGATGGTCGGGGTGGGTGGCGGTGTCCACCGCCCGCACGGCGTCCCAGCTGCGTCCCCCGCGCCGGAACCTCCACCTCAACCAGACCCTCAGGCCAACGATGCGCTCGTCGGCGACGGCGACCCAGGCGGGCGAGCGGCCGAAGGGGTTGTCGTGGTGCTTCCACCGGTAGAAGGCCGCGTACTGCTCGTCGGGAACCCAGCCGAGCGACGACTGGAGCAGGTCCAAGATCTGCGGCAGGTCGTCGTCGACCGCCGCACGGATCTCCAGGCTGTCGCTGTGCTCTGCGCTCATCGCTCGCTCGTTCCCCGGCCCGACCCCGCCTGCCCGGACGGGCCGTCGTCGTCGCGTGCCTCGGTGCCCTGGAAGGGCACCGTCGTGGCGTGTCCCTCGAGGCTGACACCCTGCCGTCGCAGGGTCACCCACAGGGTGCGCAGCAGGATCCTGAGGTCCAGGACCACGTTGCGGTGGTCCACGTACCACACGTCCAGCGCCAGCTTGTCGGGCCACGGCATATCGTTGCGCCCGTTGATCTGCGCCCAGCCGGTGATCCCCGGCCGCACCTGGTGGCGGCGCGCCTGCTCCGGGGTATAGCGGTCGAGGTAGGCCACCAGCAGGGGCCGCGGGCCGACCAGGGACATGTCCCCGCGCAGCACGTTCAGTAGCTCCGGCAGCTCGTCCAGCGACGTTGAGCGCAGCCACCTGCCGTAGGGGGTGAGCCGCTCCTCGTCGCCCAGCAGCTCGCCGTCGGCCCCGCGCTCCTCGGTCATCGTCCGGAACTTGCGGAGCTCGAAGACCTCACCGTGCAGTCCAGGTCGAGGTTGCCGGAACAGGACGGGAGCGCCGAGGTCACGCCGGACCCGCCACGCGAGCACCGCGACCACCGGGGCGAGCAGCACGCACCCGATCGTGGTCAGGACCACGTCGATCACGCGCTTGCTGCGGTCGGTACGTGCGAGCTGCCGGGGGGTGCGCGGCGGTCGGGACCCGGCCATCACGCGGGCCGCTCCGCCGGGGACCGGGCCATCACGCGGGCCGCTCCGTCAGCGGGCGGGCGGGCACACCGACCACGGTGGTGTCGGCAGCCACCTCGCGGATCACCACGGCTCCAGCACCGACCACCGCTCGCTCCCCCACCGTCACCCCCTGGATCACCGCGGCTCCGATGCCGACCTCGGCCTGCGCCCCGATGGTGACCTGGCCAGCCAGGTGGACCCCCGGTGCGAGGAAGGCGTGGTCCCCGACGGTCCCGTCGTGGCCGACCATGGCACCGTAGTTCACGATCACCGCCCGCCCGAGGGTCACATCGCAGGTCAGCACCGCACCCGGGCACACGATGGCCCCGGCCCCGATCCGGCACCGCGGGCCCACGGTCGCGCCGGGGTGGACGACCGTGACCAGGTCGAGCCCGCGGGCGTCGAGGTCGGCGACCACCCGGGCACGCGCTGCCGGCCCACCGAGCGCGACCACCACCTCGAGGTCCTCGTGGGTGCGATCCGACAGCCACCCGCGGTCGCCGAGCACCGGCAGGTCCGCCACCTCGTGGCCGTGGAGGCGCGCGTCGTCATCGAGGAAGCCGACGACCTCGGTGTCACGACCCAGGTCGGCCAGCCAGGCGGCGGCCTCGCGACCCATCCCCCCGGCGCCCACGATCACGATGCCCCCCACGGACCTCCCCACTCTCTCGCCCCGGTCACCACCCACCGTAGACGCCCCCGCCGCCGCGGCGGAACCGACCCGGGGGGGCACGCTCCCACGCGGTACCGCCGCTCTCACCGCTCGAGCAGCTGCTGGTAGACGGCCAGGGTCACGGCGATCTGCTGCCGGTCATCGAACTCCCGCACGGCCTTGGCCCGGGCGGCGACACCCATCCGCGCCCGCAGCGACGGGTCGGCGACCAGCCGGCCGATCGCGGCCGCCAGACCCGCGGCGTCGCGCACGGGCACCAGCAGGCCCGTCTGGTCGTCGTCGACCACCTGCCGACAGCCCCGGATGTCGGTGGCGACGATCGGCAGGCCCATGGCGGCCGCCTCCATCGCCGAACGGGGGAACCCCTCCCGGTAGGAGGCCAGCGAGTAGAGGTCGAAGGCCGGGTAGAGCCGCTCCACCTCGGTGTGCATCCCGAGGAACACCACCCCGCCCTCGCGCTCGGCTCGCTCGAGCTCCCGGGGGGTGATCGCATCCGCCTTGTCGGGATCGGCCGGCCCGGCGACGACGATCCTGGCCTGCGGGTGGGTGGTGCGTAGCTGACGGGCGGCGTCGAAGACCTCCCGGTAACCCTTCTCCGCGACCAGCCGGCCGACGAGGCCGACCACGACCTCGTCGTCGCCGATGCCGAGCTCCGCACGGACCTGCGCCCGCGCCGCGGCGTGCCGGTCGGGATCGAAGCGGGTCAGGTCCACGCCGTTGCCCAGCAGGTGCAGCTTGTCCTCCGGGACGCGCAGGCGCCGCAGGGTGGGCAGGTCCTCCGGGTTCTGGAGCAGCTCCGCGTCGGAGCAGGTCGCCGCGATGCGCTCCAGGCTGTAGACGACGGCGCGCTTGACCAGGGGGTCGCCCGGCAGGGCGTACAGCCCGTGGACGGTGTTGACCACCGCGGGCACGCCGGTCAGCCGCGCCAGCACGCGCCCGTAGACCCCCGGCTTGGGGTTGTGGGTGTGCACGATGTCCGGGCGCCAGCGGCGGCAGAGGCCGGCGAAGTCCCGCGCGGTCGCCAGGTCGGCCCCGAGGTCGGCGGCGCGGGTGGAGCGCCGCAGCGGCAGGTGGGCGATCCCGTGCTCGGCGAGCAGCGACACTTGGTCACCCGGCGCCGAGACCCCCACGACCTCGTAGCCCGCTTCCCGGAAGGCGATCAGCTGCGGCAACAGCAGGTAGGCCAGGGACAGGTCGATCGTGGTGAGGTGGAACAGGAGCGGACGCGCACGACGTGCCTCGGGGCCACGACCCCGACGGGAGGCGCGCACCATCGATCCGCCCCCCGCTCGCTCCACCGGATCCTCCGCGCTGGCTCGGCCACGCCCGACGAGGGTAGGCGACCACGGGGCGGCGGGCCCGGGGGTGCACCGGGCTCCCAGCGAGCCGGTGGCGGGCCGCGTTGCGGTTCCGCCCGCCTCGCGGCCGCGCCACAGCTGCTCGAGGCGAGCCCGACACCGACCGGTACCACCAGAGCGCTACGAGCAGCAGACGGCCACCGTGCGCCAGTTGGAGCAACTCGAACAGCTCGGCGCGGTGGCACGACGCGGCCGTCGCCGACCTGCGACGCGTCCGCGAACGCGCTGCTACCCGCCTCCTAGCGACCGGCGCAGCCCCGTGACGTACGGCTCGTCCTGGACACCGGCTCGCAGGGAGTTGCGCGGGTGGTCGTGGCCGCAGCCCGGACAGGTCAGCATGTCCGTCCGGCGCCGGAACTGGTACTCGACCCCGTCGATCACCAGGTACGGACCGTCGACGCGGTCAGCGAGCAACGCGCCGCAGTGGCAGTGCACCGCTTCCGAGGGGGTCGGCTCCAACCAGCCGTCGTTACCGTCGTGTGCTCGCTCCACCGTGCACCTCCGGATCCGCTACCTCTCCCCCGAGCCGACTTTCCCGGGAACCTAGCTGCCGGCACCTGCATCGAAGAGGAGGCGATGCCGCTCCTTCCCCACTCACCCGGCCGGCGCCTGCAACTGCGAGGGATCCTGCGGCCTCCACCTTCGCCACGGCGGCTGGAGCACACACTCGAGCGGTCCCCGCGGTCCACAGGGCGTGGGCGATCCATCGGCCCCACTCCCCCGGAACCGGGCAGCATCCCGGCATGGATGTCGCCGCGATGACCCTGGACGCCTACCTCGACGCGTGGCTCACGCTGCTGCGCACCCGGGTGCAGCCCACGACCTACCGCTCCTACGA
>JAWLFQ010000117.1:0-5430 GCA_041685505.1 Nitriliruptoraceae bacterium
GCGCCCGGGCCCGCCAGCCGACCACCTCCCGCGTGTGGGGACGCCAGCGGGTCAGGGATGACCGGCTGCTGTCCCCGGCCCAGCCACGTCGCGCGCGCGGGGACGCCAGCCGGTCAGGGATGACCGGCTGCTGACCCCGGGGCGACGGCCAGCTCGCCGCGGATCGTCGTGACGGCGTGCCCACCCACCGCCACACGGTCGTCCTCGACCCGCGTCCACAGCCGGCCGCCCCGGGCCGAGCGCTGTTCGATCGTGACCTCGGACCGCCCGAGCCGCGCGGCCCACAGCGGCGCCACCGTGCAGGCCGCCGATCCGGTCACCGGGTCCTCGTCGACGCCGAGTGCTGGTGCGAAGTAGCGCATCGCGGCATCGGTGTCGGCGCCCGGCGCGGTGACGATCACCCCGCCGGAACCGAGGGCACGCATCGCCGGGAGATCCGGGGTGACCGCGTCGAGGGCGGCGACGTCGGCCACCTCGATGAGCTCGTTGGCCTGGGCCACCATCGTGCGCCCCAGGAAGCGCCCCGGCACGCCACCCAGCAGCGTCTCCACGTCCGCGTCCAGGGGCCCGGCCAGGGGTGCCACCGGCCAAGCCGGCAGACCGAGCCAGAGCCGACCGTCGACGCCGCGCGTCGCGGTCAACGTGCCCGACCGGGTACGGAAGTGCATGGTGCTGCTCGGACTGGCACCGGTCGTGGTGAGCACGTGTGCGGCCGCCAGCGTGGCGTGACCGCACAGGTCGACCTCCACGGTCGGGGTCCACCAGCGCAGGCGCCACGCGCCGGCCTCGGGGTGGATGAACGCGGTCTCCGAGGCCCCGACCTCCGCTGCGAGACGGCCGGCGAAGGCGGCATCCACGGGACCCTGCTCGAGCACGACCACCCCGGCACGGTTGCCCGTGAACGCGGTGTCGGTGAAGGCGTCGACGAGGTGGAACGTGGCCATCGGTGACCTCACGGTGGGAGGGACCTCACGGGGGAGAGGTAGGCGGGCGGAAGCAGCAGCGTGCAGCGTGCCTGCTCCCGCCGCCACGGACACGATCCCGCGGTCCGGCGGACGCTCCCGAGGCTGCGGCCACGATCCGCCGCTCTGGCGATGCTCCGGCCGAGCGGGACACGATCCGGCGGTCCGGCGGTCCGGCCCGCCACGGACACGATCCCGCGGTCCGGCGGACGCTCCCGCCGCCGCGGGCACGATCCGGCGGTCCGGCGGACGCTCCGGCCGTGCGGGGCACGATCCGACGTCCGAACGGCCGGGGCCGCGGACTTGCGCGGTGTGGGGCCCTGCCCCACGCTCTCGCCACGCGCCTGGGCCCCTGCCCGCCTAGGCTCCCCCCCTCTCGATGGTCGTCACCGACGCGCGACCGGCCCTGCGGCCGGCCGCGGACGAGGCGCAGCGGGCCTCTGCCGATCACCTCGGCCGCGCAGCCGCTCCGACGGCCGAACGGTGCGCGCCGGTCCCCGCCCCGGCAGCCCCCTCGACGCCCCCACCCGCGATGGGAAGGATCCCCGGATGTGCGGCTTCAGCGGTGAGCTCCGGCTCGACGGCACCAGCCCCGATGTCGGCGCCGTCAGCCGGATGACCGCGACGATGTCGGACCGCGGCCCCGACGGCGAGGGGCTGTGGGCCTCCGGACCGATCGCGCTCGGACACCGGCGGCTGTCCATCATCGACCTGTCGGCCTGCGGCAACCAGCCGATGCACGACCCCGACCTCGGGCTGACGATCGCGTTCAACGGCTGCATCTACAACTACCAGCAGCTCCGCGAGCAGCTGCAGGCCGAGCGTGGCTACCGCTTCTTCTCCACCTCCGACACCGAGGTGGTCCTGAAGGCCTACCACGCCTGGGGCGATCGCTTCGTCGACCGCCTGCAGGGCATGTTCGCCTTCGTGCTCCACGAGCGCGACACCGGGCGGACCTTCCTGGCCCGGGACCGGTTCGGGATCAAGCCGCTGTACCTCGCCGAGACCGCCGGGCGGCTGCGGTTCGCTTCGAGCCTGCCGGCGTTGCTCGCGGGTGGTGGCATCGACACCTCCATCGACCCCGTCGCGCTGCACCACTACCTGAGCTTCCACGCCGTCGTGCCCGCGCCGCACACGATCCTGCGCGGGGTCCGCAAGCTGCCGCCGGCGACCACGCGTGCGATCGAGGCCGACGGCACCAGCACCGACACCGAGTTCTGGCGGCCAGACTTCACGCGCGACCCCGACAAGGCCGGCTGGAGCGAGCGGGACTGGGAGGACGCGGTGCTGGCCGCCATGCGCAGCGCCGTCGAGTGGCGCACCGTCGCCGACGTGCCCGTCGGGGTGCTGCTGTCGGGCGGACTGGACTCCTCGCTGGTCGTCGGGCTGCTCGCGGAGGCGGGACAGACCGGCATCAACACCTTCTCGATCGGCTTCGAGGCCGCCGGCGGCGAGGAGGGCGACGAGTTCAAGTACTCCGACGTGATCGCCCGCGAGTTCGCCACCGACCACCACCAGATCCGTATCGGCACCGACCGCATGCTGCCCGCGCTGGGCGCTGCCGTGCACGCGATGAGCGAGCCGATGGTCAGCCACGACGCGGTGGCCTTCTACCTGCTGTCGCAGGAGGTCGCGAAGCACGTCAAGGTCGTGCAGTCGGGCCAGGGCGCCGACGAGGTGTTCGCCGGCTACCACTGGTACCCGCCGATGCAGGCCCTGACCGAGGAGCTCGGCCCGCGCGCATCCCGCCAGCAACTGGTGTCGCAGGCAGTGGACCGCTACCACGCGGCCTTCTTCGACCGCCCGCACGCACAGATGGCCGAGGTCCTGCGGCCCGAGCACCGGGTCGAGGAGGACGTCTCCCGCGCCTTCGTCGAAGGCCACTTCCTGCGCGAGGGCGCCGAGACCGCAACGGACATGGCACTGCGACTGGACTCGCAGATCATGCTGGTCGATGACCCCGTCAAGCGTGTGGACAACATGACCATGGCCGCCGGTCTCGAGGCCCGGGTGCCCTTCCTCGACCACGAGGTCCTGGAGATCGCCGCACAGGTCCCGCCCGAGCTCAAGCTCGCACAGGACGGCAAGGGCGTGCTCAAGGAGGCCGCTCGCCGCGTCGTCCCGAACGAGGTCATCGACCGGCCCAAGGGCTACTTCCCGGTCCCGGCGCTCAAGTACCTCCAGGGGCCCTACCTGGATCTGGTCCGCGACGCGCTGCACGCGCCGGAGGCCCGTGAGCGGGGCCTGTACGAGGACCGCTACGTCGAGCGGCTCCTCGCGGCGCCCAACGAGGAGCTGACGCCGCTGCGTGGCAACAAGCTCTGGCAGCTCGCCCTGCTCGAGCTGTGGCTGCAGTCCCACGACGTGACGCCCTGACCTCCCGGGGTCTGAGCTCCCCACCCACCGCACCGCGAGTCCCGAGGAGCCTGCCATGGCGCAGCGCACCCCCGACCGTGACCGCCGCAGCAACCGCAACCGTCGTCGCTCCAGCGTCGCCGGCCTCGACCAGGCGCTGTCGACCCGTCCCTGGGACGACCAGCCCGACCACCTCAAGGGCGACCTGCGCCCCGACGTGGCCCTGGAGTGCGGCTGGGGGCGCCTGCTGTTCGGCCAGACCTTCGCCGACCACGAGGCCCTGGTCGCCGAGGTGGCCAAGGAGGAGCCCGGGCGGCGGGACATCTGCATGTACGTGCGCGAACCCCACGTCGCGGTGAGCAAGGCTCCCCAGGAGCTGTTCATCGACCCGAGCCACACCTACCGGTTGTGGTTGCACACCCTGCGACCGAGCGCGCAACCCGGGCGCGGCGTCGTGGTCCGCAAGATGGCCAGCGAGGCCGACGCCGACGCCGTCAACCGGATCTACACCGAGGCCGGCATGGTCACGGCGCCGACCGAGACGCTGTGGCGCAACCAGCTCACCCAGACCTTCACCTACCTCGTCGCCGAGGACGCGGCGTCGGGCGAGGTGATCGGCACCGTGACCGGGGTCGACCACACCTACGCGTTCAACGACCCGGAGGGTGGTACCAGCCTGTGGTGCCTTGCCGTCGATCCGCAGACCTCGCGCCCCGGTGTCGGGCGGGCCCTGGTGCGCACGCTGGCCGAGCGCTACCAGGGACGCGGGCGGGCCTACCTCGATCTGTCGGTCGTGCACGACAACACCCCGGCGATCGCCCTGTACGAGCAGTTGGGCTTCGTCCGGGTGCCCGTGTTCGCTGTCAAGCGCAAGAACCCGATCAACGAGCGGCTCTTCGCAGCAGCGCCGGCCGAGGGCATCGCCGACCTGAACCCCTACGCGCGGCTCATCGCCGACGAGGCGCTGCGCCGGGGGATCACGGTCCAGGTGACCGATGCGGAGTCCGGCCTGCTCCGCCTCACCCACGGCGGCCGCACGGTCCACACCCGTGAGTCGCTGTCCGAGCTGACCAACGCCGTGGCGATGAGCCGCTGCGACGACAAGCGGCTCACCCGGCGTCTGCTCGCCGATGCGGGCCTCGAGGTCCCCTCGGGTCGCGTCGCCACCCACGACGGTGACGACCTCGCCTTCCTCGCCGATCACGGCGAGGTGGTGGTCAAGCCCGCCCGCGGCGAGCAGGGACAGGGGATCACGGTCGGGGTGCGCACCGAGGAGGAGCTCATCACCGCGGTCGCGCTCGCCGAGCGGTTCTGCCCCGAGGTGCTGCTCGAGCGGTTCGTGACCGGGGACGACCTCAGGGTGGTCGTGATCGACCACCGGGTCGTCGCGGCGGCGGTGCGGCTGCCGGCGCTGGTGACGGGCACCGGGCAGCACACGATCGCGGAGCTGATCAACGCGACGTCGCGGCGTCGCGCCGCTGCGACCGGTGGGGAGTCCACCATCCCGCTCGACGACGCCACGACCCGGACCGTGGAGGACGCGGGCTACCGGCTGGAGGACGTCCTGGAGGCCGGGGTCGAGCTCCCGGTCCGCCGGACCGCGAACCTGCACACCGGTGGCACGATCCACGACGTCACCGAGGTCCTCCACCCGGAGCTGGCACGTGCGGCCGTGCGCGCCAGCGAGGTGCTCGACATCCCGGTGGTCGGGCTCGACCTGCTCGTGCCGGACGTCGAGGGTCCCGCCCACGTGATCATCGAGGCGAACGAACGGCCCGGCCTGGCCAACCATGAACCACAGCCGACCGCGGAGCGGTTCGTCGATCTGCTGTTCCCGGGGACCCGTGCGCTGCCGCGGGGCTGGCAGCCCGGGGCCGGGAGCGCCGACCACCGGGCGCAGGACGGGGCCGGGAGCGCCGACCACCGGGCGCAGGACGGGGCCGGGAGCGCCGACCACCGGGCGCAGGACGGGGGCGGAGCCGGTTCAGCCGGTGAAGGCGGCGACCGTCCAGCTCGCGAGGAGCAGTGAGACCACCACCATCCCCGCGGCGAAGCCGAGCACGAGGTTGCGGCGGGCGTTGGCGCGCTCCCGCGGCACCAGCAGCAGCTTGCC